>JAILAR010000032.1 GCA_024681515.1 Eubacterium sp. | reverse complement strand
TAAACCTTACGTATTCTGCGTAAATCCAAAGCAAACAGCCAACTACCGCAAGTCCTATATCGGGATGGAGAAAACCGATCCCACGGACGCATATCTCATTGCGGACTTTGGAAGGGTAGGCCGTACCAAAAAGCTTGAGCCCTGGCGTGGCGGTCAGTTTATAGCCCTCAAACGCCTTACAAGGCATCGTATGCACCTGTCTGAGTGTATCACCAGGGAAAAGACCTATATGGTCTCTAACCTTTATTTGAAGTTCAGTGAGCTTCAGCTTCTTGAGGGTGAAGATAAACCATTCGGCAATATTTACGGTGCCACATCTTCCGCAGTATTGACGGAGTTCATGTCTCCCCAGGAGATCATAGATGCATCCGAAGAGGAACTACTCAGCTTTCTTGCTGATAAGAGTAGAAACCGTATATCGGATCTGTCCAAAACATCTGAATTACTGCAAAAGGCTGCAAGGGATTCGTACAGGCTGGATAAGTGCATGTACGAGCCACTAAATATTTCACTGGCCAGCTCATTCAACTGCATTCATGCATTTCAAAAGGAAATGAAGCTGATAGAGCAAGCCATTGAAAAATGCATAAGCGGAATGAATCCAAACGCCTTGATCATTCTTCAATCAATCCCTGGGATCGGACCCGTATGGGCATCCGGGATCATATCTGAAATAGGCGATGCAGCTGCATTTCACTCTTCTGATGCTCTTGCTAAATATGCAGGCTTATACTGGCCTAAGGGTGACTCCGGTGATTTCACGTCTGAGGATAATAAAATGTCGAAAGCCGGAAACCCTTATCTTCGCTATTACCTTGGCGAAGCGGCAAACAGCGTAAGGAAACACGTTCCTGAATATGCTGAGTTCTATGCCAAAAAGTATGCTGAAGTAACCAAACATCAGCACAAGAGAGCACTCGCGCTTACATCTCGTAAATTCGTACGACTCGTTTTTGGATTGCTGGTCAAAAACCAACTGTACACCGGCGAAAAGCTGGACACCGAATTTAATAACGAATCGAACTGACTTTCGGTTTTTAAAGAACTTCTACCGAGGGTCTCTTAAAGTTACCCTTTTTTCTAAAATCCATATCAAAACCTTTTTCAAAAAGTTCTTGACATATCACCAGAATGCTATCCTGATCCAAAAATGATCATCTGCCATGCGGCCTTCTGTCTTCTCGATGATCATAAGCGGGTCATAAAACGGAAGTCCGAGGTGCTTCAGTTCCAACTTCATTTTATCCCTGGTTTCCGGAAAGCACCTGGAACGCAGAAACTCTTCATAGTCGATGAAACTCGGCTCCGTATTCCTGCCAAACGCACGAAAAAGCGGGTTGTCGATATAATTCTTCACCCGTACCTTTCTTTTAGGTTCATCCACGTCGATCACGGAACAGACCATATTTTTATACATATAAATGAGTCTCATCCGCATTCGGTCCTTCGGATATTCAAGCTTCTCGGCCAGTTCGGGCTGGCGGAGAAGGATCTCAATCAAAGGAACTATGGGACCCGTGATCGCCTGCTCCTCCTTACTCTCCCAGTTTTCTATCGTTCTTTTAGATGAGCATACAAAGGACGCAAACTCTTTTTGTGTCATGTCGAGTACTTCTCTTGCACGCCGAATATCCTTACCGCATATGGAGCTATTGATTACATATTCTTTCACCGAAATCATCTCCCTTCATAGGATCTGATTCCTTTATATCACATAATATGTGACTGTTCAACAATTTCTCATCACATATTATGTGATAGATATCACTGCTTTCCTCTTCCTGACTTTCTTTTTCTCCGGAAAAATATGCACGGATCACCTGATATACTTCAAAAATGCAGCACTGCAGACAGAATAAATGAGGTAGGTAAACAACGTTCCAAAGCATACATCCGTAAGGAAATGGTTCGTCATGTGAATCCGATTGTAACCATAAAGCAGAACAAATGCACATGCGATCACAAAGCAAATGATATTCTTCGTCATGTTTTTCTTTTTGCAGACATCTGCCAGCATGGGAAGCGAGAACATCATGGTCGCTATGGTCATATTTCCACTGGGCCAGCTTTTATAATTATCATCATTTCCCGCAAGATTCGGTACCATCTGCCACCAGTCACGATATTCCGATCTGGGATTCTCAAGCGTTATCAGATACTTGTATCGTGGTCTTGAAGCCACCTGCTTCAACCAGGCATTCACATTGTCCGCAACGATCCCGGCAATAAGGATCGCCGCTCCAACAGCGATAAGCTTGTCAGGATCAATGTCATCCAGAAGGAAATAACATACAATCGGAACCCACGCATACAGCACCGCCCAAAAGCCCCAGCATAATACTGAAAGCAATGCCGGTGATTCCCCTGCGGTATAGTTGAACAGTTCTCTGACACTCTTTCCGTTATAGCTGTTGCTGTAATATACCGCCAAAAAGAATCCAATACACAGGAGCACCCAAGCCAGCATTTTAAAATGACGGCCTTTTTTTGATAACCCCTTAAACAGACACATCCCGGCAGCAGGATAGAGACAGTATGAGAAATACGAACCATATGTGGCAAAGAATTTTCCGATATCTGTCTTGTTCGCCAGTGCCTCATTGATTTCATAATCACAGAATGACCCTATGATAATGCCAACCACGCAGATGGAAACCACTCCAAGAAAGCAGGAAAAAGGCACTGCCATCACTTGTCTTTTCTTAGTCATCTTACCAGACCTCCAACTTATCCTCATGTGCCAGTCTTTGCATGTCAATCAGACAAATATCGCCACCCAAAGTATGGATGATCCATTCAGCAATCTGAATTTCTTCTTTGTGTCTTTCATGAACATCCCCCTAATATCGTAGGCGTATTATAGCACTGAACCGTTCTCTGTTCCACAGTTAGTTTTACTTTTCCTTAGAATAAACCATATGATAATCACTCATCGGAGGGATGAGGGGGCAGCTCATTTCACGCACAAAAGGGCGCCCCACCGCCGGTGATGGAACGCCCGTACTTCCCCGTCCTATATGGATTCATCATATCGGATCGGGGAGATGTAAGCATAATTCAGTTAACCAGCCGTCAAACGCCGATTTTGATATCCTACTGTCATCAATTTTATATCGCTCTCGTTCCGCGCTCGCCGGTACGGATTCGGATCACATCCTCCACCTTCTTGATGAAGATCTTTCCGTCTCCCACATGTCCGGACGCACATTTCTCCTGAATCTCAAGAACGATCCTGTCCACATCCTTATCATTCACAACCACCTCAACCTTGATCTTGGGAAGAAGATTGATATTGGTTTTTAATCCCTTTATCTCATTCACGCCGTCAGTTTCGATCTTACCCTTCTGGGTACCGCATCCCATAACGGTGCTGATGGTCATTCCTCCTGAAGAGACCTCCTCCAGCACGGACTTCAGGATCTCCAGCTTCTCCGGTCGAATGATCGTTACAATTTCTTTCATAGATGAATTCCTCCTTACGCACAGCGTTCAAATATTCTGACGATATCCTCCTTCTCAAGAGGGAAATATGAACGGTCGGAAATACCGCTGGTCCTGACCGCCTCCGATGCCATCTCCTCAAATCTCTCCGGTCCGATCCCGACCTCGCTGAGTCTTCCGGGAAGTCCGAGCACCTTAAAGAAGTTCTCCGTTCTGTCTATCGCGGCATTTGCCGCATCATAGGGATTCGCAGTCTGTATCCGCCAGACATTTTCGGCATACATTGAGAAGCGTTTCACTGTCTTATCGCAAAGGACATACCGCATCCACGCCGGGGTCAGGATCGCCAGCCCCGCTCCGTGCGTCAGATCATAATACGCAGAAAGCTCATGTTCGATGGGATGAACGGACCAGGCCCCGCCCTTCCCCACGGTTAACAGATGATTCAGTCCGACGGTACTCGCCCACATCAGGTTGGATCGGGCTTCATAGCTATCCGGCTCGCTCATTGCGATGGGGCCGTATTTGAAGCAGGTCTTCAGCACCGCCTCACTCAGACGGTCTGTGATATACGCTTCGTCATTCGGCTGAAAGTACTGCTCAAACACATGGGAAATGATGTCCGCCGTCCCGGCAGCCGTCTGCGATTCCGGTAAGGTATACAGATACTGCGGATCACAGATGGATAACCTCGGATACAGGATCGGTCCGTTGATCTCCAGCTTTTCATTGGTTTCCTCATTTGTGATCACGGCACCGGAATTCATCTCGGAACCCGTGGCGCAGATGGTCAATACATCCACCACAGGAAGCGCCTGCGTCATCTTGCTTCTGTCCAGCATAAGGTCCCAGGGATCACCGTCATAATATGCCCCGCAGGAAATATGCTTCGCGGCATCGATACAGCTTCCGCCACCCACCGCCAGGATCACTTCGATCCCTTTCTCCTTACAGATCCGCACTCCCTCCCGAACGGAGGATAATTTCGGATTGGGTTCTATTCCGGGAAGCTCATACATCTCAAAATCCTGCAGAAGATCCATGACCGTACTGTAAAGCCCTGTTCTTTTTATACTTCCCCCGCCGTACACCAGCAGTATCTTTCTTCCAAGCTTCTCTAATTCTGAAGGCAGGACTTCCACCTGCCCCTTTCCGAAACGGATGTCCGTCGGAACGTGAAATGTAAAATTCTTCATCCCATCACCTCAACGCCGGTTCTTCCCAAAGAGTGAGCTTCGTTCCCAGGCCCATCAGCTTTGCCTTTTCATAACAGATCTTTCCCCATGCCACATCCTCAACGGGCATTCCGCCCACGGAGAATACAAATATCTGATCATCGGACACTCTTCCCGGTCTTTTCTTAAAGATGATATCGCCCAGATCATAGATGTCCTTTCTCTTGATGATCCCGTCATGAACCATATCCGTGAATTTCGATCCGATGATATTATTCGCACCGAAGGAAGGATAGGGAAATTCCTCTACCCACGCATCATACAGCTGCATATGGTCTACGACTAGCGTCGCCATTTCGGCCAGTTCCCTGCTGTCCATCTCAAAGCAGGAAAGACCGAGGATCAGTGCTCCCTTCTTTACCCATTCCTTCTTCACATAAGGATAGGTCCTGGGATCCGTATTTCCCGAATTTGCAAAAGAGATCACATCACTGTCCCTTACAAGTGCCTCGACGGAATCCACCGCATATACATTCTTCAGCCTGGGATATGTGGCTTTGACATACTCGACAAATGCGTTCAGGGAATCTCTTCCTCTTCCCTTTACCTTCACGGTATCGATATCCGGACAGGTACAGAGGATCGCCTCCAGACTGGTCTTTCCCATAATACCCGGGCCACAGATCCCCACAACGCGGGCTCCTTTTCGTGCCAGATACCTGGCTCCCACTCCTGGGATCGCGCCTGTTCTGTATGCACTGAGAAGGTTCGCACTCATAAGAGCAAGGGGTGCCCCGGTGTCCTTATCATTCAACATCAGGGTCAGAATGGATCTCGGAAGTCCTTTCTCCTTATTCGCCGAATTCGAACCATACCATTTCATTCCCATCATATCGAAGGAACCGCCGATATAGGCAGGCATCGCCATAAACCTTCGATCATCTCCCCGATCCAGGGGCATGTTGGGAAATACGGATGTGACCGGAAATGATACCTGTGAGCCATGGGAGTTATGGTTTTCTCCTCCCATTACATAATCGCCCGCATTCAGACACCGGACCACTTCCTCCATGGCGTCGATACAACTGTCCATTTTCGTAACTCCGGCCCTGATCATATCCTTCTCATTCAAAAACAAAAACTCGATCCTCGGATAGCACATTCATATCACCTCTTGCTTCGAACTATTTCATGTATGGCTCGTTCCATAACAGCAGCTCCGTTCCCACGCCCAGCTGAGCGGCCTTCTGATAGCAGTCATATCCCCAGGAGAGATCCTCCAGCGGCATTCCGCCGATGGAGCACATTACGATCTCTTCCTCCGAAGTCCGTCCTCCGGAGAGACCGTTTACCATGTCACAGATATTGAGCACCCGATCCCTCGGCACCTTTCCCGTATCTACCAGATGAACGAAATGGATTCCCATGATACACCATTCTCTTTTATTCCCCAGTTCATCCACCGGCCCTCTCGCCTTAAAATTCGACAGATACTTTTCATACATGCCGTAGTTATCAACCACCATGGTGGTATTCAGGAAATCATCATAGTCTCTGTACAGAAAGCTTCCCATGGAGAAAACCGTTGATCCCGGTTTAAACCACGATACATGAAACTCCTCCATATCCTGTTTGGTTACGGACATTGCTTCCGATACAACATCGGAATCCCTGCACGCCTCCTCCAGACTGTCACACAGGATGATCTCTTTGACCTTCGGGTACTTCTCTTCGATAAATTCCTTTAACGCCAGCGCGGTCCTTGAATTCTTCGAACTTCCCCGCAGCTTGATCACCTCAATGTCCGGAAGCACCTCCATATAACACATCAGAGCACATTTATTGATCACCCCCGGTCCGATGAGGGATAAGACCTTTGAATCCTTTCTGGCCAGATACTTCGCCGCCATGGCAGGCATGGCTCCGGTCCTCATGGCCGAGAGAAGATTGGCGCTCATGATCGCGACCGGTTCTCCCGTATCCACATCCGACAGCGTGACCATAAGGATCGACCTGGGAAGCCCCTTCGCACTGTTATGGGCGTTGGAACCATAGTACTTCTGTCCGGCGATATGAAATCTCCCTCCCAGATACGCCGGCATGGCCATGAATCTTCTGTCAGGTCCGTCATCCAAAGGGAAGTCCGGAATGTCCGACTTCTGAGGAAAGTTCACCTGCAGTCCGTGCTCGTCTCCCTTGGGACCTCCGAGCAGGAAGTCCTTCTTACCGAACAGAGACAAGGTCTCCTCCATGGTACCGATACACCTTCCGGCGTCCAGGACTCCTGCGCGGATCATATCCTCTTCATTTAGAAACAGAAATTTAGTACTCATTCTTTGCCTCAGTTATTTCTTCAGCTTCGTCCACATTTCGTTATAGCGTTCCAGAGTTGCATTATCCAGATTCTGTACATACTCACCTGCTGCGATCACATCTGCCGGCGGATTCTTGGCCGGGTTATCCGAATATTCGCTTCCCATCATCTTGACCGCTTCCGTATTCGGGCAGAGGTACGGGAATTCCTCCGATACCATTACCGCGGTTTCCGGCTTCAGCATATAGTTCATAAATGTCATCGCATTATCCTTGTTCCTGCTGCCCTTCAGGATCGCCCAGTTATCCATAAAGACATACGGTCCTTCCTTCGGATATACCACCTGGATATCAGGGTTCTCTGCGTTGGAAAGGGCGATCTCAGCACTCCAGATCATTCCCACATTACAGTCACCGGAGATCATTACGCTCTTCGGAGAATCCGAATCATATACGGAAATGTTCTCCTTCAGGGACAGAAGTTTTGCCTCGATCTCATCCAGCTTTGCAGGATCCGTTTCATTCATCGAATAACCAAGGCTTCTGGCCGTGATACCAATCACTGCACGGTAATCATCCAAAACCACCAGCTGACCTGCAAGAGACGGATCAAAAAGATCTGCATAGCTTGTGATGGGCTTTGTGACCTTCTTCGTATTTACGGCGATTCCCGCAACACCGCCCTGATAGGGAACCGTGTACACATTTCCCGGATCATAGGAAGGATTCAGATACGCTTCTCCGATGTTGCTGAGATTTGTAAGCTTATCCTTGTCCAGGGGTTCCAGCATATCCTGTGCGATCATCAGCTGGATCATATAATCACTGGGCAGAACCATATCATAGGTTCCTTCCGATTCCGACTTTACCTTCGCCAGCATGTCCTCATTTGACGAGTACGTGGACACATTTACCTTGATCCCCGTTTCCTCTGTAAACTTCTCAAACACCGAATCCGGAACATACTCTGTCCAGACAAATACATTCAGTTC
>JAILAR010000176.1 GCA_024681515.1 Eubacterium sp. | reverse complement strand
AAAGCGAACAATGGTGAAGTGATCGCTACATCGCAGGTGTACAAGTCACTTGTGTACTGCAAGAAGGGCATCGCCAGCGTGCAGAAGAATGCGCCGGATGCACCCGTTGAGGATCAGACGATAGAAGGTTATGCTAAGGAGAAGAATCCGAAGTTTGAGATTTACAAAGATAAGAAGGGCGAGTATCGCTTCCGCCTGAAGGCTGGCAACGGTCAGATCATTGCTACCGGCGAAGGATACAAGGAACTGAAGTCTTGCAAGAACGGTATCAACAGCATAAAGAAAAATGCTCCGGCGGCTAAGATCGTTGAAGAGTAATTTCAGAAGTGAGACGGATCCGGGGGCGAAGGCTCCCGGATTTGTTGATCAGGGGGAAATATGAGAAGAAAAGTTGCAGCGTTACTTCTCTTGCTTTGTTTGGTAATGCTTCCGGCATGTGGATCCGGAAATGATAAGAGAGAAGTGACATTTGAGGAAATAGAGAAGCTCGCCGCGTCGGGAGTGTTCAATGTTACATGGTCCACAACAGAAGGGGAGTATTCTGCCGGAACATCATATCTGATCGATTCCGAAAAGGTTGGTGGAAAACTACTTGTGACGGCGTTTCACTATCTTTGGCCGGACAATGCACAGAGCTTTACAGGACCGGAACTGCCTGGATATGTGAAGGGAGGAAAGCTCTATTATGCACAGTCTGAGAATGATTCCGGCGCATCGCTTAAATGCAATCTGATCATTCCTGACGCGGATGCCGTTCCGAATATCGCTAAGGACGTTGCAGCATTTACGGTGAAAAATGCGGATGGACTTGCCACACTGAAACTGTCTAGCAGAAGGCCGGAACCCGGTGAGAAGATCTATCTGCTGGCCCGGTTGTGGGACGGAGAAGTGCTGAACGACAATTGCGTCTATGAATGCCAGGTCGTGCGCTGCAGCGAACATGAGATCGTGTATACGCTGGATAAAAAATATGGAACTACCATGGGAGCCAGCGGTGGCCCTCTGGTAGATAAATATGGAGAGGTGATTGGCATGCATATGGCAGGTGACAACAGATACTATTACGGTCATACGACGGAAAGCTTCGCAAAGCAGATTGACGGGGGTTATCTGTCGGATGTGACATACTGATGGACTCAGTTTATGGCATAGTTGCCTGGAGGATGAGCTATGGGGCGTGGTAACAATCAGAAAATGAAAATGTTCTATCTGGTGAAGATCCTGCGGGAGGAGACGGACGATCAGCATTATCTCACGATGCAGGAGATACTGAGTAAGCTGGGCACGTATGGTGTCGATGCAAATCGGAAGACGGTGTACGATGATATCGAGGAGCTGAACAATTACGGGATCGAGGTCCTAAAGGAGCGGATCGGACCGTTGACTTATTATCACTGCGGAGCGCGCGAATTCGAGGTGGCAGAGCTGAAGTTCCTGGTGGATGCAATCCAGTCTTCAAAGTTTATTACTGCCCGGAAGACCAAGGAATTGATCCGGAAAGTGGAGACGCTTACCAGCCGCCATGAAGCAAAGCATCTGGCACGTCAGGTCTTCGTGGCAGGGCGGATCAAGAATATGGATGAGAGTATCTATTATGCCATCGATACCATCCACACTGCGTTGAATGAAGGGAAGATGCTGCAGTTTAAGTATTTCCACTGGGACATTTCTGCAAAGAAGGAATACCGTCATGAGGGAAAGCCTTACAGGATCAGTCCCTGGGGGCTCTGTTGGGACGATGAGAATTACTATATGATCGGCTTTGACGATGAGGCCGGGAAGATCAAATACTACCGCGTGGATAAGATGACAGACATTCGGATCTTGGATGAAAAGCGGAAGGGACTTGAGGCTTTTAAGCAGCAGGATAAGAGCCTTTATACGAAGAAGAGGTTCCGTATGTTCGACGGCACGGAACAGACAGTAACGCTGAAATGCAAGAATAGTCTGTCAAATGTCATCGTGGATCAGTTTGGAAAGGATGTGCATATGCGGCCGGTGGACGCGGAGCATTTCACGGTAAATGTGGATGTGGCCGTCAGCAACCAGTTCTACGGCTGGGTAATCGCTCTCGGCGGAGATGC
>JAILAR010000168.1 GCA_024681515.1 Eubacterium sp. | reverse complement strand
TCCTCTCACATTCTCCACGTCATACCCGACGGTCAACACCACCTGGTCTGCCACCACTCCTTTATCCACCATATCCAGCACCAGCAGATCCGTCATTTCGTGGACGATGAGTCTTGCTTTCTCTGCAGTGTAGGGTTCTTTCAGTACCTGTCCGACGGACAGGGAGTGGGCCTTGGGCTTGTAGCTTTTGATGTCTGCCATCTGGGTGGGTTCATAGCCCCAGGCGTGATCGATGAGCAGCTCTGCATTTACGCCGAACATGTGATAGAGCACGTCCTCGTTCTCCAGGGAGCAGCGTGCCACATCGCCCATGGTAAAGAGGCCGCGGGCAGCCAGCTTCCGGGCGGTGGCGGGGCCGATGCGCCAGAAATCGGTAAGGGGTGTGTGGGTCCAGAGGTAACGGCGGTAGGACATTTCATCCAGCTCCGCGATGCGCACGCCGTCCGCGTCCGCAGGCATGTGCTTCGCCACGATGTCCATGGCGATCTTCGCGAGGTAGGGATTGGTTCCGATGCCGGCCGTGGCCGTGATCCCTGTCCGGCGGAGAACGTCTTTGATCATCTTGATGGCCAGCTCGTGAGCGGTCATTTTATAGGTCCGAAGATACGCCGTCACATCCATGAAGACCTCATCCACGGAATAGGGGAAAATGTCTTCGGGGGCCACATATTGCAGGTAGATGCCGAAGATCTCCCCGCTGACCTCCATGTAGCGGCGCATTTGCGGAGGCGCCACCACATAGGTGAGTTCCAGAGAAGGGTCCCGTTCCAGGGCGTCTGCATCGTCGCTCTTACCGGTGAAGGTCCGGTCCTTTAAGGCCTTGCGCCGCCGGTCATTGACTTCCCGCACCCGTTCCACCACCTCGAAAAGCCGCGCTCTGCCGGGGATCCCGAAGGCCTTCAGGGACGGTGTCACCGCCAGACAGATGGTCTTCTCGGTCCGTGTCGGATCCGCCACCACAAGGTTCGTCCGAAGGGGATCCCGCCCTCTCTGCACGCATTCCACGGAGGCATAAAAGGACTTCAGATCGATACAAATAAAGGTATGCTGTTTTGCCAAAGTTTCAATTGCCATACACAAAATCTCTCTTTACAGTTTTCCTTTTCTGCGTTATGATTAAATGTGAATTAGTTTGTAGTTATGTTAAGTTGTCAGAGGCGGTTTTCATGAAGATCAACCTGAACGAAGTTCTATATGCTTTCTCGCTTGGCCTGGACGCCGCCGAGTATGAATTTCTCGGGACCACTCCGGGCCATTCGAAACGCATTGCTGCACTGTCGATCATTACCGGCAAGGCCATCGGCCTGACGGACAATGAACTGATCGATATTGCGGCTTATTCCATTTTGCATGACAACGCACTGACCGAATTCAACCAGGAAGAGATCGAATACAAGAAATACAACGGCGGCCGTGGCTACGGTCCGCTGGATTTTATGATCCGTCACTGTACCATCGGCGAGATCAACACGAAGCTCCTTCCGTTCCGTACCAACAACCGGGACGT
This sequence comes from Eubacterium sp., assembly GCA_024681515.1. Lineage (GTDB taxonomy): Bacteria > Bacillota > Clostridia > Lachnospirales > Lachnospiraceae > Eubacterium_Q. Next base: position 4,125 of record JAILAR010000168.1, on the reverse strand, counting down.
GATCCTGCTTCATCACGAAAATGCCGACGGTTCCGGTCCTTTCCGCCGCCTGGCACAGCGGACGCCCATCAAGGCGCAGATCATTCATCTGGGAGACATGATCGATACGCATTTCAATCTTCTGGATCAGAGTGATTCCAACGTGAATGCCATCATAAGCTATGTCCGGTCCAACACCGGCACGCTGTTCTCCCAGGAGGTTTCCAATGCGTTCTGCGGAACCTTCAAGCGGAAGCATTTAAAGTACATGACCTTCGACAACATCGACGGTTTCCTCCGTTCTTCCATCAAGCATCACGAGGACGAATACACGCCGCAGGAGGTCCACAATCTGGCGACGCTGATCGCGCGTATCATCGATTTCAAATCTCACTACACCTGCAAGCATTCTCTGGGTGTTGCCACGAAGGCCGAGAAAATGGCTTTCCACTACAACTACTCTCAGGAGAAGACCATCCGGTACTATCTGGCCGGTGCCCTGCACGATGTAGGCAAGCTCATGATCCACAACTCGATCCTGAAAAAACCGTCCAAACTGACGGACGAGGAATACATGGTGATGAAGAACCATGCGTACTACACGCATGAGATCCTGAAGGGTCTGAAGAACATGAAGGACATCACCGACTGGGCCTCCCACCATCACGAGAAGCTGAACGGAGAAGGGTATCCCTTCCGGCTGAACGCGAAGCAGCTGACGCAGGAGGAGCGGCTCATGACCTGCGTGGATATCTACCAGGCCCTCACCGAGGAGCGTCCGTACAAGAGCGGATTCCCGCATCAGAAGACGATCCAGATCATGCAGGAAATGGTTCTGAAAGGGGAGCTGGACGGTGAGATCGTGGAAGCCGTAAATGTATGCTTCCGGTTCTACCACCTGTCCGATCAGCCGTCCGTTACCGAGATCCTGCGGGCGGATATGTAGAATATATGTTACTTATGCAAAACCGGTTCGCATTGAACCGGTTTTGTATTTTACATGTTATTCACTTGTATCCTGATGAAACGCCTGTCTGTACAGATACATACGCAGACATACCTCCGCAATGGCATTGAGTTTAACCTGCATGTCACTACCACGAGATAACCTCATGTCCGTCCTCGGTTACCAGCACCTGGATCTCCCACTGTGCAGAGAGGGAACCGTCATCGGTGTAAACGGTCCAGTCATTTTCCTCGTCTACGAAGATCTCCTGCTTTCCCATGTTGACCATGGGCTCGATGGTGAACATCATGCCCGGTACCATGAGCATGTCCGTACCGCGCTTTGTTGTATAGCCCACCCAGGGATCTTCATGGAATTCCAGACCGACGCCGTGGCCGCCGATCTCACGGACTACCGTGTAACCGTGAGCCTTGATGTGGTCATGAACGGCCTGTCCCATATCTCCCAGGAAGCCCCAGGGCTTTACCTGTTCCAGTCCGAGATACACACTCTCACGGACAACCTCTACCAGCTTCTTTGCCTCGTCGGAAACATTTCCGATGAGGAACATCCGCGATGAATCCGAGAAATACCCGTCCAAAATGGTGGAGCAGTCCACGTTGATGATATCACCGTCCATCAGGATCTCGTCCGGGGACGGGATGCCGTGGCACACCGCATCATTGATGGAAGTGCAGACGCTCTTGGGAAAGCCTTCGTAATTCAGGGGTGCCGGAATGGCGCCGCGTTTTGTGGTCACTTCATACACGATCTTGTCGATGTCTTCCGTGCTCATGCCTGCACAGATCTTCTCTGCCACCGTGTCCAGCACTTCCACATTTACCTTCGCGCTTTCGCGGATCTTCTGGATCTGCGCCGGCGTCTTAATGAGCTTATGGTCCGGAACCACATGCCCCTGCTTCTCGAAGAATTCGATCTTCCGGTCAAACTCCTCATGACACTGTTTGTACTTCTTCCCGCTTCCACACCAGCAGGGGTCATTTCTGCCAATCTTGAACATTTTTCTTCCTCCTGTCTTATGTCCTGTTCCGGTACTCCCTTTTGCACGATGGGTTGCCTCAAATGTCCCGGCAGCCGGTCGTTCCATACGTTTGCAAGACGGTAGACAAATATATTAGCACGTGCTGCGCTGATTTCACGAATGTCTCTTGCCATTCAATATCCGATTATGTCTATGACTCAGGAACCCTGCCCTTCCGGCTTCGATGGCCATACGGAAGGCATCCGCCATCAGGTTCAGGTCATCCGCGGTCGCCAGCGCGGTGTTGGCCATAACGGCCGCACAGCCCAGCTCCATGGCCTCACAGGCCTGGGAGGGACATCCGATCCCCGCGTCCACGATGATGGGCAGCGGCAAAGTGCGGATCAGATCCTGGATAAAGTCTCTCGTCTGCAGACCTTTGTTGGATCCGCTGGGAGACGCCAGCGGCATCAGGGCCACCGCCCCCACCTCCGCCAGCTGTTTCGCCACACGCATTTCCGGGTAGAAATACGGATACACCAGGAACCCGTCTTCCACCAGCTTTTTCGTTGCTTCCACTGTTGCATGGGGATCCGGCAGGAAATACCGGCTGTCCGTCATGATTTCGATCTTGATCCGGTCGCCCAGTCCCCGTTCCCGCGCTTTGTGGGCCATAGCCACAGCCTCCTCCACGGAGTGGGCGCCCAGGGTATTCGGCAGGATCCGCATCCCATGCGGGATCATGGGCAGCGGATCTTCCTCCGTGTCCAGGGTCTTCACCGCAACCGAGATCATTTCCGTGCAGGCATGCTCGACTGCGGAATCGATCAGCTCCTTTGTATAATGGGCCGTTTTTCCGGACCCAAGAAAGAACCGGCTGATAAAAGTATCCGGTCCGATCCTCCATTCATCCATCGTTGCTACCCCCATAAAAACAGACATCCGCAGTTACATCTGATGTCTGACCACCTTGTAGTCGTCTCCGTCCCGGTAAAACGGGCACTCTTTATGATGATTTTCCAGCAAACGGCTGTAATCATCCTCATCCATGTTCACGTCGCAGACGTAATCCTCATAGTCGTCGTCATACACCAGAAATGCACATGTATCGCAGGACGCTTTTGCCACGGTACTGCCCTCCTAATCTTTCTTTTCAGGGAACGGGATCACCCGCCCGGTCCCCTCGGAATCCAACGCGAGCTTTTTTCTCCTGTACCTGATCACCGGTTTCTCCGCCGGCTGTAAATTTACCCTTCGCTGCTCCTCTTCATTGCAGCCCATGAGCCAGGGCAGCCTGAGAAGGCGATATTCTGCACTGTACCGGATACACTGCGAACGCTGCGCCGCATTGTAGGCATTCCACTTCGAGTGTGGGATGTTATGATCCTCCCATTCATGCAGGGTTCTTTCCCGTTCACTGCCCTTTCCGGTTAAAAAAGCAAGATAATACGCCCCGCATCCAAACTCATCCCGAAGCTCCATCATTTTCGGATATTCCACGTAATCATCTATGGTTCCGAAAACCTTGAATCCGATCTTTGTTTTTTCCCGGATCTGTACTTTTGCCTTAATACCTTCCTCAAAATGCAGTTCATAATCCTTTCCGATGGGATTCGGATCATGAAGCAGCTGGAGCGTATTGGTACACTCAGCGAAAAGACACATACGATCTTCATCCCCGAGAAAAGTTATCACCACCGGGAACTCCTCTACATGGTACTCCAGAAAAGGCGTATTATCATATCCCAGAAAAGGAACCTTCAGAGCATCCATCAGACGAAAATACCAGACGGCTGCTTCCAGCGCCGTACAGCCCTTCCGGGCAAAAGTCCTGTCCATCCATTCTTCTTCGGACAGAGTCTGCCCTGTCTTCCATCTGCGAAATGCATCCTGCATTTTCTGCGGAATGTCCGACAGGATCTGGTATCTCACGAGTTGAATTCCCTGCCGGTTCAAAAGCTCCGACCAGATATTGGATCCGTTGGTCTGAATGAGAAATTCATCCTCCGTCATCATCCCATCCCGGTAGAGTCTGCCCAGCTCATCGAATGTGATACGGATCAATGTGATCATATCTTCAAGGCTTGCATCCGGATATTCTTCGCCGATCGTCTGTATATAAGGCATTCGGTCCTCCCTAAAAATTAAACATATGAGCCTTGCCGCGCCCGGTAACGGATCATATCGCACGCATTTTCTCGAGCCGGTTATGAAGCCG
>JAILAR010000166.1 GCA_024681515.1 Eubacterium sp. | reverse complement strand
TGGCTCCTCGGCACCCCCGCCATGGAGCGCCTGGCCTCCAGCCGCGTTGCAGTCTTCGGCGTCGGTGGTGTGGGAGGCTACGTGGTGGAAGCCCTGGCCCGCTCCGGTGTGGGAGCTCTCGATCTCTGCGATAAGGACGATGTGGATGTGACCAATCTGAACCGTCAGATCATTGCCCTGCAGAGCAGCATCGGGCGCCCCAAGGTGGAAGTGGCTGCGGAGCGGATCCGGGACATCAATCCGGGCTGCCGCGTAACGCAGCACAAGGTTTTCTTCCTGCCGGAGACAAAGGATCAGTTTGATTTTACGCAGTACGATTATGTGGTGGATGCGGTGGATACCGTGACAGCCAAGCTGGCGCTGATCATGCAGGCAAAGGAAGCGGGTGTGCCTGTCATTTCCTCCATGGGAGCAGGGAACAAGCTGGACCCCACAGCTTTCCGGGTGGCGGACATCTATGAAACCACTGTCTGTCCGCTGGCAAAGGTGATGCGGAGAGAATGCAGAAAGCGTGGGATCGAGCATCTGAAGGTGGTTTATTCCACAGAAGAGGCACTTGTACCGCACTCAGCGTCGGAGACGTCGCATTCATCTGCCAAAGCAGATGCGCCTGCGGAAGGAAGAACGACAGGACATGCGAAACAGAGCCCGGGCTCGGTAGCGTTTGTCCCGTCCGTGTCAGGGCTGATCATTGCAGGCGAAGTCGTGAAGGATCTTGCAAGGGGGATGAACTGACGGGGAAGACAGATCGTATGAAAAGCATATGACAGATCTCGGAGGTAGAAGAGATGATCGAATACAGGATCGCAACGAAAGAGGATATGGAACTTCTGATGGATAGCCGTCTGGAGATGCTCCATGTAGTAAATCATATTAGCGAAGACGAGTCCTTCAGCGATGAACTGCTGGCTTACAGCAGGGAGTATTTTGAAAACGGCGACCAGACTACGGTACTTGCACTGGATGGGGAACGAGTCATTGGCTGCGCCACCCTTTGTTACATCCGGATGATGCCGACGTACTCGCATCCTGCGGGCAAAAGGGCACATCTCATGAACGTTTATACCGCAGAGGCCTTCCGGAGGCAGGGGATCGCAGAACGGATGGTTACCATGCTGATCGAGGGAGCCTGGGATCGCGGTGTTACTGAGATCAGTCTGGACGCTACGGAAATGGGACGTCCGCTGTATGAGAAACTTGGTTTCACGGGATCCACGGAGTGTATGGTGCTTGTGAGAAGTACCTGATGAGTAAGACAAAAGAGGGAGCAGCGTTTTTGCTGCTCCCTCTTGGACTATGTCGGAGTCGGATCACTCTGCATCCTTCTTCATCACAACATTGACGTAAGTGAACGGAATCTCGATACCTGCCTCTGCAAAGGCGTTGCTCACCCGAAGATTCACATCGCTCTTTACCTTCTCGGTGGGATTCTCATGAGGAAAGTAGATCGTGGTGGACATCACCAGACTGCTGTCGGCATAGGAGATAAAGTACACCGGACCGTATTCATTCTTGCCCTTCCATGCGGGAACGGTGTAGGGAGATTCCTCCACGGCCTGTTTGATCACGGCCATGGCTTTTTCTACATCGGTTCCGTAGGCTACATTGAAGTTCAGGTTTACCGACCGAACCTTCATGTTCCAGCTCATGTTTCGGATCACACAGGAGTTTACCTTTGAGTTCGGGATCACGGCAACCACAGTGTCGATGACTGTGATCACCACGTGACGGGCTGTGATATCCGTTACCACGCCGCAGGTTCCGTTGTCCAGTTCCACCCGGTCTCCGATATCGAAGGGTTTGTTGATACTGATCATGAGGCCGCAGAACAGATCGCTGATGACCGGGCCGGCAGCAAGACCGACGACGGCGGCCAGGATCGTAGTTCCCTGGAAGAGAACCTTACCGAAGTTTGCCGTGGCGGTGGCACTTGTGAGTACCCAGACGGCGGCGATGGCGATGATCGCGATCTTGATGATATTCTGTGTGAAACGCAGTTTGATGGATTTCTTATCTATCAGGCGTTTTGCCACGAGCTTCTTTTCGATCTTTATCACGATGAAAGCTATTATGAAACCGATGGCGGCATAGACCGCCAGTTCCAGGAGCTCTCCCAATGTATCCTTCGGTTCAAATATATCTTTTAAGCTGAATTCATTCAGTATCTTTATGTTCGTCATATCATGCATGTCCTTACTCCTTGTAACCGCTCATGTACCCCTCACTCCTATTATCCGAGAAAACAGGGAAAGTTACAATACATTTTTTTGTGTTGTGCTTTACTTTTCTGTAAGGCTGGCGTATAATGTGCAGTATCCAAATCGTTGAAGAGGACATGACTTCGCAGGATGTCTTTTCAGAGAGAGGTGCCGGAGTTTTCAGAAATGATTTTCAGAATCGAGAAAGCAGCAGGCTGGAAGCACCTTGGGAACACTGCGACAGTTACCGCCTCGGAGAGACCGGTGAACCGGTACGGGTTGCTCCGTGAAAGGCTTGAATGAAGAGGAAGCGGTTGGGATCGGATTCCCGTATATGGACTGCTTCAATCAGGGTGGAACCGCGAGCTTATCGTCCCTGACTTGCCGAAAGGTGGGTCAGGGATGTTTTAATATACGGCGAATGCCGCGACATCGACGGGCGCAGCGTGCCGGTGGCACGCGTTATGCGCCGAATCGACCAAGCCGGAAGGCGCGACTTGCGCAGAATCGGTGAGGGCGGCATGGCTCATATGAAGTATTATTTAGGAGGATAAATAAAATGGACAAAGACGAAAAGAAGGATTTTTTCCTCAGCGTGTACCGTCATTCACTGGCACACGTAATGGCAAAGGCCGTAATGGAAATCTTCGGTAAGGAAAATGTACAGATCACCATCGGACCGCAGATCGCTGACGGCGCTTACTATGATTTTGAGCTGCCGCGTACGGTAACACAGGATGATTTCAAGACCATCGAGGACAAGATGCGTGAGATCATCAAGCGTCGAGAGGACTGGACACGGAAGGAAGTCTCCAAGGAGGAGGCTCTGGAAATGTTCAAGGATCAGCGCTTCAAGGTAGAGCTGATCAATGATCTGCCGGAGGGCGAGACCATTACGGTTTATTACACAGGTGATGACTATGTGGATCTCTGCCGCGGACCTCACGTTGCAAATTCCCAGGAGCTGATGAACACTGCATTTCAGATCCGTTCCGCATCCGGTGCATACTGGCGCGGAGATGAGAAGCGCGACATGCTGCAGCGGATCTACATGTATGCATTTCCGAGCAAGGATGAGCTGAAGGCTCATCTGAACCTGATCAAGGAAGCGCTGGAGCGTGACCACAAGAAGATCGGCAAGGAGCAGGAACTCTTCATGTTCGACGAGACTGCACCCGGTATGCCCTACTGGCTGCCTCGCGGCTTCAAATTGTACAACTCCCTGCTTACCTTCTGGAGAGAACTGCACGAGGAGTACGGCTATCAGGAGATCCTGGCACCGGTCATCAACCACAGAACTCTGTGGGAGACTTCCGGTCACTGGGGACATTACAAGGAGAATATGTTCCTTGTAACAAATGCATATACGGACGAGGAAACGGGCGAGGAGAAGATCGAGACGGACATCAAGTATGCCATCAAGCCCATGAACTGCCCGAATGCCATCAACGTTTACAAGAATACCATGCACAGCTATAAGGAGCTGCCGCTGCGTTACAGCGAGACACAGGTCATCCATCGCCGCGAGAAATCCGGTGAGCTGAACGGTCTGTTCCGTGTACAGATGTTCCATCAGGACGATGATCATACCTTCCTTATGGAAGATCAGATCGAGTCCGAGATCTCCGATATCATGGATATCGCCGAGAAGATATACGGTACCTTCGGCCTGACCTATGTGGCGGAACTGTCCACACGTCCGGATGATTTCATGGGTGCACCGGAGCTCTGGGACGAGGCTGAGGCTTCCCTGAAGCGAATCCTGGACAAGAAGTACGGTGAAGGCAACTATGAGATCAATGAAGGCGACGGTGCATTCTACGGCCCGAAGATCGACCTGAAGATGAAGGACTGCATCGGCCGTGAGTGGCAGATGGGTACCATCCAGCTGGACTTCCAGCTTCCGCTCAACTTTGATCTCCGTTATATCGCACCCGACGGAAGCCAGAAGCGTCCGGTCATGATCCACCGTGCGATCTTCGGATCCTTCGAGCGTTTCATCGGTATCATCATTGAGAACTTCAAGGGAGCATTTCCGTTCTGGGCATCTCCGTACCAGGTGGGCATCGTACCCATCCGTCCGGAGCATAACGAGTACGCAAAGAAGGTGGAAAAGGCGCTCCGTGCCGCAGGCATCCGCGTAGAGGCTGACTACAGCGACGAGAACATGAAGACCAAGATCAAAGGCTTCAAGAAATACAAGGAGCCGTATGTTCTGATCCTCGGTGACAAGGAGGCAGAAGAGGAGACGGTTTCCGTCAACGTTCGCGGCAACAAGCAGATGAACGGAATCCCGCTGGCAAACTTTGTGGCGCTCTGCGTTAAGATGAACAAAGAACGGACTCTGGATATCATTGATACGATAGAGTAAAGATATATAATTGGTTTTATGTAAACCGGCATGGGAATGATCCCATGCCGGTTTCTGCGTGTATCGAAAACACTTGCTATTTTACCTCGGATAACATAAAATAAAACCGAGTGTGTGTTCC
>JAILAR010000153.1 GCA_024681515.1 Eubacterium sp. | reverse complement strand
GCCTGTTTTGATTCCGGAAGCAAGCGTTCTATCAGTTTTCCCAATGCAAAAATGTCTGTTCTTTCATCAGACTGTGCGAAACCATACTGCTCCGGTGCTGCGATTCCCTGTGTTCCGATCAGCACCGTATCCCTGGATTTTTCTGCAACATATTGCTTTGCCGCATCATAATCAATCAACTTTAAAGTTCCGTCCTCACGAATCATAACGTTGGATGCCTTAATATCCCGGTGAATGATCGGCGGATTCGCAGAGTGCAGATATTCCAATGCATCGCAGAGTTCCAGAAGGATTCTTTTTTTCTCCTCAAAACAAAGCCCTTTTTCTGCATAGAGCGCCTTTCCGGAATCAAGAAGTTCTTCCAGTGTATGCCCCTGGATCAACTCCTCGATCACAATCAGATCTCCTTCTTCCTGCCAGAACAGATGAATCTCGGGAAGATTCTTGTGTTTATGTTCTTTCAGGAATCGGAACACCGGAATACTATACACCGAAAGACGCTTCCTGTAATAAAGGCGCTCGGTTTCCGGATCCATCACGATACTTCTACCGTCAGACAAAACGCGGACTTCAGAAAACAGCGCACCCCGAACGATATCATTTAATTGTTCTTTTCTGTCCATATTCTTTTCCTGCCTTAAAATGAGTAACTCTCGGGTATGATATCCATGTTGGTATTGAAATCTGAAATTGAATCACCTATAATCGAAAACATTATATCACGATTTTCTATTCGGAGGTTCTGAAATGGATGAATCCACCACAAAAAAACTGGCTGATATCCTGTCCAATATCAATGACGAAAAAAAGATGGAACAATTTCTGTCCCATCCCAAGGTGAAAGACTCTTTTACGTCTTTTGTTCCGTATTTTCGTTCGCTCCCAACAGTACAGGCATTCACGGATTCCGAACTGATCCAGCGTTCCGGAATCGAAAAATCCTATTACTATCAGATCATGAAAGAAACCCGGAGTCCCGGTCGTGATAAGATTCTGCGGCTCACCATTGCTGCCGGACTTACACTCCGCGAAACCACCCGTGCCCTGGAACTAGGCGGTATGGCGCCTCTCTATCCAAAAAATCGCAGAGATATCATTATTACGGTTGCCATCAATCAGAAGGCAAGTGTCATGGACACCAATCTGCTGCTGGATCAGTACGGCGAGGAGCTGATCTGACTTCTTGAAATACCCCGACTTTCTTCATCTGATCCGGCTTTACTCATACAAAAACCGTATCTCCTCAAAGATCTCAGCAAAATCGATCCAGCATTTTTTATCCCAGATTCCCACCGGCACCTTATCTGCAAATGTATAGATCTCCGGGTCAGCCTTTTTCTTAAACTCATACACATATACCATCTTCTGAACCGGAAGGATCACCCAGTATTCGCGCACACCGGCTTCCCTGTATTTACGCAGTTTCAGGACCAGATCCCGCTGCCAGCTGCCGGGGGACAGCACTTCGATCACCAGATCCGGCGCACCCACGATTCCTTTCTTTGTGATCTGATCCCGATCACAGACCACAAAAACATCAGGTTCCAAATTCGTCTTGTCGTCTCTGTCAAGTTGAACATCCAACGGCGCGATAAATGGGAAACAATTACCTTTATTCTTCTTTACATACTCTGTGAACCGATAGACGATCTCCAATACAAGCTGCTGGTGGATGGTCGTAGGACCGGACATATCATAAAAATGCCCATCGATCAGTTCTGCACGTACATCCTCCGGCATTGCTTCATGATCTGCGATGGTGTAAGGCCCAATCCCCTTCTGAATATCCGTATGGATCGGAATCCCCTTCTTCTGCTTCTTTACAGCTGCATTATACGCATACGCCGGTTCCGCTACCTGAACACTATCTTCGGCACTCACATAGTTCTTTTTCTTCGACTCGTGGGACGGGATCAAATTATCGGATGCATTCGCATCATGCGTTTCGGGAGACCATCCGATTTCCTCCTGAAATGCCCTAATCAGTTTTACCAGCGTCGTGTATCTCGGGACCTCCGTCTCCCCGCTGAATACTTTCTGAACTGTCCCGATCGACACCCCGGAGCGCTCCGCAACCTCCCTGTTACTGAGGCCCATTTCCTTCTTTTTCTCACGCATTTCCTTTACGGTCATCTGCATCCACCTCCCATGCCTTTGAATAATCTGTCATGTTCATGTCCATCCGCAGGATTATCAATACTCTATCTGTATTCTATCATCGGCAATATATATTTACAACCGTTTCAAAACCGTTTTTTTATCAATTCCACACAAAAACCGGGCAATTTCCCGCCCGGTTTTTCTGGTTTCCAGTTTATAATTTATCTCATTCAGTTTTATCTTCGTTTCCTGCAACTCTCCTGTCATATCTTCCGATACGTCCAGTGATCTCCTGTCCGGGTCACTGCACCCAGATAATTCGGTGAATCACCGCTCTTTAACGGCCTTCCGAAGTAATTGCCCTCGGCATGCTTCGTCCACTCGGGATCATACACCTTTCCGTCGATCTCCGCCCATCCGTGCCCACCGCTGCTGCAGGCGTAAACATTGTCATACCCGATGGCGCGTGCCACAAATGCAAAACCCGCGCCATAGCTGAAGCAGTTCCCGGACTTGGTATCCAGGCAGGCGTACGCATACTTCTCAGCCCAGTCCATGCCCGTATAATGCGGGATCCAGGGATTTTTCTCATAAAATGTATCGCGGAACAGTTCAAAACATTTCCGAAGTTTCTGTTCCTGCGTCATGGAATCGTCGGTGTTCTCCTCCACAAATGTAAGAGCCTTCGCATAGGCATTCAGAAATGCGTCCGTCTTCTCACCCAGCCAGTCGCCGGAGCCCGAGAAGCCCTGCCGCTTCCCGTCGATGGTGAGGATCTCGCCGACAGCCATGGCCCCGGAATCCTTGAAATAATACTTCTTCCCGTCGATGGTCTGCCAGCCTGCTGCGGCAGCACCATCCTCATCAAAATAATACTGCGTTCCGTCGATCGTCTGTAAGCCCGTTACAGCCGCGCCGTCGGTACCCAAATAAAACTTTGTACCTTCAATCGTCTGCCAGCCCTTCGCAACTGCGCCGGATTCCAGGAAGTAAAACCTCTGCCCGTCTACCGTCTCCCAGCCCGTCGCCATATCTCCACCGGCGCGGAAATAAAACGAATTCTTCCCCACCGTCACCCATCCGGTCCTCATTACACCGGTTTCCAGATCAAAGAAATACCAATTGTCTTTGTCAGAGAGCCAGCCCGTCCGACGCGCACCGCTATTCGGATTCAGATAATACCAGTTTTCTCCGTCCTGCACCCAGCCCGTCTGCATGGCACCGGTCTTTGAGCCGAAAAAGAACCACTTATTTCCGATCAAAACCCAGCCCGTCTGCATCCTTCCGGTTTCCTGGCTGAAATAATACCATTTCTCACCCTGCTGCAGCCAGCCGGTCCGCATGGCTCCGGTCTTCGGATTGAAATAGTACCATTCGCCGCTGATCTTCCGCCAGCCGGTCTGCATCGCTCCGGTCTTAGTTCCGAAATAATACCATTTTCCGCCGTCACTTAACCAGCCGGTCCGCATGGCTCCGGTCTTCGGATTCAGATAATACCATTTCGAGCCCTCCTGCAGCCAGCCTGTCTGCATGGCCCCGGTCTCCGGATCCAGATAGTACCATTTAGCGCTGTCGCTTAGCCAGCCGGTCCGATATTCTCCTTCTTCATCCAGGAAATAATATACTCCCTCTTCCCGGATCCATCCGGTTCCCTCTGCATGAGCCACACCGGTTCCTGCAAAGGAGGCAAGCAGGATCGCAGGCAGGGCGCACCTGCAGCAAAGCCTCTTCAAACCGTTTTTCTTTTTATCCCATTCTTTGCGCCGATGCGCGTCGTTCATATTATTCATTTGCATACTTTAATTCCTTATTTCGTATTGAAACACAGGGTCACTGCTGTATCTTTATTCTTTCGACCACAGATAACAATACGCCTGCGTTCTTGCCGCAAACCGCTCCGTCTTTAAAAGCCGACGGATCTCCGCCTTCGTAAACCATCCGGCTTCGATCTCCTCCATCTCGGAATCACTGCCGATGATCTCACCCCGCGCGATTCCTACAACGCAGACATTCTTCTCATTGGAAAAGCCAACGGCACTGTAACTTTCTCCGATATGATCCGTGATCTCCACCAGAGTGAGTCCCGTTTCCTCCCTGAGTTCCCTGGCCGCTGCCTCCTCCGGATTCTCACCCGGATCGATCAGCCCTGCCGGAAAATTATACACCCATTCGCCCGGTGCAAGACGGAACTCGCGATTCAGAAGGACCTTCTCACCGTCCTCGCTGTGCATGATCAGTACCACTGCATCCGGTCCCCGGTCATGCAGTGATGCAAAATCAGTGATGTCTGCATCGCGGCTGATCATTTCATAAACCTTTTCCGTTCCTCCGGCCGTCTCGTAGGTCAGATCATATCTGGTAATAAAATGTCCCTGTTCGCGTTTCTCAATGCTCTTAAACTTCATACGTTTTACCCTTTTCTGCCTTACTTTTCTGTTCGAGTCCGTGCTCCTGATTCCACACTTCGCGCTTACGCATTTAGTACTCCACATACTCCTTACTTCCGTCCGAATATGTGATCTCGTAGTACCCGTGGCTGCCGTC
>JAILAR010000148.1 GCA_024681515.1 Eubacterium sp. | reverse complement strand
TAGGTTTCGGAATCCATGAAGTAGTAGAGGTCTCCGTCCTTGTAGGAATACTGCATGTCCTTCTTCTCGATGTGAGCGGTCTCAAACTTCTCTGTGGGGCGGAAGGTACGCTCAACCACACCGCCGTTGATGATGTTCTTCAGTTTTGCACGAACGAAAGCGGCGCCCTTGCCCGGCTTTACATGCATGAATTCGATGATCTGGTATACATTTCCTTCGATCTCAACGGTGATGCCGTTTCTGAATTCGCCAGCAGATATCATAGTATTTTCCTCCCTTTTTTGTTCCGTATATGTACAGACCTGATATGCGATCATCGAATTCATTTTTGGAATCCGTTATTTGGAATCGTTTTTTGATTCGATTTTCAGATATGATCCTACGGAAATGGTTTTTGAAATTAGAGTGTTCATGTACGCACACGAACACATACATTTTATAATATTGCGGTTAATATTTCAACCGTTAATTTATTTAATTTATCAGCGATTTGCGCTTTTTGAGCATTGTCCTGCCGCATGTGAACCTGCATTTCGTGATGTATCAGCAGATTTTAAATGATTTCAATCACGGAACTCACGGCTCAAACGGTTTTACGGAATTTCTTACGGATTACAAAGTATGCGATCATGATCAGGGCGGTCACTCCGCTGAGCAGGATTCCGGGCCACATGCCCTTCGGTGTATATGTGATTTTGATCTCGTGTTCTCCGGCTGTTACAGGTAGCCATACGCCACCGGTATAGTCTTTTGCTTCCACCTTAGTACCGTCGATATAATACGTCCAGCCCTGCATATTCGGGATGGAGAGGTATACCAGACCGTTTTCAGGCGCCGTGACGGTTCCGCTGATGGACGAGAGCCCTGTGGAAATATCCTTCATCACACAGGTGGAAAGTTTGTCATGCAGGGTCTTGAATTCGTCTTCGTTGACCGTGGCGATGCGGATGTAATAATCCGGAGTATCCGTATACATGGTCACCTGGAAGGTGTCTGCCTCGCCTGCGAAGGTGGTACCGATATAGAATACCGCGTTGTTATAGGAGATATAGACATCGCCCTCCACATCCTTGGCTACCGATACCCATACCGGGACCTCATTGCTGAGGCCTGCTTCCAGCTGGGAGGAATCGGCCTGGATGAAACTGTAATCATCGCTGTTTTCACCGGAAACCTTTTCAGGATCCATTTCCGGCTCGATCTCATTGTAAAGGTCGCCGCAGCCCATCACATGAGAGAAGGCGTTCTGGTAGGCAAAGGCATTTCCGCCGTAAGCCTGCGTGGATTCTCTGTCAGCGTTCGGAGCCTGTTTGTTCCAGGCGTCCAGCTCCTCCGTGTCAGGCATCCAGATGCCCAGCGGCAGGAAGTTCGGATTCTCATGGAGATTGATATTATCATAGCGGTCCACGATGGGATAGTGGGACCAGGAAGAATCCAGATAATCATTGGACATATTATACTTTATGTGGAGCATCATGTCCGCCAGCGGGTTCCCTGAGGTGTACAGCAGAGAATTGTTGGTGGTCAGGAGATTCCACTTCCAGAAGAGCTGCATGTGCTGCAGCGACATGTTGGAAGAGAACGCTGTAATGGACGTGATGTCCGTGGATTCCGAGATGTTATAAGCCTTTGAGGAAATGTATTCCGTCGCCGTAAAAGGATCCTTGATATCAGGATGCCGCGCTGCAAGTTCATTGATGTTATCGCCGGAGGTCATACTGATCCTTCCACCGATGGATTGTTTAAAGGTATAAAATCCGCTGACGATTACCTCCAGCATGCAGATGGCCAGAATCGCCGTTCGCATCTGCTTTCGGTACTTCTTCCAAAGCTGCGCGAGGCAGAGCAGGAGATAGATACCGGCGAATACCAGTGTCATTGTCAGGGACAGTGAGGTAGTGTACCCCTCCGCATACGCAAAGCAGGAAAGACCGGCGAATGCTGTCAGTGGGATTCCCAGAGACAGGGCAAAACGTCGTCCGCTGACATCCTTCCAGGACTGGATCACATCATAGAAGGATACAATCACCAGGAACAGGAAGAAGGCAGCAAAACGATTCGGAACCTTTACCTGATAATGGAATCCATGGAAGATATAGTTCAGTGTGCTGCTTCCGAAAGCCAGGAAATATAGTCCGATCAGGATCACTCTTCGGATGCGGACGGAGAGCTTTACGCGACGGTTCATCAGGAAGAGCGGAATGCAGACCAGGGCCAGGATGCCAAGATACATATTTACGGAGAAGTCATTATCCGTAACGATGATCGGATCCCGGAAACTCATGCCGTCGGAGAAAACGGACAGGAAGGATCCGCCAGCTTTTGCTGTGGGAGAAACCGTGTCTGCCATTTTATAGGGGGATTCCGTAGTCTTCAGGAAGTATGGAATCAATCGGAAGCAGGACAGACCTGCAGCTGCGATAGAGGAGAGGGCAAAGCGGATCCCTTTCCGGAAGAAATCCTTCACACTGTCAAATTCCATCAGGAAGAAGTACAGCAGCAGGAATTCGCAGAGCATAAATGCATAATATGCAGCGCCCATCTGGAGGAATAAAAGCACGATATAGAGAGCGGGCTTTCGATCATAGATCAGGCGTTCCATACCCAGGATCAGGAGCGGAACAAAGAACATGAAGGTGAAGTTCTCGTACATGAAGAATGAGATCACATACGTGGACAGACCGTACATGGTTCCGAGAACGATCAGACGCCAGTCCTTCTTGTTCATGGTCATGCCACGTCGGCGATGTGTCAGATACAGGATCAGAGACAGGCCCGGCAGCACGTAGGAGATAAAGTAGGAAAGCGTGAACATGAGCAGATACATGGATCTGGGCACCAGAAGATTCCGGAGGTACAGCCAGGGATTCATGACGTAGGATACAAAGTTGTTGTACCGGTCAACGGCAAAACCCATGTTCCAGTTCAGGATGGAGTAGTTCCCCTGCTTCATACTGTTTGCGACACCGACAAAGCCGTTATAGGACTGGTCATATCCGTCTCCGGCCACCGTTGTCCGGTCACCGAAGGGAAGGCTGGAGGTATACATCTGCGTCAGAAGAAACACAAGTGTCAGGATCGCAAAGGTGAGCACATATACATAGTTTTCACGGAGCCAGTCGGAAATGCCGGATAGTACTTTTCCGCCCTCCGGGGTCCGTATGCAGTCCTTTTTGGCGAGCAGTACCAGAATTGCCAGGAACAGAATGCTGACCGTGAGCCCGATATAAAGCCAGATGGGCGTATAGGTAACGGAAACCGTTACCTGTCCTGCCGGAACGGATGTCATCATCTGACCGTTCATCAGTTCCCGAACCGCAGGCTCGGAGGTGAAGGGGGTTCCATCCAGAGACTGTCCGGATACGGAAACCTTCCAACCGCTCTGCAGAACATTCTGAAGCACCACGTAACCGCTTTCCGGCGCGATGACGGAAACCTCAGCGGATGTTTCCGTGGCGCTGGAAGCCGTGATAAATGCAGACAGATAATTATAGAAGGAAATGTAGTTTTCCTTGTTGAAGATCGCATAGCTGGCCGCAACAGTGGAGCTTGTCACCTCCCGGTTCTGAACCGTATGGGTAAAGCTGGCCGTTTCCCCGGCCTCTTTTTCTCCCAGGTGTACGATATTGAACATGGAAGAGTACAGG
>JAILAR010000105.1 GCA_024681515.1 Eubacterium sp. | reverse complement strand
GATTTTGATTGACATGCTGGAACGCTACGGGTTTGATTTCCACTACATCCCTCCGTCGGATATGAGCCGGGCGGAGAAGGAACGGGTTGAGCAGCTTTATCAGAAGGGAGGACCAGCGAATGCGTGAACTGAAAATTGCTTATGGAGATTCCCGTAAATCGAAGTTCTGGTCAAACAAGACCATAACCTTTGAGAAACTGTGTGAGCGACTCAAAACGCCGATCCGGACTTCAGAGTCATCGGTGGAGTACCAGACATTTCCGAAAGCAAAGAGAGATGTCATTAAGGATAAAGGCGGCTTTGTTGCAGGACATCTGAAGGATAACCGCAGGAAGGTAGACCATGTGGACTGCCGGTCCATGGTGGTTTATGACCTGGATTTTGCTACATCGGAGTTCGTAAAGGACATTAAAAACAAAATCAATTACAAGGGCTGTGTTTACTCAACCCACAGTCATATGCCAGATAAGCCGCGAGTCAGAGTGATCCTTCCGGCCGGAAGAGATATGACTCCGGATGAGCATAACGCCGTGGCAAGATTCATGGCGCAGGAGCTGGGAATCCTGGATATGGTCGATGCCTGTTCGTTCGAACCGCATCAGCTGATGTACTGGCCTTCCTGCCCGTCGGACGGCGAATACCTGTATGTGGAGCTTGAAGGTGAAATCGTGGATCCGGACAAGGTGCTTTCGGCACATCCTAACTGGACGGATTGTTCTTTGCTTCCCACCACACCGAAAGAGAGCACAGCAAAGAAACCGGAAGGGACAAAACAGAAGGATCCTCTGACAAAGGAAGGCGCGGTCGGTCTTTTCTGCAGGCTTTATACGGTTGCTGACGCGATTGATGCTTTCCTTGCCGATGTGTATGAGCCAGTCGCCAATATGTCCGGCAGATATACCTATATCGCCGGTGAGAGTACGGCGGGGCTTGTCTTATATGAGAACGGAACCTTCGCTTATTCCCACCATGCGACGGATCCGGCGTTTGGAAAGCTGGTAAACGCTTTTGACCTGGTCCGTATTCATAAGTTTCCGGATGTGGATCCGAAAAAGTCCTTTAAGAATATGGCTGACTTTGTCATGAACCTGCCGGAAATAAAGATCCTTGCGGCAAAGGAACGGATGGCTAAGGCCGTCGAAGATTTCGATGATGGTGAGGATGCATGGCTTTCGCAGCTTGCATATGACAAGAGCGGAGTACTGGTTAACAGCCTCCATAACATCCGACTCATTATGGAAAATGATCCGGAGCTGAAAGGCATTGTGTTCAATGAGCTGGCTGACGGTATGGAGATCAAGGGAGAGGTTCCCTGGAAACATCCGGCCAGATTCTGGCGTGACGCGGATGACGCACAGCTGATCAGCTATATCGATGACAGGTATGGAACCTTTTCCCAGAGAAACTACCAGATCGGAGTGACCAAGGTGTCTGATGACCGGTCCTACCATCCGATACGGGAATACTTTGATTCCCTGCCGGAGTGGGACGGGGTAGTCAGGGCGGAGTCCATATTCATTGACTATCTCGGAGCCCAGGACAACGATTACGTGAAGGCGGCTACGAGAAAGACCTTATGCGCCGCATACCAGCGGGTTTTGGAACCCGGGATAAAGTTTGATTTCTGTCCGGTATTAAACGGACCGCAGGGTATCGGAAAATCCACAGTCATATCAAAACTCGGGATGCAGTGGTACTCGGACAGTCTTTCCTTATCTGATATGAATGACAAGACTGCCGCGGAGAAACTGCAGGGGTTCTGGATCCTTGAAATCGGTGAGCTAGCCGGGATGAAGAAGGCAGATATTGACAAGGTGAAGGCTTTCATTTCCAGGCAGGATGATAAGTATCGGGCAAGCTTTGGGCGAAGAGTCACACCTCATCCCAGACAGTGCATTTTTATCGGAACCACCAATTCGGAGAACGGATATCTTCGGGATATCACCGGTAACCGGCGATTCTGGAACATTAAGGTAACCGGCGGGAGTGAACTACATCCATGGGATCTGAACCAGGAGATTATCGATCAGATCTGGGCGGAGATCAAAGTGATCGCCGATACGGAGGATCTGTACCTCCCATCCGAGTTGGAAACCTACGCAAAGCAGGAACAAAACTCAGCGATGGAGCAGGATGAGCGTGAAGGACTTGTGGCTGAATATCTGGATACGTTACTGCCGGAAAGATGGGATGAAATGGATGGCTTTGAGCGCAGAAACTATTTCCGCGACAGGAATGATCCAACACTGCCGAAAGGGGTGGTGCTTCGTGAGACGGTTTCCAATATGGAGATATGGTGCGAGTGCCTGGGAAGACCGAAAGAGGAACTTCGACCTGCCGATTCCTATGCCATCACATCGCTCATGATGCGTATGCCTCAATGGGAAAAAACCAATGAGCGGCCGAGACTTAAGATCTATGGACAGCAGAGGATCTACCGGCGAAAGCATGGATAATACTGACCTATCACGTCAAAGGACTTGTCATTAAATCCATCACACCCGGAAATGCAATACCTATAAGGATTTCCATATAAGTATGTGACAAGTGACAACTAATTCTTATAGAGAAGATTAAAGAAATAAAGGAAATACATAGTACAAAACATGTAATACGCGTATTTCGCACGTAATAGGAATTCTTTTTCAACCGTCACACTCAAATATGCCGGAAAGCCTTGAAATATAAGGGTTTCCGGGTGTGACGAAGTGGTGTGACATAACCTTAGACAGGTCAATGTCACAGGGAAATGGAGGTAGAAATGAAAGAGAAAGATATAGAACAGAAAATCATTGCTGCAGTAAAAATACATGGCGGGATCTGCCCCAAGTGGATATCCCCCGGATTTGACGGGGTTCCGGATCGGATCGCCATATTTCCGAAGGCAGGGATTTGTTTCATCGAGGCAAAAGCGCATGGGAAGAAGCCGAGACCACTTCAGAAGCGGAGACATAAGCAGCTGAGGCATTTCGGTTTCCAGGTATATGTCATCGACAGAGAAGAACAGATCGAAGCGATGATCGAGGAAATGGAGGAAAGACATGAATTATAACCCTCATGGTTACCAGCAATATGCCATCGACTTCATCCTGAATCATCCGGTAGCTGCCATCTTTCTTGATTGTGGTATGGGGAAAACGAGCCTGACACTCATGGCAATCCTTCAGCTAATGTATGACAACTTCGAAGTCAGTAAAGTGCTGATCATCGCCCCGCTTCGGGTTGCAAAGTTTACATGGGCGGACGAGATCACCAAATGGAAAGATTTCCAAAGCCTTCGGTATTCCATTGTAGTCGGTACGGCTGCAGAGAGGATCAAGGCGCTTCAGGCGGATGCGGATATTTACATCATCAACCGGGAGAATCTCCCCTGGTTGGTTGAGAAAAGCGGCGTACCTTTCGACTTTGACATGGTAGTTGTGGACGAACTGTCGTCCTTCAAGAACTGGGAGTCCAAAAGGTTCCGGGCGCTGATGAAGGTGCGGCCGAAAGTAAAGCGAATCGTCGGACTTACCGGAACCCCATCTTCCAATGGGCTGATGGATCTCTTTGCAGAGTTCAAGGTCATGGATCTG
>JAILAR010000076.1 GCA_024681515.1 Eubacterium sp. | reverse complement strand
ATCGCCTTCTCCACCACCAACTTCCACGTCTACCGCGCCGGCATCCTCGCCTCCGATGCAGGCATGAACGCCGACGGCATGGGCGCCAAGACCAAGTGGTACTTCTGGCCCAACGCCCTCATCCGCGAGTTCATTGGCATGCTGGCCCGGGAGTGGAAACTGCACCTTGCGATCATCTTCGTCATCACACTGCAGGCCATCTTCTCAGGGAACATACAGTGGCTGTTCCAGATCTTCTGACAATCGCAATCACTCAAAAAACCGGGAACGATCAAATCGATTCCTGGTTTTATTATGCCTACGCAGTATCTTTTTCACACTCGCACAGTATCCTCTTTTCCTTGCCCGAAGACAGTATGCACTGTATGAACATGCTGCCCGTTCCCTCCCGCGACCATTTTGCAACGTCGGCACTTGGGTGTTGAGGGAGCAAGGCGACCGAAACACCCTAGTGTGGCGAATTATGAGTAAGAAGCATCCGAAGGAGCTGATTACGCATAATTCGCCATGGAACCGCTACGTTGCAAATTGTAGTGCGAACGGTGTCGCGGGAGGGAATGTGGCAGGCATGTTACAGTGCATACGTCTCTAGTGACCAATCGTGCAAAAAAAGAAGCACCCGCGAGGGTGCTTCTTCTGTATATAGCGTTTGACTAACGCTTGCTGAACTGTGCGAACGGGATACAGATGACATGCCGGTGGCATGTCATCCCCGTGAGCTTCTGACCGGCTTGCCCGGTCAGACCGCAGTTCTCCGTGATAATCAAAAACCCCCGCAAATGCGGGGGTTTTGTGATTATCGCTTGGAGAACTGCGGTGCTCGACGCGCAGCCTTGAGACCGTACTTCTTTCTTTCCTTCATTCTGGAATCTCTGGTCAGGAATCCAGCCTTCTTCAGTACCGGGCGGAACTCATCTGTGTTTGCCTCGCTCAGTGCTCTTGCAATACCGTGACGGATCGCGCCTGCCTGTCCGGTGAAACCACCACCGTATACATTTACAAGGACATCGTACTTACCATCTGTACCGGTTACTGCAAACGGCTGACAAACAATCACCTTCAGGGTATCCAGTCCGAAATACTCCTCGATATCCTTCTTGTTAATGGTGATCTTGCCGGTTCCCGGAGTTACATATACACGAGCAACGCTGCTCTTTCTTCTGCCTGTTCCGTAATATCTTGTGGACTTTGCCATTACCTCTTCCTCCTACTCTTAATACTTGATCTCGAGCGCTTCCGGCTTCTGAGCTGCCTGCTTATGCTCCGAACCTGCGTAAACGAAAAGCTTCTTGTACATCTGTCTGCCAAGAGGTCCCTTCGGGAGCATACCCTTAACTGCATGCTCTACAACAGCTTCCGGCTTCTTCTCAAGCATTTCCTTCAGAGTCTTCGACTTCATGCCGCCTACATAATCGGAATGGCTGTAATAAATCTTGTCATTCAGTTTCTTACCGGTTACTTTGATCTTGTCAGCATTGACTACGATCACGTAATCGCCTGTGTCGATGTGCGGTGTAAAGATCGCCTTGTTCTTACCGCGCAGCACCTTTGCAACCTCACTTGCGAGGCGGCCTAATGTATGTCCTGTAGCGTCAACTACATACCACTTTCTCTCGATCGTCGATGGGTTTGCCATAAAGCTCTTCATCGCATCTTCCTCCTTGATTCCTGTGAATTCCAAATCTAAACTGTATGTAATCGCGCCGTTTCAACCGCAGCAACGCACTCAGGAAAGTAATATCGTGCGATTTCATGCGTCCACGGCACCTTGCTTCGCCGTCTTCCTCCGACCGGGGCTAACCGCCTTCGGAACACTGCTTCGCTTTGTTCTCCCGTGATAGGATCATATTCTGACCGTATCTCGGCAGCCTGCACTTCATCTGTTCAGGGAAATGTCCGAAACCCTGTTTCAGATGCCAAAACAATGCTGCATGTGGAGAATCCGTATGACTGTCCAAGTCCTTCCCGTTCCGGGGCATGGTACGAGCGGGTCTCAGCCGTCACGGAACATTATTTTATACCACGGCTCCTCGTGTGTCAAGAAGAAAATATGGGATTTGCACGAATTCATGCAAATCCCACATCCTCTTTCCATTACATCACCATCACCATGAAGCCGAGAAGCGCGATCACGATCCCGATACCGAATCCCAGGATCACATATTTGCCGTCGCCCTCCACACGGCCGGCACTGATCCGTGCCTGATAATCCCGGAAGAAACTCATTCTCTGCATTTCCTCCAGAGTCTCTCTCTGCTTCGGTGTCATCTCATCCTGGTTGATGACATCCTCTCCGCCGCCGGCCTGATCCAGATTTTCCGCCCGCGTTCTTCGTGCGAACTGATCAAATTCCTCCAGCCGCTGCCGCAGGAAATGCTCTTCTTCGGCAAAGCTCACAAGGTCAAACTTATCCCGGTAGCCCGCGTGTCTGTCAGGCTGATTAAATGCATTGTATCGCCGCTGCACGTTGATCAGCGTCCGAACCGCCGGTGGGAACAGGAAGAACACAGAGATAAAGATGGCCGGGAACATGGCAACCTTAAAGAAGAGGTAAATGATCCCCACCAGACCGGACTTTGTCCCGACATTCATCAGAATATCCGTAATGATCACGAAACCCAGCGGAATGACGATCAGGAAGAGAAGTACGCTGACCCAGCCCTTGATCAGCTCCTTCCGAAGCTTCATCTTACGGACCGGCAAGGTGGCCAGCTGATCCCGGTACTGCTGCTCCGTAAAATCCATTTTTGCTTTCAGTGCGCGAAAGGTATCGCTGTAGCCGGCATCCCCAATTTCTGCGGTCCTCGCGGCATACGCAAATGGTTTTGCCGCCGTGCCGTTTACCGACAGATCCCCTGCCTCCTGTCTCGCCGCTTCTCTCTCCGCAGCATACTTCTCCATGTCCGCGATCCCCATGGCCTTTGGGGCATCTTCACCCTCCGGATGTACCAGTTCGTATGGCATTTCCATGTTCCCCCTTTATTTGACTACCCGATTATCCTTGAACTGCTTCGCCCTGTACAGATCCTCATCCGCCGACGCCATGGCGTCATCCACCGAGATCTCCTCCTCCGGATGGATCCGGTAGAAGCCGCAGGACAC
>JAILAR010000071.1 GCA_024681515.1 Eubacterium sp. | reverse complement strand
ACCGTGACCGTGGGCCTGAAGGAAGACAAGGACATGAAGAAGCGGCTCATGCAGTACGTGGAGGACCAGGTGCGCAAGGAAGGGCCGAACGGCATCGAGCTTGGCCTTCTGGGCCAGCGGCTGTATGCGGAATACCCGCAGTTCAACGCCAAGGAATTCGGTTACGCTACCTTCGCAAAGTTCGTGCTGGGGATCAAGACCCTGACGCTGGAAACCTCCGAGAACAACCGGGTAAAAGTCTACGTGAAGGATGGCTCCGGTAAAAAAGACAAGAAACACTGACGGTGCCACATAGTACCACATAACACCACACAGTGCCACATGGCACCACACAACACCACAGAAAAAGGAACACCATGCGATATTACATATCAGATTTACACTTCTTCCATGAAGGAATGAATGACCGTATGGACCACCGTGGCTTCTCGTCCGTCGAGGAGATGAACGAGACCATGATCGATCACTGGAACAAGAAGGTCCGAAAGAAGGACGAGGTCGTGATCCTCGGGGATCTGTCCTACGGCACTGCCGAGCAGACCAACGAGCTTCTGGACCGGCTGGAGGGGAAGCTTTACCTGATCCATGGGAATCACGATCATTTTGTGAATTCCGCCCGGTTCAACGCACAGCGTTTCCGTTGGATCAAGGCTTATGCTGAGTTGTCGGATGAGAACCGGAAAGTGGTTCTCTGCCATTACCCGGTATTCTGCTACAACGGGCAGTACCGCGTGGATAGATTCGGAAATCCCACAACCTACATGCTCTACGGCCACGTGCACAACAGCTACGACGAAGTGCTGATCAACCGCTTCGTCCACCAGACCCAGGCTACCAGGCGGGTGATCAAAGGGCAGGAGGGACTCAGTCCCATCCCCTGCAACATGATCAACTGTTTCTGTATGTTCTCGGACTACACGCCGCTCACATTGGATGAGTGGATCGAAGTGGACCGAAAACGCCGCGAAGAACTCTCCGCCGCGGAAGCGAGAGGGGAGGTCCATGACGGAGTGCCCATGGGGGATGACACAATATAGGAGCGCAAAGCCGAACCAATAAACAAAAACGTGTAATCGTCAGATACGCGCATAATACACGGAATACTTCAGATGCGAAGTGTGGATCATTATCACGGAGCACTTAGACAAGAAGTTTACATAATATAACCAAACAAATAAGGAGACAAGAGCCATGCACAACAACTTTCGTTTACCCTACCACCTGATCGTCGAAGAAGGCATCTTCGACCGCATCCCGGAAGTGATGAAGGACGTCCTGCCGAATATGGCGGACCAGAAGATGATCCTCGTTACGGAGGAGAACCTGAAGAGCATCTTCGAAGACCAGTTGCAGCGGATCCAAGAGGACTTCAAGTGCCCGGAGCTTTACCTGATCCAGTCCGCAACCTATGACACGGCGGTGGCGCTGGCCAAATACATTACCATGAACAACATCCGCATCGTCATCGGATTCGGCGGCGGAACCGTGCTGGATCTGGCGAAATTTGCGGCATTTGTGGCAAAGAGTACGCTGATCTCGCTCCCCACGACCCTGTCCAACGACTCCCTGGCATCGCCGGTGGCCGTCCTCGGAACAGAGGGCAAGGCACGCAGATCCTTCAAATGCACCATTCCCCACGCCATCCTTGTGGACGTGAATACCATCGTATCCGCACCGGAGCGCCAGCTGCTTTCCGGCATCGGAGATACCGTCAGCAAATACACGGCGCTGGTGGACTGGAAGAAGGCGTACGATCAGGGGCTGGAGCATGTGGACGACTTCGCGTATATGATCTCCAAGATGGCATTTAACTCCATCGCGTACAATGACATGAAGGAACTGAAATCCAAGGACTTCATCAAGCGGCTCACCCAGGCGCTGGTCATGGGTGGTCTGGCTATGGAGATCGCAGGCTCCTCCCGCCCCAGCAGCGGCTCGGAGCACCTCTTCTGCCACGCACTGGACGAGCTTTACAGCGAGCAGGTATTGGTGCCCCACGGCATAGCGGTGGCCATGGGAAGCTACGGTGCATGCAAGTTCCAGAACCGCAACATCGCCAAGATCACACGGATCATCCATGAGTACAACATCCCCATTTGCCCGTCGACGTGGAAGATCACACCGGAGATCTTCATCGGCGCATGGCAGCAGGCCCCCGGCACACGTCCGGACCGCTACACCGTCCTGAACGAGATCGACCTCTCCAACGAGATGCTGACGAAGCTGTACTACGAGATGGAGGAAGTGTTCGCCTGAGGGAGAGAAGGAGGCATCATGTCATTCAGGCTCATACGAAAGTCATCATCTTGATCCATACGATGTACGGTGAGGGATTTCGAGAAGTGCGGATCACGAAAGAGACAGATCATGGAAGAAGCAGATCATGAAAGAAGCAGATCATGAAACACAGATCCGTCTGTCCGTCGAAAGAATATCGAAAAAATCGAAAATCATTCGAATAAAACGAATTTAAAAAAATAAGTTAAAAAGTACCATAAAAACACAGAACGGAAAACGTATGTACAGATAGGAGGGTTGCCGGTTGGAGGAAAAAGCATTTGAGGAGTGCATGCAGCGCATGGCCTCCGGAGACCGGGATGCCTTGCGCGAGGTGTACGAAGCGTACCTGAAACTTATCTTTTCCGTTTGCTATAACCAGCTCAAACACAGGGAGGCAGCGGAAGACGTTGCCTCCGAGTTTTTTATACGGCTCTACCAGGCGGCGGGAAGCTTCAAAGGCAACGGACACCACAAGGCATGGATCGTAACGATAGCGAAAAATATGTGTGTGGACTATATGCGGAAGAACGGCCGCGAGCTCGCGGTGCTGGATGAACCTGCCGGCGAGGACGATGATATGCAGAGGGAGGTCAGCTCGGACAGTGCCGGCGCATCCCCCATGTTCCACGCCTCCGGCGGTCCGGACATGGCGGAGAGCACGGCCACCCGCCTGACACTGGAAGCGGCGATGCGGCTGCTCAGCGATATAGAGAAAGAGATCATCGACCTGAAACTGACGTCAGGATTCACATTTAAGGAAATATCTGAAATGCTGGAGATGCCCCAGGGCACCGTCTCCTGGCATTATAACGAAGCGATAAAGAAACTAAGGAGGTATATGCAGGATGGCTAAGACCGATAAGCAAAACTACACACCTGAAGAAGAAGCATACCTCCGGATGCTGGACCTCGAGGTACCGGACCTGTGGGGACGGATCGAAGCCGGTCTGGACCGCGCAGAGGCTGGGAAGCAGCCAACCAGAGAGGAGCGGTTCCTGGCGTCGCAGTTTGCAGGGAACGCACAGGATAACGGAACCGCACAAAATACAGGAACTGCATGGAATACAGGAAACACAGGGAATACAGGGAATGCCAAAAATCTGGGTAACGTGGTATCCTTCGGAAAACCTGGTTCTGCAGCTCAAGCGAACAACGGCGTAACCGGCAAAGCACCGAATGGCGGAGCGTCAAATGGCGGTAACAGGCGCCCCCGTACATGGATCATCGCCGGCGTGGCAGCTGCAGCGGCCGTCCTTATCATCTCCCTGGCAATCTTTGGCTTCAGCAAGAGAGATATTTCGAATGACGCC
>JAILAR010000119.1 GCA_024681515.1 Eubacterium sp. | reverse complement strand
CGGCAGCACAGGAAGCACAGCAGGAGGAGCGACTTCGGAGTGTGGCGGAGCAAAGTCTCAGGAACAACGTGTCCTACGTCAACGGACATTCATTTTATCATGTATCCTTTAGTGAAACCATCGACCCCATATCTCCGGAGCAGGCGCCGGCTGCTGTGCGATGCGTGGCAAATGACCAGGATGACTATGTTACCATGCTGGAATCCTTTCTGACGAGTCTGGAAGCTATTTCCGATGTCTATGAGAACTATGATTCGGTGGAGGCGATGATCCGGGATGGCTGGAGCCAGGAGTGTATGATCGGAGAGTATGCCGGGTGCATGTTCAGTAGTTTTATTACCAAAAACGCTTATCTCTCTGGCCGTGAGTTTAACGGATCGATCCAATCGAAATATCCTTATACGGAGATGGAATACATCCTGTGCGGTGCCGGGACCATGCAGGAAAGCCAGGACACGGTCCACTGTATGCTGCTGAACTATTGTTTTCTCTGCTGTGTTATGGAGAATTATGCGGTGGGAACCGAAAAACAGGCTGAAGCATTTGCGGATGCGACAGATCTTGCGGCAGGAAACGTCCTGCAGATCCCAATGCTGCAGGATCTGTGTCTGATGGGGATTTCCGCAAAGGATGCGTATACGAAAAAACTTGATATCAACAACTCGGAGACCGGGGTTCAGGTCTTTGAACTGTATCGTGGGGACGGATATCAGGAGATGAACTATATTGCTTATGTTCGCATGTTGCTGATGTACTATGTGTCGGAGCATAAGGATGTGTATCTGCAGAGGATGCGGAAGCTGATCGAAGAAAATATGCAATATAACGGAAATGCCGGTTTCTCATTTGAACGGTGTTATACCATGTTTGCGATGGACGCGGATGTGACTGTGGATTCCATTCTCTATCCGACGCAGAGTTTTCATTACCACACGGAAGGAGGGTTCTGACATGCTGAAACATAGGCAGAAAGCGGGGATGCGGGGCGAGAGTGGCATGGTCACGGTCGAAATGGTTACGGTACTCCCTCTTTTTATCCTTTTCTTTGTGTGGATCATGGGTCTGATCGATGCGATCATCGTTCAGAATAAACTGCAGGCGGCAGCGGCAGAAACGGCGAAGGAGGTTGCGGCGTATGCCACTTTCAGAGAGGAAGACGGAAGGGCTTCCTATCGGTGTCTGGATTGGGTGGAGGACCTTCTGGGAACTGCAGGTCATGTGAATGAAAAGCCCAGGGATGCCAATCTGATCAGTTATCAGACCAATCAATCGGAAGGCGTGCTGCGGTACTGTTACAGAACGCTTCTGGAAGACTCCATTCCGGAACTGGATTCGTATCTGGAACGCCATGGAGTGGTAGGCGGGATCGAGGGTATCAGTCTGCAGGGCTCCGGGATCAGTGCCTCGGGAGATGTTGTGATCGTGGTGACGTATCGTGTGAAGACGCTGGATCTGCCGTTTCTGGGAGCGGATGCATTTACACAGACCATAACCTGCTCTGCAACGACCGGAGCGTGGGGAACATGAAAATGCTGTGATTCGTTACGGAGCGTTGTAGGCGCGAAGTACGGAGCACGCCTCAGTGCGAAGTATGGAATGGAGGTAAGGTATGAAACGACGGTTGGCTTTTATTATAATGCTGGGGCTTCTGGTGGTGAGCGCATACATTGCTCTTTTTCACAGGCAGAAGGATTCCTCCGCCGAATATGTGAAGGCGGCAGAGGGCATGGCAGAAAAGGGATTTCATATGGATGCGGTACGGTTGTACGAGAAGGCGCTTGAGCTTCGTAAGAAAGATCCGCAGCTCAGTATAACCATCGCGCGGGAGTATATTCAGGCCGGAGATTATCAGACGGCGGTAGACCTGCTGGAGAGCCTGAAACGGGAGACCGGAGGGGACCGGGATACCTACTATTGGCTCGCACAGGGATATTATCTGGATGGGAAGGAGATTCAGGCGGTTCAGACCATCCAGGAAGGCAAAGAGAAATACAAATTGAACGAAAATATCCGAGGCCTGTATGAAACTCTCCGTGCAAAATACGATTCTATCAGCGATACCGGTGCGCTTCTTACGGATTATTTTGAGGGCTATGCGGTAGTAAGGGATGCGCAGGAACAGATCAGTCTTGTGGATGCGAAGGGAAGAAACTGTCTGAAGGGTGTGAAGAATCAGCAGATCGAGTCGATCTGTGATTTTACGAAGCGCGCGGACGGGGGAGAGGAGGATACGAAACTCTTCGTGACACTGAAGACCGATCAGGGGATCATTTCCGTGGATAAGGACGGATATCGGAGAGCAGTGCCCGAAGGAGATTACGAGTATGTGGGATGTCTGCGGGACGGTTACATGCTGGTAAAAGATGCCTGGGGCTGGGGCTATGTAAATGCAGCGCTGCAGGATACGGGGCTTCGCTTTGAGGATGCCACCGCTTTCGCAGAGGGGATCGCGGCTGTGAAGGAAAATGGCAGCTGGAGGTTTGTGACAGCTGAGGGACTGCTTTCTGCTGCCGCAGGGGATGCTGTGCGGTATGATGCGGTTGCTTACGATGCACAGCGGATCGCTTCTCGTGCAGGTGGGATCCTGGCGCTCCGGGATGGAAGCTGGCGGCTGTATGGTGCGGACGGTAAGGCGTTGTCCGGTGTCTATGATGAGGTAAAGGCCTTTGTGGACGGGGAAGGCGCAGCGGCAGTCCGAAGCGGGAATGTCTGGGGCCTGATAAATGCAGCAGGAGAGGAAGTGCTGGCTCCGGCATATGAGGAACTGTGTTCCGGTGGAACGACACTTATCGCCTTTCGGCAGGGGAGTCTGTGGGGATACATGGATATGTCCGGTGATGTCTATGTTGAGCCGACCTTTGCCTGGGCGGGCTACATGGATGACGGAGGACGTGCCTGCGTGATCCCGGCAGGCGGTTCGGAAACCGGACTCCGGATCGAGATGTACATTTTCCATAAGGAGAATGGTTTACTCTCCTGATCTGTGCAAAATAAATCATTCGTTCATGCGTTATGATGAGAATATAACAGGGGGAGATTTCACGGGGCGCCGGAAGGCGCGAAGTGTGGAATGGAGGTGCTTTTATGGAGTTTAGACGAATTGAAAGAGAAGAATCTGAATTCGGACGTGAGGGTTTTGTGCTTACAGGATTCGCCCCGGAAGACTTGGATCTTACGGGGCTTCGGATGGCCAAAGGGGGTGAGCTCTCGTGGCTCGTCCCTTTTTATGAGACGGAGGCAGGAGATATTTTCTATGATATGACTGACCTTCAGACTCCGGATTGGGACAGGATCCTCAAGAGCAAAAATCGAATGATGGATCTTATGATGATGCTCTGTCGTCTGACGGAAGAGGCGCGCCGGTTCCTTCTGAATCCTTCTCAGTTTCTGAAACAGTGGGGATATGTGTATGAGCAAAGCGGCAGATTGCGTCTGCTTCTGGTTCCGATCCGCATGGAGGATACAGCGGGGCAGGATCTTATGGAACGGCTTTCGGAGCTTTTGAACCTCGCTGAACGGATCTGCAACGGCCAGCGGTGGTTTGAGCGGCTTCGGGAACTGGTACGGAAAAACAGGGAAATGAATAGTCGGGACCTGCTGCAGCTTTTCTATGAGATCCGATATGCGAAGGAGGAAACCAGGCGGACGGAAAGTGTGACAGAAGTGCTTTGCTGGGCGGAGGAGCCGGAGGAATACGACGAGGAGGAGCCGTATATCGTTGAAGAACGGTCATTTTTTCAGAGGATGAAGGAGTCTGTGAGAGAGCGTTTTTTCGGTGATAATAGGGAAGGGGTTCGTGCGACGTGATTCGTTACGGAGCGCCGGAAGGCGCGAGGTATGGAATAGGAGGTAGCCTATGTATTATGGGGATGAAAGATATGGCAGGTCATTTTCAATCGGTCAGCTGCTGGGAGTGGTCGGAGCTGCATTTGTGATTGCATCGGTCTTTATGAACCTGGTGTTGTTCCGCTTTCAGGGGATGGGTTCCATGTGGGGGACGTTGGATGATATGCTGGGAACAGGGGGGGCGCTTATCGATGAGGTTTCGGGGGATACATCTGACACGTCTGATCTGGTGCTGGCTGGGGCGGCCGGATTGGATCTCGGCGGTTCTGCAAGTGATGTGCTCAACGTGTCGTATGGATTAAGTATGTTTCAGTCCAAACAAGTCGGGGACAGCATGATCGAAGACGGGGGATTATTCATCAAAGATATGGATGAGGTCGATGAAGCATATGATGAGTTTAAGTACATGGTATCACAGGATGAAATGTTCAGTTTCCTTGTTGATGCGTCGGGGCTTTATGAGTCGTATTTTGAACCGCTTCTGTATGTTTGCCATGTCCACAATTACCTCGTCTTTCTTCCGTGGATATTGCTGGCCGCAGGAACCGCGTGTGTGATCCTGATCCTGTGTGGAAAGAGGCTGCCGACATTGATCGTTTCAGCGGTTTCGGTTGTGGCAGTTGCAGGACTGGTGGCGTTTGATACCGGAATCTTCGGGATCGCAGGCATGGGTTTCTGGTTCCTGGTGGGCGGTGCCGTGCTGGGATTGATCGGCGCGATCTTGGAGACGCCTCGTGGCGGGGATGATAGGGTGTAAGCGTGATTCAGGATCCTGCAAGGGCGATCACGGACTGGCCCTCACTATTTGCAGTATTGCCCCGTCGATCACGGACCGTCCGTGCTGCGCACGTCCGCCGCGCCTGCGGCGCTTTACGTCCGTGATGATCGTGGCAATCCCTGCTTCGCTGATACACAATAAAAAAGAACGGTCGGTTTCATTCAAGCATGACCGACCATTCTTTTTTATTGCTACTGCAAATAGTGATTTTGTTTCTTTAGTTTTTGGCTTTACCAAGAAGTCTCAGCAGATACAGGAACAGGTTGATGAAGTCGAGGTACAGCTCCATAGCGCCGTAGAGGCCGAGAACCAATGGATTGTAGCCGACGTTCGTTGCAGCCATTTTCTTGATCTTCTGTACATCGTATGCGGTCAGGCCGGTGAATACGATAACGCCGATGATGCTGATCACATAATCCATCTTCGCAGACTTCAGGAAGATGTTGACGATAGATGCAATGATGATACCGAAAAGACCAACAATGCAGATCATACCCAGGTTGGACAGATCCTTCTTTGTGAAGACACCGATCAGAGCCATAGCTCCGAAGATTGCTGCTGCGATGAAGAATACCTGTACGATAGATCCGAGCTGGTAAGCCAGGAAGATAATGGACAGGGTCACACCGTTCAGGATCGAATATGCACCGAAGAGAACTGCTGACAGAATCAGATTGTTTTTCTTCATGGCGAAGGTAGCGCCGATCACGCAGGCAATCTCAAGGATCGCGAAAATAATGAGCGGAGCGGGATTGACAGCAACGCTGATCCAGAAGGTGCTCCGTGCCACGATCAGGGAAGTGATCCCGGTTACGAGCAATGCCAGGAACATGAACAGGAAGGATTTAACAAGGACATCGTTGACATCCGTTGCAACTGCGCCTCCGTAAGACTGTCCTGCTGCGTACTGCGGCTGGTTCATGCCAAATGCACCGCGGCTCATCTGCTGCTGGTACATCTGCTGTTGATACATCTGTTGCTGGGGATCCTGATACTGTCCGTTCGGATTCGACTGGTACTGCGGATACTGCGGGTACTGTGAATTCTGCTGGTTGTAGGATCCGGTGTTATTGGGATCAAAATAATCTGCCATAGTCAACCATCCTTTCTTTTTTTTATGGCGGATCCATCGGAAGATGGATCGTTACATGATCTTACTATAATAAACCAGTATAACAGCATTAAACTAACATAAAAAGGGGAAAAAATCAATGCTTTTGCGAAAAGTTCATTTCTTTCGTTTACTTTCCGGACGTTTTCAAGTAAACTATACAAGGGGAAATCCTGCATTTCTCCTGTTTGGTATGTCCAAAGCAGCCGGACGGAAATATGAATGTTCACCACAATATTCGTGAGCGGAAGGAAAATGTCGTATGCTTCGGGAGGGTACGCTGGCGGAGATCTCCGACGGGCGTTTGTACGAACTGAATGATTTGGTGCGGGCGGACTGTGCCGGATGTGCGGGCTGCAGCAAATGCTGCAAGAGCGATATGGGAACGTCCATCACGCTGGATCCCTACGATGTCTGGCTGCTCTGCAAAGGGACCGGGCGGACCTTTGAGGATATGGTGGAGAAAGAGATCAAAATCTCAATGCTGGATGGGCTGGCGCTGCCGCATATGAATATGGAGTATGGCTGCCGTTTCCTGGATGCGGAGGGGCGATGCAGCATTCATCCGTATCGGCCATCCATCTGCAGGCTGTTTCCGCTGGGACGGTACTACGAGAACGGAGATTTTAAGTATTTTCTGCAGGTGCATGAGTGCACGAAACAGAATCGGAGCAAGGTTAAAGTACAAAAATGGATCGATATCGAGCCTATCGAGGAGCACACGGCCTTTGTCCGGAAATGGCATAATTTCCTGGGACTTTCCAGGAGAAAGATCAGCGAGGCAAAGGATCCGCAGCAGATCCGGAATTACATGCTTTTTCTGCTGGATCTGTTCTACGTGACGGAGTATGACACGGAGCCGGAGGGCATTGTCGGTGCAAAGCAGCAGACGGCTTTGGATTCACAGAAGGGAAACCTGGATTACGAGATATTCTTCGAGCAGTTCCATCGGCGGATGAAGACTGCGGTGCGGGAGATGAAACACATTTTAAGGTAACAAGGGGGTAGAAACATGAACAAAGAAGCAATGTACAAACTGGGTTACGGACTGTATGTCCTGACGGCAAAGACCGCAGACGGTAAGGACAACGGCTGCATCATCAACACGGCGATCCAGGTGACGACCACACCGAACCGGATCTCCATCTGTGTGAATAAGGCAAACTACACACATGATATCATTCATGAGACAGGAGAGTTCAATATCTCTGTTATTTCCGAGAAGGCGAGCTTTGATCTGTTCAAACATTTCGGCTTCCAGAGCGGGCGAGACGTGGACAAATTTGCGGATTTTAAGGATGTGGCACGGGCCAACAACGGACTGTACGTGATCACCAAAGGGATCAACGCTTTTATCGCAGGCAAGGTCGTGCAGGAGGTGGACCTCGGCACACACACCATGTTCATCGCGGACGTGACGGACGGCGGCGTGCTGAACCAGGATCCGTCGGCAACCTACAGCTATTATCAGTCGAACATCAAGCCGCAGCCTCAGAAGACGGAAGTGAAGGGCTGGCGTTGCAAGATCTGCGGTTACATCTATGAGGGCGAGGAGCTGCCCGAGGACTTTATCTGTCCGACCTGCAAGCACGGAGCCATTGACTTTGAGAAGATCCAGTAAGTCATTGCTGGTCATAATAAATTGTAGTTTGGAGGAAATCAGAACATGAAACGAATCGGATTTATCGGCATCGGAAATATGGGCTCAGCGCTTTTCTCGGGCTTTGTGGCTGCGGGAAAGCTGACGCCGGACATGGCATACGCCTATACCCCGGTGGCTGCGGAGCTTGAGGCAAAGCATGCAGAACTGGGAATCGGAACCTGCAGCACACTGGAGGAAATGCTGGGCAAGGTGGATATGATCCTCATAGCCTGCAAGCCGGGTCAGGTGCTGGAGAATGCCAGAATCATCGAAGCAAATGCACCGGAGATGCCGGTGATCTGTATCGCTGCCGGCTTCTCGCTGGCGAAGTTTCAGGAAGCGGGAGTAAATATCAAGGTACAGTGCATCATGCCGAATACCCCGGCGCGGATCCGGGACGGAGTGACATTGTTTGAGGAATGCCATACCATGACGGAAGAGGATAACGCCTATGCGAAGGATCTTCTGACAGCAGTGGGTACAGTGGAGGTGCTGCCGCCGCATCTGATGAAGATCGGAATGTGCATCACCAGCTGCGCACCGGCATTTGTGGACCTCTTCATCGAGGCCTATGCGGATGCGGCCGTGAAATACGGGATCCCGAGAGCGGTTGCGTATCGTCTGGTAAGCGGTATGGTTCACGGTTCTTCGGGACTGCAGATCGCTACGGGATTACATCCGGGCGTGTTAAAGGATCAGGTGTGCTCGCCGGGCGGAACCACCATCCGCGGCGTGGCCGCGCTGGAGGCGTGCGGATTCCGGAGTGCGTGCATTGAATCGGTCGATGAAATTATGGGCGCGTAAAATGAGCCATGCACTGCCGCTGGTCATGTCTTGCAAGGGGCTGTCTCGCGGTCAAAACATTGACGAAGTAACCGGAATGACGAATGAATTTGGTAAGGGAATGAAATAAATTGGAACAGAATGCAAAGACGGAACAAAAACCGAAGATTAAAATGAAACGCTACAACAATCTCCTGTTCGGCCGGGCTCTCCCGGCCGGGCTTCTTATTGCACTCCAGGTGACCTGGATCGCGGTGGGGGTCTTTAATCTGGTGGACTTTTTCCCGATGCTCACGAACATCATGCGGGTGCTGGCCATCGTCTTTGTGATCGTTCTTTTGAATGACCGGACCGAGCAGACGGAGTACAAGCTGATCTGGATCATGGTCATTCTGATCTTTCCCGTCTTTGGTGCGCCGTTCTACTATCTGGTCGGCAACAAGAAGCCGGGACGTGGTTTCAAGCATCGGCTGGACGCGGCGGACGTGAAATACCACCTGTCGTATTTCCAGGACCGGCGGACACAGGATGCGTTCCTGCAGAAGGATGTGCGGGGCGCCGGAACTTCGGAATACATCTTCAACGAGCAGTTCTTCCCGGTACACCAGAACACGAGTCTGACCTATTACAGCAGCGGAGAAAAGCTTCTGGCAGGCATGATGGAAGCCATCCGTGGTGCGGAGCATTTCATTTTCATGGAATATTTTACCATCGAGGTGGGGGATGTGTGGGAACCCATGCTGAACCTGCTGATCGAGAAGGCGGAAAGCGGCGTGGAAGTCTGCCTGCTGTACGATGATTTCGGCTGCGCCCAGTATCTGCCGCGGAATTATCATAAGCAGCTGAACCGGATCAGCCCGAATTTCAAATGTCTGAAATACAATCGCATGGTGCCGGTATTCTCGGCATTTATGAATAACCGCGATCATCGGAAGATGCTGATCGTGGACGGCTACATCGGCTGCACCGGCGGCATGAACCTGTCGGATCGGTACGTGAACATCAACTGCCCCTACGGACGCTGGAAGGATGCGGGTATCCGCCTGAAGGGGGACGGCGTGTGGAACATGACGCTGATGTTCCTGGAAATGTGGGAGGCCGTGGATATCGAGGCCTACAAGCGAAATGTCAAGCGTTCCAAGCTTCTCCGCAAGCTGGATAAGAAGGTGGAGCAGAATAAGCATACGGAGAAGACCCGGGAGAAGCTGGATGAGATGGACGAGAACGAGCAGGAAGTCTTCATGGGTATGATCAACGAACTGAAGGACTACATGCCTCACCGGTACCATGAGAAAGTGGAAGAGTCAGAGGCATTTGTGCAGCCCTTCGGAGATGAACCCTTTGATGACATCCCGCTGGCGGAGCATGTCTATATGGACGTGATCAATCAGGCAAAGAAACGGCTGTATATGTTTACACCGTATCTGATCATGAGCGACGAGCTGACCAGTGCATTCTGCATCGCGGCCAAACGAGGCGTGGATGTGCGCATCGTGGTACCGGGAGTGCCGGACAAGAAAATGGTTTACCGGCTGACCAAGTCATCCTTCCCGCATCTTTTGAAGAACGGGGTGCGGATCTATACCTACACGCCGGGCTTCCTGCATTCCAAGTGCATGCTCTGCGATAATGAGAAGGGCGTGGTGGGAACCATCAATCTGGATTACCGGAGTCTGTTCCTGCATTTCGAGGATGCGGTGTTCTTCTCGGATGCCAGAACCGCCAGTGTGCTTTATCGGGATTTCAAGAGTACCTTCCCGCAGTGTCATGAGGTGACAGAAGAAGAGACGCGGCGGAGTCTGCCCGGACAGGTCCTGGATTCTCTTCTCCGCGTGATCGCGCCGATGCTCTAGGATTCGATTCGCCATCAGGCGAATCGAATCCGTACGTACCCGAGCGCCGAAGGCGCGAAGTCCGACCGAAGGGAGGATTTGTGACCGCCAACCGAAGGCGGTCACAAAGGTGGATTCGCCATCAGGCGAATCGAATCTGCACGTTCTCGAGTAATGAAGGAGCATTTGTGAAGAATAGTTGATAATAGGGTGTTTCTCTTGTCAGAGGGCGAATGGAGTGGTAAGATTCCGATTAATACTCGTTAGCACTTTATAAAGGAGAGTGCTAACACAAAAATAGGAGGCTTGAAGTGTATGGGCGAAATGCGTCCGGATAAGAAAAAAACAATTCCATTTGTGTTGATCTTCCTGGTGGTTTTCGGAATCATGAACATCTTTGTCTACAAGCGGTTCATGCAGCCGCAGGTTTCGGAGGTGGGCTACAATGTCTTCATGAAG
Source organism: Eubacterium sp. (assembly GCA_024681515.1). Classification (GTDB taxonomy): domain Bacteria; phylum Bacillota; class Clostridia; order Lachnospirales; family Lachnospiraceae; genus Eubacterium_Q. The sequence continues at coordinate 4,414 of JAILAR010000119.1, read as the reverse complement.
ATGATCGATGAGAAGAAGATCAAGGAGGCGTCTGTCACGTCTACCCACATCCTCTTCAACGACATGGACGGGAAGACGTACAAGACCGGTCTGATGGAGGATTCCCAGCTGTATGAGCGGCTCTACAAGTCCGGTGCTACTTTCGGAGCGGAGATCGTGGAGCCCATGAATCCGCTGCTGTATTATGGGCTCACCTTTGGTGTCCAGATCCTTCTGTTGATCATCATATGGCGGATCATTTCCAAAAGGCTGATGAAGAAAATAGGCGACGATCCGGACATGATGTCCTTCTCCATGGGAGGAGGTCGAGGAAAGGGGACCGGCCGGGTCTACGTTAAGTCCAAGAACGATGTCCGTTTCAAGGATGTGGCCGGCGAGGAAGAAGCCAAGGACCTGCTGTCCGAGATCGTCAATTATCTGCATGAGCCGGAAAAATATACCGAGATCGGTGCGACTCTGCCGAAGGGTGCGCTGCTGGTGGGCCCTCCGGGTACCGGTAAGACCATGCTGGCCAAGGCGGTGGCAGGAGAGGCGGATGTACCGTTCTTCTCCATCTCCGGATCGGAGTTTGTGCAGATGTTCGTCGGCATGGGTGCCGCAAAGGTGCGTGATCTGTTCAAACAGGCAAAGGAGAAAGCACCGTGTATCATTTTCATCGATGAGATCGATGCCATCGGTAAGAAGCGTGACGACAGTCTGTCCACCAACGATGAGCGGGAGCAGACTCTGAACCAGCTGCTGTCCGAGATGGACGGTTTTGAAGGCAATACGGGGGTGGTCATTCTGGCCGCGACCAACCGTCCGGATTCTCTGGATCCCGCGTTGCTCCGTCCGGGCCGGTTTGACCGGCGGATCCCTGTGGAACTGCCGGATCTGAAGGGACGTATCGACATCCTGAAGGTACATGCGAAGAAGATCCGCATTTCCGAAAATGTGGATTTCGAAACGCTGGCCAAAACTGCCTCCGGTGCTTCCGGTGCGCAGCTGGCCAATATCGTAAATGAAGGCGCTCTGAAGGCGGTCCGTGAGGGCCGGAAGGTTGTTCAGCAGGACGACCTGATGGAATCCGTTGAGGTGGTTATCGCCGGATATCAGAAGAAGAACAAGATCCTGACCAACAAGGAGAAGCTGGTGGTCAGCTATCATGAGGTAGGGCATGCCCTGGTGGCTGCCATGCAGACCCAGTCCGCTCCGGTGACGAAGATCACCATCATCCCGCGTACTTCGGGTGCGCTGGGTTACACCATGCAGGTGGATGAGGATGAGCGTAATCTGATGACAAAGACGGAGATCATGAACAAGATCGCCACGCTGTCCGGCGGACGCGCGGCGGAGGAGCTGATCTTCGGTGAGATCACCACGGGTGCTGCAAATGATATCGAGAAAGCGACCAAACTGGCCAGGGCCATGGTGACCCGGTTCGGTATGACCGAGGAGTTCGATATGGTGGCCATGGAGGTGGTGACCAACCAGTATCTGGGTGGAGATACCAGCCTGGCATGTGCGCCGGAGACTCAGACGAAGATCGATCATATGGTTGTATCCATCGTGAAGGAACAGCACGAGCGTGCAAAGGAGATCCTGCAGCAGAATGTGCAGAAGCTGCATGAGATCGCAAAACATCTCTATGAAAATGAGACTATAACCGGTGAGGAGTTCATGGACATCCTGAATTCCAGCGAGAATACACTGCTCAGCGGACAGCCGCAGGAGTGACAGGCATCCTGTCATTCGAAGCGGAGTGAAGCGGAGTGAAGAATCCTGCCGCCCGGTGCGAGTGAGGGGATTCTTCGGGCTGCGCCCTCAGAATGACGTGGCTGTTGTCATGTGAGGGAATGTATCATGTGAGGGGATGAAACAAGGGGGAAGCACCGTGAATGTGAAGGAATATGCAAAATTATATGAACCCATCTGCTACAAGGCGGATGAGGTGGATGAGAATCTTTATGAGACCTACGGCGTGAAGCGGGGGCTTCGCGACAAGAACGGAAAGGGCGTTCTTACCGGCGTCACCAACATTTCCAAGATCGTATCCTCCCGGATCGAAAACGGGAAGGAAGTGCAGTGCGACGGCCAGCTGTGGTACCGCGGCTACAACGTGATCGATATGGTAAAGGACTTCGGCTTCAAGCGCTTCGGCTTTGAAGAAGTGGCTTATCTGCTGCTGTTCGGAGACCTGCCCACGGATGACGAGCTGATCGATTTCAAACAGGTGCTGGGGTCTCTCAGGACACTGCCGACGAATTTTACCAGAGACGTCATCATGAAGGCACCCAGCCATGACATCATGAATTCCATAACCAAGTCGGTGCTGACGCTGCAGGCCTATGATGACAATGTGCAGGATCTGTCCATTCCCAATGTGCTGGAGCAGTGCCTCCGGCTGATCAGTGAATTCCCGATGCTGGCTGTATACGGCTACAACGCATACAGCCACTACGAGAAGGATGAAAGCATGTTCATCCATTTCCCGGATCCGAAGATCTCCACGGCGGAAAATGTGCTTCGTCTGCTCAGACCGACCAAGGAATATACCACCCTGGAAGCCCAGGTGCTGGATGCGGCGCTGGTGCTGCACGCGGAGCACGGCGGCGGAAATAATTCCACCTTCACCACCCGTGTGGTTTCTTCGGCAGGATCGGATACCTATTCCGTTATGGCGGCGGCGCTGTCTTCCCTGAAGGGGCCGAAGCACGGCGGCGCAAATCTGAAGGTAATGCAGATGATGGAGGATATCCGTGCGCATGTGCCGGATTATAAGGACAAGGACCGCCTCCGGGATTATCTGGCGAAGATCGTGGATCGGCAGGCCTTTGACCGTATGGGACTGATCTACGGTATGGGACATGCGATCTATTCCGTATCGGATCCGAGAGCCCGTGTGTTCCGGAAGTTTGTGGAGAAGCTGGCGGCAGAGAAGCATCTGGATGATGAATTTGAGCTTTATGCATCCATCGAAAAGATGGCGCCGGAGATCATCGCGGAGAAGAGGAAGATCTATAAGGGCGTCAGTGCAAATGTGGACTTTTTCAGCGGTTTCGTGTATAGTATGCTTGGAATCCCGATCGAGCTCTACACCCCGATTTTTGCGATCGCGCGCATCGTAGGCTGGTCGGCTCACAGAATCGAGGAACTCATCAATGTGGACAAGATTATACGACCTGCTTACAGGTCCGTCATGGCAGAAAGAGAATACACGCCCTACGAATTACGCAGCGCCCATACCACCGACTGATTTCGGTCCGGGGTATATGATCAACTGCTGTTTTTCGTATGCCGATGAGATCGCTCATAAAAGAAACGGAACCTATCCCGAGGATGCAGCCATCACGCTTCGCGAACTGCTGAAGTATGATATGCTGGTGTTCCTCGGGTATCTCTATGATGAGTACAGTGCGGAACCCATGCGGCAGGTGGCATTTGCAAATGAACTTTTGCAGATCCACCTTACCACGACCCAGTTTCTGCAGTTCCGAAAGGACAACAGTCTGGATCCGGATCTTCTCTCAAAGGTGCCGGATTCTCTGAAATTTTTCGTGAAGGATGATCTGTCTCCGACGTCCCGCAGGACGACGGATGCCAATGTGTCTACATCCCGGTTCATCGTGAACAGCTTCCGGGATCTGGGACTGGCATTTATCGCATTTGCAGGCGTCAGCGAAGAGGAATCCAGGAAGATCACCACGTATATCAATGTTTTAAATGACTATCTGAAGGCGTACGGCCTGTATGATACCATAGATCCGCTGCGCTTCGGAGACAAGGGAAGAGCAGATTACGGGATGCCCGGAAAGTTTAAGCCGGCGAAGCCCAGGCCGGATGCTACGGTGGATATGACCGTGGCGGCATCGTATTTTACGGACGATCCGGTGCCCACGGGCGGACAGAGCGGACCGGCCCCCGGCGGGCGAGGTTCTGCGTATCGGACTGAGGAACGGGGAGCAGATCAGCGTGGGAACGGTGCCGTAACCGCTGGCCGCGCCGGTGCAAACGGAGCAAAGGACGGCCGGGTTGAGGCGCAGAGCGGTAAAGGAAATGCAGGGTCCGGCAGCTCCGGAAAGCAGGAGGTCGAGGAGCAGATCCCCATGGAGAAGCTTCTGGAGGAACTGGATCATCTGATCGGTCTGGCGCATGTAAAGAAGAGCCTGAACAACCTGATCAATGTGATCCGTGTCCGGAAGATGCGGGAGAAGATGGGCTTAAAGCAGCCGGATATGTCGCTGCATCTGGTATTCTCCGGGAATCCGGGTACCGGCAAGACCACGGTGGCGCGGCTTCTCGCAAAGATCTACCACGCGCTTGGCGTGGTCAGCAAGGGACAGCTGGTCGAAGTGGACCGCGCAGGCCTGGTAGAAGGCTATGTGGGTCAGACGGCGCAGAAGACCAACGAAGTGATCGATAGTGCCATGGGCGG
>JAILAR010000040.1 GCA_024681515.1 Eubacterium sp. | reverse complement strand
TGCAGGCGTTTGATACGAAGATCATTTTCACGGAGGATCATAAGGTAGAGACATGGATGAAGATCCCGGAGGGTATCCCGCAGGAGGAAATTGATGCAGCCATCGCTTCCGGAGAGCTGGGAGAGGTAAAGGATGGCAGATTCTGCCCGGAGCCCCCGAAGGAGTGGAAGGCCGTGAACGGGAAGTACTACTATAACACCGGGGAGAAGCGTGAGATGTTCGGTGAGAAGGTTTCGCCCTGGGATGAAGTAAGGCTCGTCGACGGACTGATGGAGTACGGCGGGGGACTGATGGTCCTGAAGAAGGTAGAGTAGGGCGGAACTGGTCAGAGGTTGAGAGTATGATTCTGGTAATCTATCTGTGTGTCATAAATCTACTGGCTTTCATATGCTACGGGCTCGATAAGAAACGGGCGAAGAAGGGGCTGTGGAGGATCTCGGAGGCACATCTGCTTGCCCTGGCAGCGCTTGGCGGTGCGCTGGGTGCACTCCTCGGGATGCTGGCTTTTCATCATAAAACCAGAAAGCGGAAATTCACGGTTACGGTTCCGCTTTTTCTCGTTCTGTGGATTGCGTTTAGTATATTAACTCTGGCTTGTTTTTACGGCTGGTTATAGGATAGAATGAGGTATACAAATGGGCTTAACGGAAATAAGCAGATACATGAGTCTGATCCTTCGGCATAAGCCGGAGGTGATCGGGATCCATCTGGATGAGCACGGCTGGGCAAATGTGGATGAGATGATCGAGGGGATCTCCCGGACACAGGAATTCAATATGGAAATGTTGGAGGAGATCGTCCGTACGGACTCGAAGCAGCGGTATTCCTTCAACGAGGATAAGACGCTGATCCGGGCGAATCAGGGACATTCCATCCCGGTGGATGTGGAGCTGGAAGAGACGGAGCCGCCGGAGGAACTGTGGCACGGAACCGGTGTGAAGTATGAGGAGAGCATCGATGCGCAGGGCCTGATCCCGAAGAGCCGGCTGTATGTGCATCTGTCGAAGGATTCGGAGACGGCGACTCAGGTGGGAAAGCGTCACGGGAAGCCGCGGCTTTACGTCGTAAAGGCCGGTGCCATGTATCGGGACGGATATAAGTTCTATCTGTCTAAAAACGGCGTGTGGCTGACAAAGGAAGTGCCTGCAAAGTATCTCGAGAAGACGGATGCGTGAGCCGTTCAATGTGATGTAAGAAGGCATTTATGATAGGCAAAACATATTCAAAGTGGCCATTCATAATGGGAAATTGGATTGGGAACAAAGGAGGGGTAAGATGAAGAGAAAGAAACTAAGGATCGCAGGGTTTACCGCGCTTGCGGCGGTATGTGCCGTAGGCTCTGCATTTATTTCAAAGGATGCTTATGCAGCGGAAAGCAGAGCGCGGAGCGGCCAGGAGGCGATCACGCAGTCGGATCCCTTTGATTTTGCGGACGAACAGGGGAGGGACAAGCTTACAAAGGTGGCAGAGAGTCTGCCTTCTTCCTATGATCTGCGGCATGTTCCCACAGGAGACGGTGGAGAGGTATCCTATGTAACTTCTGTGAAGCTGCAGAATCCCTTCGGATCCTGCTGGGGGTTTGCGGCGGTTGCAGCCGCTGAAACCAGCCTTCTGTCCTCGGGGCTTGCGGAAAAGGCCGGGTATGATGTGAACACGCTGGATCTGTCGGAGAAGCATCTGGTGTACTTCTCCACTTCCTGTATTGATGATCCGGAGGATTCTCAGTATGAGGAAGGGTTTCATTTCAGAGATCTTACAAAGCAGGATGAAAGATCTTCCGCCTACAAGTATGACACCGGAGGGTTTACCTCATATGTGACCTCCCGTTTCGCTTCCGGAATGGGACCGGTTCTGGATAAGGTATTGGATCCTGAAACGGGCAAACTTGTCGAGACGGAATATGCCTACAAAGGAGCCCGCGGAGAGAGGGCTTACTGGGAGGCGGCCATGCGGTACGATGATGAGGGAAATCCTGTGGAAGATTCCTATCGGTCGGTTCCTGTCTGGTACAGCAATCAGGATGACTGGTCCATGTCCGAGGACCTGCGTTACGGACAGAATTTTACACTGAAGGAATCTCTGATCCTGCCCAGTCCGGCGGGATTCGATGATGAGGGGGAATACTATTTTAATCAGTCCGGTGTGGATGCCATCAAGGATCAGATCGTAACCCATCACAGGGCGGTATCCATCAGCTTCTGTGCGGAAACCTATCTTCCGGGACAGGATACCTCAGGGAAGAAATACATGAGTGAAAACTGGGCGCATTTTACCAATACCTATGAGCCTCAGAGTCATTCTGTATGTATCGTGGGATACGATGATAATTACCCCAGAGAGAATTTCAGTTCCACCACGGAAGCAGGCGGAGAAGCCATGCCGGAAGGGGATGGGGCTTTTCTGGTCAAGAACAGCTGGGGATCGGAGCTGAATGCGTTCCCGAACAACGGATACCGACACTGGGGACTTCTGGATGGGATGGACAAGGTGCCTTATGATCCCGAAGCGAAGGCAAATCCCGGAAATCGGGCAAGTGGCTATTTCTGGATGTCTTACTATGACCGGTCGCTCAATGATCCGGAGACCTTCATTTTCGAAGATAATGATAAGGATTTCTATTTAGATCAGACGGATCTGATGGCTGCGTCATTCTATCTGGAGAATGAGCTGGAAGAGGTTCGTACGGCGAATGTTTTTACGGCGGAAGCCACAGCGCGGCTTTCGGACATCTCCGTAATGACCACAAGGCCGGGGACGAATGTTTCCTATGAGATCTATCTTCTGGGAGCGGATTTTGAAGATCCGGAGGACGGGATCCTCTTTACTGCCGGTGAGGCGTCCTTTGAATACGGCGGATATCACAAGATCCATCTTCCTTCTTCCGGAGTACTGGCGAAAGGGCAGATGTATTCGGTTGTGGTCTCCATGAATTGTGAAGGGGATTATTACTGCTATGCTGCAGACTTTGGTGATGATGGTACGGAATATTATACCGTAAGTGTGATCAATGAGGAGGAAAGCTTCTTTTATAACGGAGAAACCTGGGAGGACCTTACGGATGAGGATACACAGGATGAAGTGAATTCTCTCTATGCACCTTATAATCTGGTGATTGACAATTTCCCCATTAAAGCTTATCTGGAACCGATCACGTATTTAAGCGGGGAAGAGGAGGAAGAATTCCCGGGATATCTTTCCGTCAACAACTGGCATGACGGCAATGTAGGATCCTATACGGTTTATGCAGATGAAAATAAAGTGCTCACCGCAGAGTTCCGGGGGATCAGTAAGGATATGCCGGATTCCTGGAATCCTGTGTTCAACTGGGAAGTGGAAGATGAAGATATCATATCGGTTACTACGAGCAACCCGCAGAAGAGTGTCGCCAGGATCACGGGGAAGAAATCCGGGGTGACGAAACTGATCGTATATGCCGGGGATAAGAACGGCACTTCCTATTTCGGGAAATACCCGGACAACTACGGTGTCCGGGTGATCACGATCGTTGTCGGGCAGCCGGAGATCGTCTATTTTGAACTCGAGGATGAGGATTTCGTCGGATTCTGTACGGGAGATCCCATCGAGCCCATGATCGGCTTTGTCCAGGCGAAGACGGTAGACGGTTACACCTTTGATCTTACCAGAGGCGTGGATTATGAGGTGATCTACGAAGATAATGTAGAGCCGGGGATCGCGACAGTGACGGTAGAAGGGATCGGTGCGTACGGCGGAAGCGTATCCATGGAGTTTGATATTCTGGATGCACCGAAAAGCAGATGGCGGTCCATGGATAATAAGTGGTACTACTTTGACAAGAAGGGCTTTGTGGAAAAGGATGCTTACCGAGGTGGCTATTACCTGGATAAAAACGGTGTATGGAACGGGAAAGATGCCGTTCCCGGCTGGACAAAGGTCAAAAATGAATGGAGATATATGGTTTCCGGACTGACCGCCCTTAAGGATGGCTGGAAGAAGATCGACGGGAAGTGGTATTATTTCAAGTCGGACGGTTATGCGGCGCAGAGCGAATTCATCAAGGGAAAATGGTTTGACAAGAACTGTCTGCAGAAGGATACTACAAAGTACGGCTGGCATAAGAATTCCAAAGGCTGGTGGTATGGCGTGGCCGGCGGATGGTATGCGAAGAACAAAACCTATGTCATCGACGGTGTGAAATATCAATTCGATACAAGAGGGTACTGTAAGAATCCATAAGTATAGAAATTGCGGATTTTCGGAGTTCGTCTCCGAAAATCCGTTTTTTTATTTCGTTTGTTGCGCTTTTGTAGTCACCTCTGTTCTATAATGATGTCAAACAAGAGAAAAAAAGCGGAGCGCCTCAGGCGCGAAGTATGAAATAGGAGGATGCAAATATGGCAGATCCGAGAACAAAAGAAGAACTTCTGGAAGAGATTAAGAATAAGCAGTCAGATAATGAATCATATGCAAAATTCAAAGCGTCCTTGCAGAGTCTGGTGCAGGATATCGACTCCCTGATGATCCCCACGGAGGAAGGCTGGAAGCTTATGGATCAGGAGACGACGGAGTCTCTGTATGAGAAATATTCGAACACCGCAAAGCATCTGAATGCCTATCTGAAGGAGACGGCAAACAGCAATGATCCGAAGGAAAATGAACTTCGGGATGTATGCACGGCGTTCCGGCATTTCTTTGCCGCTGATATGGAGGTCGTTCGGAAGTACCGTAATGGTCAATACCTTTATATACATTGTTCAGGTTTAAAGAGTATTTATATAAGGAGATGGGGTGGGAATAAGAGCTCCGGCAGTGCGATAGCTCAGATTTGTTGCGCTTCTGTTATACCTTGTGTTGTATGATAGGATCAGAATAGTGTAAATTGCTCAGTAGGGGTTGTAAGGATTGATATGAGGAGGAAATGATATGCCGATTCCCGATGATGGTTCAACAATAGTTGAATTGTCATCGGGATTCTTTTATAAGAAATACCGTGAGAGGTTCACAAAAAAACAACTTGACAGGTTAGCGTATACTAACTATAATTCTAATGGGTTAGTATATGCTAACTTATATTGTGGTTCAAAGAAGAATCGGTATGGTTTATAAGAAGGAGGACGGAAAAATGAGTTGGTCAAAGATCGGTCTTTTTGCACTGGGGACATTGTTTGGTTCTGCGGGGATCAGGGTACTGTCTTCGAGAGATGCAAAAAAGGTATATACACATTGCACGGCAGCGGCGCTTCGCGCAAAGGACGCAGTGATGGATCAGGTTACCACATTGCAGGAGAATTGCTCGGACATTTATGCGGATGCGAAAGCCATCAACGAGGAGCGCAGAGCGAAGAATGAAGAAGCAGTGATCGAGGATGAGATCCTTGAAGAAACCTGCGCTGAAGAAGCGGTTGCTGAGGTCACGGCAGAAGAAAATGCAGTTACAGAGTAACGATGATCTGTGCAAGTTGTTTTATACAGATTTGATTCAGATTGATACAGATAGTAGATCGAGGCAGTTATGAAATATCGTATATTGCATGAATCAAAGGGACGGATCCGTGTGCATCTGCCCATGCAGAGAATGACCTTCCGACAGGCGGATACCCTGGATTATTATTTGGAAGGATTTCCGGAGATCCGGGAGCGAAAGGTATATGAACGGACGGCGGATGCGTTCCTTACCTATGCCTGCAGCCGGGAGCGGGTAATTGAGATCCTGAGGGGCTTTTCGTTTGAAAAGGTACCTGTTCCGGAAAGTGTCTATGAAGCCTCCGGACGTGAGGTGGCTGCAAAATACCGTGAGAAGATCGTCATGACAACGATCCTGCACTACGGGAAAAGGCTGGTCGTTCCGCTTCCGATCCGTAAGCTCTGGGTCGTGGCAAAAGCACTCCGCTTTGTATGGCGCGGGCTGAAGACTATCCCGAGCGGACATCTGAAGGTGGAACTTCTGGATGCGGCGGCAATTACTGCGGCGATCCTGACAAAGGATCATAAGACCGCGTCCGGTGTCATGTACCTGCTGAAGATCGGAGACACACTGGAAGAGTGGACCCATAAAAGATCCGTGGACGATCTGGCACGGCGGATGTCCCTGAACATTGATAAGGTATGGCTGATCACGGAGCAGGGAGAGGTCCTGGCGGATGCGTCAAAGGTTTCTTTAAATGATCTGGTCGTGGTCCGCATGGGGAATCTGATTCCTTTCGACGGAGAGGTGGACAGCGGAGAAGGCATGGTCAATCAGGCTTCCATGACGGGAGAAGCGATCCCTGTCAGCAAGGGACCCGGTTCGGCGGTCTTCGCAGGAACGGTTGTGGAGGAAGGCGAACTGGTCATCCGCGTAACGAAGACCAGCGGCTGCGGACGATTTGATAAGCTCGTAAAGATGATCGAAGAGTCCGAAAAACTGAAATCCGCACTGGAAAGCAAGGCGGAACGGATGGCGGACCGGCTGGTTCCGTATACCCTTCTTGCCGCAGGGCTTACCGGTCTGATCAGCAGAAATATCACCAAGGCAGTGTCTGTACTCATGGTGGATTATTCCTGTGCGCTTAAAATGTCCATGCCCATTTCGGTTCTGTCTGCGATCCGGGAGGCTGCCGACTATGATATCACGGTGAAGGGCGGACGGTTCCTGGAGGCGGTGGCGGAAGCGGATACCATCGTCTTCGACAAGACGGGAACCCTCACGAAGGCCAGTCCGAAGCTGGTGAAGGTCGTCTCCTTTAACGGGGAATCCGAGGATGAACTGCTGAGGCAGGCAGCGTGTCTGGAGGAACATTTCCCCCATTCCGTGGCACGGGCAGTGGTGGTTGCCGCGGAGGAAAAGGGACTGACACACGAGGAAATGCATTCAAAGGCGGAGTACATCGTGGCTCATGGCATCGCGTCGGAGATCGACGGTGAGAAGGCGGTGATCGGAAGTTATCATTTCGTCTTCGAGGATGAAGGGGTGACGCTTCCGGAGGGAACGGAGGAACGGTTCCGGGATCTTCCGGTGATGTATTCCCATCTTTACTTTGCCAAGGGCGGGAAGCTGGCGGCCTGTCTTCTGATCGAGGATCCCATGCGGGAAGAAGCAGGAGAAGTGGTTCGAAGTCTAAGAGACCTGGGCTTCAAACATATCGTGATGATGACCGGAGACAGCGAGCGGACGGCAGCGGCCATAGCCGCGGCGGCCGGAATCGAAGAGTATTATTCGGAGGTTCTTCCGGAGGATAAGGCAGGCTTCGTAGAACAGGCGAAAGCTCAGGGAAGGCATGTCATCATGGTGGGTGACGGCATCAATGATTCCCCGGCACTTTCCGCGGCGGATGCAGGCATCGCCATCAGTGAAGGCGCGGAGATCGCCCGGCAGATCGCGGATATCACCGTGAATTCGTCGCATCTGGAAAGTATCGTGACACTTCGGAAGATCAGTACGCAGCTTATGAAGAGGATCCGGTTCAATTACCGGACCATCGTGGGCTTCAACACGGCCCTGATCCTTCTCGGTGTTGCAGGAGTTCTTCCGCCGGCAACGTCAGCACTTTTGCATAACGGTTCCACCGTTGCGCTGGGACTGAAGAGTATGACACCGTTACTAAGTGACAGGAAGGAGAGTAAGGATGAAAAAGCATAAATTTTTTGCATGGGCAATGATCTTCTGTCTTTTGATGACAGTGATCACAGGCTACAGGAAGAAATAAGAATGAACTATGTTCAAAAAGAAAAACCGTGTTATCAGCGAGTAGGATTCGTTGATAACACGGTTTTTTGAGTTGTTACGAATGGTTCGTAGTTTACTCTCGGTTCTTCAATACCTCGGCAGGAACGATCTTTTTGATCTTGTGCGTCAGGATGCTGCTGATGATCAGGTACACTGCAAGGATCCCCAGGAAGACCCCCACATACAGATACCATTCAAAATGCAGATTCATGCCCATGGCCGTATTTGCGATAAAGAACGGATAGATGGAGTCGGCGGCCAGCTTTACCAGGGGGATGATGATACATGCCCCCAGCATAACGGCGTAGAAATTTCCGTCCAGATAGACCCTGCGGATCTCCTTCATCCGATATCCGAAGATCTTTACGAGAGAGATCCCGAAGGCGGCCCGGTCGATCATTACGTTCAGCATCAGATACATGACGGCGATGAAGATAAGAACGGAAACCGCAATGAGGATAATGACCAGAGACATCATCTGATCGACGAAGATACCGGCTGCATTTTCAACATCACTTCGCTGTGTGATGGAATATACATGGGAACTCTCGATGGACAGGGGTTTATCGGAGACCAGCATGTTGTAGTAATCCTTGCTTTCGCCGAACAGCTCCCGCATGGAGTCGATATCCATATAGGCAGTCAGTCCGATGGAGTAAGGAACAATTTCAGATACATTGAAAGCGTACCGGATATCCTCGGCGGTATCGTCCATGATGAAGGTGTCCCCAACGGAGAGATCATACTTCTGAGCGGTGGAGGATGCGATCACCAGATCCTTCTTATTGCCGCTGGTGTGGAACGGATAGTAGGGATTGTCCTGATCGATCCCGATCACATTTACATCCAGCGAATAGTCCAGATAATTCACGGACAGGTTCTTTACCAGACAGGGCTCGGCTCCCTCGGGGACCTGTTCGGTGGGATATTTCAACAGGTACATATACTCGTAATTGATGTCCGCAAGATTCTCCGTCTTCACATTGTTACAGAGTACATGGCAGTTGAGACCGATCATGAAGATCAGGAGTGCAACGGTCATTCCGATCACTACCGTAAAGACGCCTCTTTTTTCACGGGACATCTGACGTTTGGTGAACTGCAGAAGAAATGCGCGTCCTTTTCGGTTGTTATGTCCGTTTACCCTTGCGGTGCCCCGATTCCGTTTCAGAAGGTGCTCCTGCTCATTCTTGATGAGAGAGAGGGCTGTTCTGGAAAGCTTCTTTAGGATCACCAGAGTATTTACGAGGATGGAAATGAGCGGCGGCATCACGATACAGTACAGGATGATGTACAGCGGGTAAACCTGCTCCATCTTTGGGATGCTGTAATAGAGATAGCTGTCCTGCATCTGAAAATCAACGCCGACAGGAGAGAAGCCCAGGAGCATTCCGATCAGACCGGCGATGAAGGTGATCACCGTCGGAAGCAGGATGTAATGAAGCGTGAGAGTGGACCTTTTCACGCCCATGGAATAAAGGGTTCCGATGACGCTGCTTTCTTCGTTGATCTGATGGATGATGAATACGGAGATCACGTAGGCGAAGAGCATGACCAGGATCGCACCGGCCACAAGGCTCACCAGCCGCTTCAGGATCACATCGCTGGCAGCGTCACTGGCGATCCGCGGATTATCCTTGTTCTCACTGAAGCTCTCCAGATTGGACATTTTCATAACAGAATCAGTACCGGGAACCTTCGAGTCTATGGTGAGCTCCTTCAGTGCATCCTTCAGTGTGCGGTGTGTCGCACCGTCCTTCAGGCGGTATGCGTAGGTAAAGGTTTCTCCGCCGGTCTTACCTGAGGCGAGGAGTTTGTCATATGCATCGCTACTCACAACGGCGATGCCGAAATTCTCAGGATCAGCGGTCATGTCGGAGAAACTCTTTACCGGCAGATTATAATCCGGAATGCATCCGATGCCGGATACGGTGAATTCTTCGCCGGCAAGTGAAATGCGGTCTCCAATGTGAATCTTATTCCGATCCGCATAAAGATTCATGATCACGATATCGTGGTCTGCGGTGGGAGCGGATCCATCATCCGTCTTCAGAAGATCGATATTCTCTCGCGGTTTAAATATCCGCAGTGTCCCCTTCTCTGCAGTGATATCAACGCTGAAGATCGATTCGAGGTCACATTTTCCGTCTTCCAGTTCCCGGATCTGAGCATCGGTAAGCGGAGTGAATACGGTGAACTGTCCGTTCTGCAGCTTGCATTCTTTGTTATAGGCGTCGCTTCCCTGGATGGTGGTTTCCGCCATGCCGGCTATGCTTACCACCAGATACATTCCCATGACGATCATGAAGAAAAGCGCCAGGTATCTTCCCAGATGTGTTTTCAGTTCTCTGGGAATTCTTGCATTTAATTCTTTCATCTTACAGATCCTCCAGTTCGGCCGCGGGAACGCGGGTTTCGTTCTGATAGCATTTCCGGATCTCTCCGTCCTTCATGATCACCACCTGCTGTACCATATTCTTGATGGCGTTGTTGTGGGTTACGATCAGCATGGTGGTGCCGTAGGTCTGATTTACTTTCTCCAGCAGGACCAGGATATCCCGGGATGTCCTGGAGTCCAGGGCGCCGGTGGGCTCGTCGCAGAGCAGCAGCTTCGGATTCTTTACCAGAGCCCGGGCGATGGCGCAGCGTTGCTGCTGGCCGCCGGAGAGCTGGGAGGGGAACTTGTTTTGATGTTCTGTCAGACCAAGGATATCCAAAAGCTCATCCAGATCCATGGGGTTATCGGTGAGATATTCACAGACCTTGATATTCTCCCGAACGGTCAGATTCGGAACCAGGTTGTAGAACTGGAAGATGAAGCCCAGGCTCTGCCTCCGGTATTCCGACAGTGCGTTATTCTTTAAGCCTACAATCTCCTGACCTTCGATCCGGATGGATCCGGAATCCACCGTGTCCAGTCCGCCGATACAGTTCAGCATGGTGGACTTGCCGGAACCGCTGGTTCCCTGGATCACGCACATGATCCCTTTTTCCACGGACAGGTCGATGCCCTTCAGGACCTGGATATAACTTCCGCCTTCGCCATAACTTTTTTTGATGCCTTTTACTTCGAGATACATAGTATGCCTTCCTTTCTGATCGGTATAAAGACTGCCATATGGATCGTTTCGATTATGATCACGGAAATGATTCATATGTTGAATGTTAAAATCGTAATAATGTGAGCATGTACTCATGTTTGTATAGCTGAATATTAGCACCAACTAACCGAGCTGTCAATAGAAATGTGAGTGATTGCTCATGTTTGTATTGATTTACTGATTTTTTGTGATATACTGAAGTTGGATTGTGAAATATTACGATTCCTGATGGACGAAACGTTTTTGCAGACAGCAGATCATGAAACGGATCGAATCACGAGGAATATCCCGGGCAGGAGGGAAGTACGCATGACGGAAAAGGATATACGGATACCGAAACAGAAGAGGAGCATGGAGAAGAAGCAGAAGATCAAGGATGCTGCCGTCCGGCTTATGTCCGAGCAGGGTTATCATAAAACCAGTTCCAATGAGATCGCGAAGGAAGCGGGAGTCTCCATCGGTACATTTTATTCCTACTTCAAGGACAAGAAGGAACTATATAAAGAACTGGTGGCGGATATCTATGGTGTGGTTACGTCCCCGATCGATCTGGAAGAGCTTCCGGCGGATATACCTGTCCGGGATATCGTGCATCTCTATATATCCACTGTCTTCCGGGGGCACGAGTATGAGACGGCGTTCCAGCGGGAGATCGCATCTCTGTCCGAGCAGTCGGACGAGTTCCGTGAGATCGAGATGCAGCACAAGGCGAATCTTACGCAGCTGTTCTCCAATATCCTTGGACAGTACGGGGAGGAACTCAGGACCGAGGATCTGAAGACTGCGTCATACTTGATCCTGACGACAGTGGAAGCGGTGGTGCATGAT
>JAILAR010000160.1 GCA_024681515.1 Eubacterium sp. | reverse complement strand
GGGGACAGTCCCCTATGTCACGTTTTCCTGGGAAAACGTGACAGCGGGGACTGTCCCCTTAGTCACGCTGGGACTGTCCCCGTCGTCACGCTGGCGCGTCGTCACGCTGGCCCTTTCTCACGCTTTTCTGCGCAGGTCAAACAGGGCGGATCCGCATTCGTTGATGATCCTCATCTTATTCCAGTTGGATAATTCAGTATCTGCCTCCGTCTTTTTCATGATCTCACTGATCGCGTCTGCGTCTTCATTTACAAAGAAGCTGTTGATCCGGTTCAGCTCACGAACCACGGCTTCATCCTTTTTTGCAGAGTCCTTGGTCTCGGCCCGCAGGACCGTGTCCGGCTTATCCCCGAAGAATACCCGGTATTTGTTGATCTTATCCTCATCCAAAAGATAGTTTCTGACCTCTCGCCCGAACATCTGCTTTCTGTCCCTCAGGGTTTCCTTATCCCTCTGCATCTCCCGCTTCACCGTACGGATCTTTGACTTAAGGAAAGATGTCCCTTTGATAAATACTGCAAAATCCTCGAACGCAGAGGGATCATCAAAATAAAGATAGATCCAAATCCCGTCAATGATATACTTCTTGTCCTTATGCTGCTTTGCATATTCCATCGCAAACTGAACGAAGTCTATGAACACCCGGTCCTCATACTCTTCCTTGGGGATGCTGTCTCTCTCTTCCACGCCAATATAGTACTTCGCGCCCTCCCCGTCGAAAAAGCTGTAGAACATATCCGAATAGTCCTTCAGCTCCTCCATGGTGAAATGATCCTTCGCGAGAAGCAGGTCATCCAGCTCGATGTGATCGATGTCCTCCCCTTCCAGGGTTCTCGCCATCATGGACTTTCCGCTTCCCGAATGACCGAGGATAAAGCATATATTGGTATCCCCGGAATTGAACGCTTCCTGCTTATAATAAAGATCCGGCTCAGAAAGCATATACTTCTCGTTCGGTAGCTGGTTTTCGTCAAATGTATAGCTGTCATTCTTCAGTTTTTCCTTAAGCAGCACGAACATTTCCGGCACCGTATGGCCCAGGAATTCGTTGGAATAATAGTCGGAGAAACGCTTCTGCTTTTTCGGCAGCACTCTGTATCTGGCAAATGTGCGGTATAGCTCCTTCTCAGTTGAAATGTTCTCGGTGATGATAACCAGTGATGGATCCTGCACCGCCTGCTCCAAATCTGTATAAAGTTCCATAGCTTCTCCTCCTCCATTCAAAAAGATATGTATATTATACCATACGGCGTGTATACACCGCATACCGGATCTGCTCCCAGCTCCGGACCCGGGAATAATTGGCGTTCGGAAAAGCCTCTCCCTGATTCCACGGGCGGTCATACACCAGAACCCGAAGCTCCGGCAGATGCTCAAAGAAGCGGAAGGCCATGGGAGAGTCCTCCACCGCAAAGTCAAACTTCATCTTGTAATAGTCTTCCAGCTCCATGTTAAAATCGCTGTTTTTGATAAATGTATCCCTTCCGTATTTATTGAGGCAGTACATTTTCACACGGTCAAATCCGTTCATATCCAGCCATTTGCGGGAAGGCTCGTAGGAGCTGAAGGGACGTCCGGTGATGATGGTCACTTCATGTCCCTGATCGACCCACTCATTCACCACCTCTGCTGCCCCCGGTGTCGCCGCGTAGGAAAGGATTACCTCCGGCCGATGGCCCTCCAACATCAGATGCTCATACTCCTCATTCGACAGCCCAAAGGAAGCCTGCAGATTAAAAAAACGAACCTCCTCATAGGGCACGATTTTCCCGAAGAGTCTTTCCGCAAGAACGGAAAAGGCCTTCGCCGTCTCACACAGACAATCATCATAATCCACATAAATCTTCATAGCATTTCCCCTTTTGTAGGCTCCACACCAAATATAACATAGATTCGCCCCCCTGAACAGAATAAAAGATCAGGCTTCGTTTTTCAGTTTCTTTTCAGATTGACAGTATAAAGTACAGCCATACAAAGAAAAAGAAAGGGGATGACGTTATGTATAAGAAGTTAACAAAGAGATTTTTTATTTTTATCGTTAGTTTGGCGCTGATGGGTTCCATGGCAGCGTGCGGAAGCTCGGATACCGGTACAACCACCGGAAGCTCAGCATCGGCCGGAACATCTGCCGGGAGTTCCACATCTGCCGGGAGTTCCACATCTGCCGGAACATCCGCCGGCAGCTCAACAGATGAAAACACCGTAACGGCTGACAAGGTTTCTGCCACCGTATCTGCAACCTCCGGCGGTGCCATCGATGCAAGTGATCTTTTCTCCGAGCGGGATCTGAACCAGACGGCGGATCTTTCAGAGGCCACCACATACACGGTGAGCGACGGACAGAATATAGAAATCACTACAGCAGGGGTATATGTTCTCACAGGAAGTGCATCGAACGTGACTGTCTCCGTAAATGTGGCGGATGACGAGAAGGTTCAGCTTGTTCTGGACGGTGTGAGCATCACGAATGACAGTGCGCCTGCCATATTCGTGAAAAACGCGGATAAGGTTTTTGTAACCACCACACAGGGTTCGGAAAACAGCCTGACAGTATCAGGCAGCTTCACCAAGACGGACGACACCAATACAGACGCAGTGATCTTCTCCAAGGATGACCTGGTGCTGAATGGTCTCGGAACTCTGAACATCTCCTCCACGGAGAATGGTATCAGC
Source organism: Eubacterium sp. (assembly GCA_024681515.1). Classification (GTDB taxonomy): domain Bacteria; phylum Bacillota; class Clostridia; order Lachnospirales; family Lachnospiraceae; genus Eubacterium_Q. The sequence goes on along the minus strand of JAILAR010000160.1, from coordinate 2,353 downwards.
TGCAAGGATGATCTGAAGGTGACCGGCGGTACCATCAATCTTTCTGTGGCAGATGCCGCACTGGAGGCAAATGAATCCATAGCCATTGCAGACGGAAGCATCACGGTCAGTGCCTCCAATGATGCATTGCATGCAGAGAATGATGACGACAATTCCACGGGCTATATCTATATCTGTGGCGGAACTCTGAACCTGACATCGGCAGATGACGGCGTTCATGCCACAACCATCGTAGAGATTGACGGCGGAACCCTGAATATCACGGCAGCAGAAGGCATCGAAGGAACCTGGATCCAGATCAATGACGGAACCGTAAGCATCACGGCCAGTGACGACGGCATTAACGCAGCCAACAAGTCTTCCTCCTACTCAGCAAAGGTTGAGGTGAACGGTGGAACCACCACCGTGGACATGGGCCAGGGCGATACCGACAGCGTGGATTCCAACGGCGACATCATCATTAACGGCGGAACCATCAGTGTTACGGGCCAATCTACATTTGACTATGACGGAACCGGAACCATCAACGGAGGCACCGTGATCTGCAACGGTGAGGAAGTGACCACCCTGCCCACCCAGATGATGGGCGGTGGTATGGGCGGCGGCCGTGGCGGCATGGATGGCGGTCCCGGCGGCTGGCACTAGTGTAATATCGCATCCGCAAGTGCCTCTGCCAGCGCCGCATGGCCTTCCGCTGTAAAATGCAGCGAATCCAGACGCGAGGGCTGGACATACTCTGCCGCATCCAAAAACTCGCAGCCATACTCCTCCGCCACCTTCCGGTACCATTTAGGGAACTCCCGGGAACGTCCGATGGCATTGTCGTAGAAGCTTCCATAAAACGGTGAATGTGTGATCCCTTCTCCAATCTCCGCAGGGGATACCAGAAGGATCCGGGGGATGAATCCCTGCTTCTCCTGTGTGAATTCCCGGATCACCTTCACCAGCTCTGCCACACCATTTGCGATATCTTCCGGAGAAGCATGGAACACCTCCTTCAGGTCATTGCTCCCCAGCATGAGGATCACAATATCCACAGGCTTATGGGAATTGAGACAGGGCTTCAGGTAATCGATCCCGTTCTTCCATCCCTCCAGCGGGTCATCATACACCGTCGTTCTCCCATTACAGCCTTCCTCGACCACATGATAACCCTCTCCAAGCAGTCTCTGCAGTCTTCCTGTCCACCTGACATCCGGTGGATATCGAAACCCGTTGGACGGGTTGTACCCATAGGTATTGGAATCGCCATAGCAAAGAACCGTTATCATTTTCATCATTTTCCGTCATTCCCCCTTTATTACTACATTTTCTTCCTCTTTCATCCTTTTTATCCTTCCGAAAATGTGTCCTCTCTCCATAGAATTACAACCGAAAGTTGCATTTGTCAAGAAGTTGTAAAGAACAGGGGTATATGATACACATGGACTTGATCAGAGTGTGACAAAAGGGACTGTCCCTTTTGTCACACCTTTTTTTACTTTACGGTTACTGTAACCTTCTTCATCAGACCGCTGATTCCGTATACGAAGATGTAGCATGCGCCCTTCTTCTTAGCCGTGATCTTTCCGTTCTTGTCAACGGTAGCAACACGTGTATCGGTGCTCGTAAATCTGTATGCCGCTGAATGATCCTCCGGAAGAAGTATCTTCTTGCTGCTCGCCAGTGTAGCGCTCACCTTGATCTTCGCTGTCTTTCCGACCTTGACTTCAAATGTGCTCTTTGCGAGAGTCAGTGTCTTCTGATTGGTATACTGTGCATTCTTAAGTCCGGCCACATGGCTCGTAACTGTCTTCGCCAGTACGGTCTTCTTACCATATATATCTTAAACGCCTTATTCTGTCTGATCTTCATTCCGTCGATCTTGGCTATGGTTGCCTGGGTTGTAGCACTCTTCTTAACGGTCTTAACCGGCTCACCAAAGGCCTGAGCACAGTACTAAACATAAACGTCATATCCGTCTGCCTGATTCACCTTTGTCCAGTTAACCTGGATCTTATTATCCTTCTGTGTAACAGACGTGATATGGAGAAATGTTCCGTTTTCCGACGGTTTTACAACAGGTGCCTTGGTTACGGTCAGTGTTCCTGTCTTCGTTACGACAGTATAGTTCTTCGCATCCGTTCCGGATTTCAGCGTATAGGTAAATGCATTCTTTGATTTTCCAACCTGCGTCTGGCTGCCGGTCACCTTATAGGTCGCACCTTCACCCTTTGCTCATCCGTCTCCGGATACGGTGACCTTATTATTCTTAAGCGCCTTGCCATCAAATCACAACCATATATTGTAAAGTGTGACAACGGGGACAGTCCCGCTTGTCACGTTTTCCCGGGAAAACGTGACAATGGGGACT
>JAILAR010000159.1 GCA_024681515.1 Eubacterium sp. | reverse complement strand
ATGGATCATTCGTACGATCTTTTCCAGAAGATAGGTTCCATAGTCGGTAGTGCTGCGGTACAGATAGAGTTTGTGTCCGACTGCGGGATTTGGATAGTAGATCCCCACAGCGCCGTCTTTTTCATTTGCGCCGTTGCAGATTTTCGTGAGCATATCCGTGGTTGCAGCGCTTTCCTGTGCCAGGACATGCGCCACACCCTTCAATCTGGATGCCAGAAGATTCACATCCAGAGGATACTCATCTTTGTCCGTCTTCGATACATAGACCACCGGCAGGCGGTAGCTGCGTTTTCCGCGTACAAGTTCCCGGAGGACCTTGGCATTTGCGGCATCGATCATACAGGGCGTCCGCATGACCGGAAGGTCCCCGTCATCTTCCAGATATTCCCGGTCAATCAGAAGGGTGATAAAATACGGTGTGGAGAATTTGGAATTCTCCACCAACGCATCCGCTGTATAGCTTCGCTCCAGGCGAATGGACATTTTCATGTCGTTGAAATTCATGATATATTCTGTATCCCAGATCACGCCGTCGTCTTCCCGCTTTTCATAACGGACAGCGATGATATTCTGTTTTTTCTCCTCCTGGATATCCATCCACAGATGATCATCTCCGAAGCGGATATTCCGTTCACCGTGCCATTCCAGATTCGGAATCACATTCACGGCGTAAGGACTTTTCTGATTCCACTCGATCACCAGACTGATGAAATCGTTCGGTGTCAGTGTATCCCGGATCGGGAGTAAAGTTGAGAAGAGAAGCATGTGAGTTCCCCCTTTTTTTGTGTATTATAGAAGCAGTTAGCTGCTTTTTGTTGTGTTTCTGTGTTCTGCGATGCGCACGTCCGCATTCCCCGAAAAAAAATGAAACCGGAGCTGTCGATCAAGATTTTGCGCTCGGAAAATCGCATCTGTAAGTTACAGACGCTTTCCTCTATGTTCTTGATCCGCTCCGGCACTCACACGTCCCGTTCCTGGAGTCTGATATCATTTTCATTGGCCTTGCGTTATTCCTTCTCGCCTCGCAATATCCGACCTCTCCCCCATAAAAACCGGCCAAAAACAAAGGCATAAAACCCCATCTGATTATACCACAAATCAGGTTTTTTACGCCATATGTTTTATTCCGAACAGGACGATTTCCGGAATACTTATAATAGTCTCTAAAGCACGATCAGGATCCGGAAACCGGATCCTGATCATTTCTGTTTTTAGTCTTACCCCTTCGAAGCAGAACCAAAGAGGATGCTGAAACGATGCCAATGCCCTTCGTCGGGCTGAGATCATTTCTACGGTACCCTCTGGGAACCCGCATAAACACTGGGCTCATGAGGCCTGTAGAAATATCTGTCATAAACCACACTTTATTATAGCCGATAATTCCTCATTTTCCAAGCAAAAATAATAATCCAAACCGCACCAATTCGAGCGTAAAAAGGAGCCTGGCGGCACGCTAAGGCGTCAGGCTCCTTGACCCAAAGCTATTATTCCGGATTCGTAATAGATCTGACTTCTTCCTCAGTCATTCCTGTCGCAATCATAATATCTTCTAACGATTTTCCGGCTTTCTGCATACGAAGAACTGTTTCTGTCTTTTCCTTCGACGCTCCAATTATCTCCCCTTTAGCCTGTCCTTCTGCCAGCCCTTCTGCCCTTCCTTCTGCTCTTCCTTCCGTTCTTCCCTCTTCAAGCCCTTCTTTTCTAGCCGCGTTAGCCACATCATTCTTTAGCATCTCCCATGTCATGATCGGTTCCCTCCACCTGTCATCGGTCCGCACCTCAACCACGGCCTGATGCAGTTCCTTCGTATACTCATCCCCGGCCTCACCGGTTTCAATATAATCCAGGAACAGCTTCAGCGGCCGCGGAATATCATCCATCGTTCCCTTCGTATTCAGGAACACCTTCATGGATTCGTCCTTGAGCCTGATCTTCGTATCCTGTACACAACGGTTTTCAAAACTGTACAAGTGCCGCCCCCGGCGAAAAGGATCAAATGTGCAGATGAAGATCACGATATTTTTCTTCAGTGCACTATAAATCTCTCCTTTTTCCAGCAGTATCATATCCATCATGTCCTGATAATAACGGCTGCGCTTGGGCAGATCGTCGACCCGATACGCCTGCAGTTCTACATTGTAGACAGCTTCTTCATTTTCGCAGTATACATCCAATCGGATGCCATGTACATCTGCAGATACTTCTTCCGTCTTCTCCGGTTCGATATATTCGATCTCACGGATTTGCTTTCCAAGGATACGTTCTATACATTTTTTCGCC
>JAILAR010000150.1 GCA_024681515.1 Eubacterium sp. | reverse complement strand
CAGCAGGGCAAGGTGGATGTATCCAAGGCGAACAGTGACAATATGACATATCCTGTATAATCGGGGATGATATTGTCCGATAATAAAGAAGATATAACGTTAAATTAGTTATAGCGTATAAGAAGTTAATGTAAGCGGTATCAGCAGGTGGTTTTAAAAATGATCACCTGCTGATTCTGTATGTGATATGGCACGCACATTTCCGCTCGGTGGAATATCGAGGGGGAGAGGGCTTAGGTGATTGGTATGAAGAGAATGATCGTGGTTGGTGGTGGAGCTGCCGGAATGATGACGGCGATCCATGCATCAAAAAAATACAAAGTGACCCTGCTGGAGAAGAATGACAAGCTGGGCAAGAAGCTGTTTATCACGGGGAAGGGCAGATGCAACCTGACCAACGCCTGCGATGAGGAGACATTTCTCAAAAATGTCATGTCCAATCCGAAGTTTCTCTACAGTGCGGTCTATGCGTATCCTCCCAGTGCGGTCATGGAGTCTTTTGAGGCCTGGGGGCTGAAGATCAAGACGGAGCGGGGAAATCGCGTGTTCCCCTGTTCTGACCATTCCTCCGATGTGATCCGCGCCCTGGAGCAGGAAATGAAGCGCTGCAGGGTTGAGGTGCGTCTGAATACACGGGTGACGGGGCTGATTACGGAAGCTGCTGAGGGGAAGAATGAAGGTAAGCGGAGCGATGCAAGCGAGCGGAAGGATGTAGCTAAGCTGAAGGATGCAGGTGAGCGGAGCGATTCAGAAGCGCAGCAGCAGGAGACAGATGCGCAGAAGGGTCCGGATGAAATGATGAACCCCCGAGTCACCGGCGTCCGGCTTTCCACGGGTGAGGTCTGTCCTGCAGATGTGGTGGTTCTTGCCACCGGCGGAATATCGTATCCCGGAACCGGAGCCTCGGGAGAGGGCGTCGGCTTCCTGGAGAAGCTGGGACTCAAGGTACGACCTTTCCAGCCGTCGCTTGTGCCGTTCATTAGCGATGAGAGCGTTTGCAAGGCCATGATGGGGCTTTCCCTGAAAAATGTGGAGGTGAAGTTCTTCCGCGCTTCAAAGCCGAAGAAGCCGGTGTACAGCGAGTTTGGGGAAATGCTCTTTACCCATTTCGGTGTCAGCGGGCCCATCATTCTGTCCGCATCGGGGAGGATGCAGAAATATTTCAAAAAGGAAGAGGGCAGGTCAGACTACCGGCCCTCGGAAGAATTATACATGACCATCGACTGGAAGCCGGCACTGTCACCGGAGCAGCTGGATGCCCGGATCCTGCGTGATTTTGAGCAGGGCAGAAACCGGGAACTGGCAAATGCCATGGGGCAGCTGCTTCCGTCCTCAGCCATCACTCCGGTTCTTACACAGGCCGGGCTGGATCCGAAGAAGAAGGTCAATGAGGTGACGAAGGAAGAGCGTCAGCAGTTGCTGGACACACTAAAGTCCTTCCGTCTTCCCGTCCTGGGGCTGAGAGGCTTTGATGAGGCCATCATTTCCGCAGGAGGGTTATCCGTGAAGGAGCTGGATCCGAAAACCATGGAGGTAAAGGCAGTCAGCGGCCTCCGGGTGGTGGGAGAGATGATGGACTGCGATGCGCTGACAGGTGGTTTTAATCTCCAGATCGCATGGTGTACGGCATTTCTTGCAGCAGAATGACAGGGGGAGATGCCGGTGTCATGCCGGTGTCGTGCCGGTGTCGTGCGGGGCATACCTGGCACGCCACATTTGCGTGATATTCCGTGTATGGATGATTGATATTTCCACGATTTGAAGGTATAATTATTCTTGTATTGGTGTAACTTTTTTCTGTTTTGTTGGGGGCTGACAGAATGACATATACAGATCGCAGAAACAACCGAATAGTGCTTATCATCGCGATCATTATGGCTCTTTTCTGGGTCCTTTTTGCTGTGGCAACAATTCTTGAATGGGATTACGTCTATAATTTCTCTTCGCCGATCATTTCGTTTCTGGCGACATTCCTGCTTTTCATAGCCATGAAGGATATGGGCATCTATGCCAAGGTGGCCCTCTGGTTTATGATCGGCATCTTTGTCTGGTTTCTTGGGGATATCGCTTGGGTGATCGAATGCTACCTTCTTCCCGAAAATGAAGTGATGGGCTTTCTCACGGACAATCTGTATCTGATCCCGGACTTCTTTTATGTGGTGGGACTGCTCAGCTATGCAAAGATCCGTTTCCAGAAAAACGATTACCGTATCCTTATCGTGGATGCGTTCTTCCTGGCGGCGGTCACATTTGTGGCGTCTCAGGGGTTCTTCCATTATCTGAATCCGGATTATAAGATGACCTTCGAGAATCTCAACTCGATCCTGTATTTCTTTGTGACCGTGTTCACTCTGCTGGTAGTGTTCCTGCTCCTTCTGAAAACCGGCTACCAGAATCATGCGGTTCCCTTCTTTTTGCTTGGCGGAGCGGTGATGCTGAATGAGGTTCTGGAGATCCGCTTCACGGCCATGAAATTCCTTGGGAAGGAGTCCGAAAGCGTCGTTCTGGATATCCTGTACATGCTGTTTATCGTGATAATCTCCATGGCATTTTCCCTTGGAAAACTGCGGGATGTGCAGATGTTCACCGGATCCAGGATGGGGAATAAGGAAAGCTTCACGCGGCGACATTTTCAGGCAATCTGTGTAACGAATGCGTCGATCGTGGTGATCATTGCCATCGGTATGCGTATCGCGAAGATACTTGATGAGAGCGACATGTTCTTCATTGTCATCATTGCCATGGCCTATGTCATCATGTGCAAGTCCATTGAGGCAAATGTGCTGTCTGAGGAGCTGATCCAGCAGCAGAGGAATGAAAACTCTCGTCTGGAGCAGATGGTTGAGGAGAAGACCCGGGAGCTTCGGGAGATGAATGTATATCTGGAGAAGATATCCAACACCGATGCGCTGACGGGGCTTTACAACCGCCGGTATGGTATCGAGTATTTCTCGGGGCTGATCCAGAACGGGGAGAATTATCCCATCGCCCTGTATTCGCTGGATCTGAATTATTTCAAACCCATCAATGATAATTACGGGCATGATATGGGTGACGTGGTCCTGCGCGAGGTGGGACACCGCCTGTCGAGTCTGGGACAGAAGCGATGCACGGCCATTCGAATCGGCGGTGACGAGTTCCTGGTGATCTTCCGAAATGCCTCGAATAAAGCGGCCATCCGAAATGTGGGCCAGCTCATTGCGTCCAGAATGGATGAGCCTATTCACGCACACGTGGTCAGTGAGGAAAAGGGAGAAATGGATCATACCTTCCAGATTTCTGCAAGTATCGGTGTGGCTGAATTCCCGGCGGATACGGCAGATATGGATACGCTGTTCAAAATGGCGGATCAGGCGTTGTATCAGATCAAGCATAAACACGAAAAGAGCGCATTTTTGCTGTACTCGGAAATGTCGGAGAAGCAGAAAAATGAGTCGGCGAGCGGGAAATAGAGGA
>JAILAR010000043.1 GCA_024681515.1 Eubacterium sp. | reverse complement strand
GGAACTGAAGCACGAGGGCTATGAGGTCATGAAATGCGGGAACGGCCGGGACGCGCTGGAGATTGCCGAGAAGGGCGGATTCGACCTGATCCTGCTGGACATCATGCTTCCCGGACTGAACGGTCTGGAGGTGCTGCGGCGACTTCGTACCGTGTCCGATGTTCCGGTGATCCTGCTGACCGCGCGGGATGCCGTCATGGACAAGGTCTCCGGTCTGGATGCCGGCGCGTCCGACTACATCACCAAGCCCTTCGCCATCGAAGAGCTGCTGGCCCGCATCCGTGTGGTCCTCCGAAACGCCGAGAAGACCCCTGCCATGGGACAGACCGTGCCCGAGGATGAGGTCGAGGTAACCAACGGCAAGCAGGCCGACGGTACCTACCGCTGGGGCGCGCTGACACTGGATATGCCCAAGCGTGAGGTCCGCTACGACGGTGCTCTCATAGAAATGACCAACCGCGAGTTCCTGATGCTGGAAACTCTCCTCTCCAATATGGACATCGTACTTCCCCGCGACACCCTGCTGGAACGTGTCTGCGGCTACGACTATTTGGGCGAGACCAACATTGTGGACGTCTACGTCCGCCACATCCGCGCCAAGATCGACGAGGTATATGGTGTAAAGATGATCCAGACCATCCGCGGTGTGGGATACGTGATCAAGTCAGAGACATAAACCATCAGGCATACATAAACCACCTGACATACATATATCGATCCGTGTTCATTATCCACACCGATACATGTCATTCTGACGGCAGATTGTACAAGCATTCCGGTGCCGTACGCGCGGCAGCGCGTATGGGCAGGGAATGCGTAGAAGGGCGGAAGAATCCCTTCACTCGCATAAGTGACGGGATCCTTCGCCTCACTTCGTTCGGCTCAGGATGACAGGTAAACGATAACACGTCCGTCAACATCGATAACACGTCCGTCACACATCACACAGAAAGGAGGCCGTCATGGCGGAACCCTACGAATACCGCGAAGACCAGCCTCTTCGCAAAATGAATTCCATCACCCGGAATCTGCACCAGATGATCTTCCGGAAGAAGGTTGCGATGTATATCTGCTTCGACTTCCTGATCTTCTTCCTGCTCTGGGGCGGATGGATCGTGGACACCGAGCTTCGGACCATCGGAGACTTCTCCTTCAGCAACAGCCGCAGCTTCTCCGGCGACGGTTTCTGGGGCATCGATTACATCGTAAGCGACTCCGCCGACACCGAGCTCTGCCGCGAAAATTGCAGCCGGCTGATCTTCTTCTCCCTGGTACTCTTCGGCACACTCGTTGTGATCCAGATCATTTCCGTGGCCGTGCACTGGTACGGAGAATCCAAGCGGATCCGGCAGACACTGCAGCCCATCAATGACATCGCCCTCAAAGCCGATGCCATGAGCAAAATGACATTTTCGGACGCCATCTTCCAGACGGAGATTCCGTCCGACGCTTCTTTCCAGAAGCTGGAGGAAGCCATCCAGGGCCTGGATCCTGAGCAGGACCGCATGCCGTCCCTGGGCGACCAGGAGCTGCAGGGCATCGAGGCCGCCATGAACAACCTGCTCCGCCGGATGCACGAGAGCTACCAGCAGCAGGCGCGTTTCGTAAATGATGCGTCCCACGAGCTCCGCACTCCCATCGCCGTGATCCAGGGTTACGCAAATATGCTGGAACGCTGGGGCCGGGAGGACGAGGAAGTCCTGAACGAGTCCATCACCGCCATCACCCATGAGGCGGATCATATGCACCAGCTGGTGGAGCAGCTGCTCTTCCTGGCCCGCGGTGATGCCGGCCGGACCCAGCTGAAGGAAGAACCCATCAATCCGCGGGATATAATGGAGGAGATCTATGAGGAATCCCTCATGATCGACGAGAAACACAAATACCATTTCAAGGCGCCGAAGTTCATGCCTGACGTGGTGGGCGACCCCACGCTGCTGAAGCAGTCCATCCGGATCCTGGTGGACAACGCCGCGAAATACACCAAGGAAGGCGACGACATCTTCCTTTCCGCAGGCCGCACCGACAGCGGCGGGCTGTATCTGCAGGTGCAGGATTCCGGTATCGGTATGGCGGAGGCGGACGTGGAGCACATGTTCGAGCGCTTCTACCGCTCCGATGAAGCCCGCGAGATCAAGGGAACCGGCCTCGGCCTGGCCATCGCCAAATGGATCGTGGACCGCCACAAAGGACATTTCGAGATTCTCTCCCGCACCGAGCTGGGAACCAGGATCCGCGTGGTCCTCCCGAAGAGCATGCTGTTGGATGCGCCGGTGGATGGTGGGAGTACGGGGAAGGCAAATGTCTCCGGTAACTCGGCGAGTGCAAAGAAAGCTGAATTCACAAAGCCTACCGGACCTGCGAACGCTACCAAGTCCGTTGAACCGGAGAGATATGACGATCCGACCGGATATGACGATTCAACCGAATATAGCGATTCAACTGAATTCAGCGATCCGACCGAATCATACGAATCAGGCGAAGACGCTTCAGACTCCACCACACATGATCAAAAAGCAACCTCAAAAGCAGGCATGTAACCTTGGTTACATGCCTGCTCTGTTTTTTCCATACACATTTTACATAGATTATCGGAAACATCAAGTCTGTTGGCACGAACAGCCCGATTTTGGCACAAGGTCCTTCCCGTCTGCCCACTTGAAATGAATGTCAGGTTTTTTCTCCCGTTATAGCTGATTATTTACAGCCCCGAGCCGTTTGGGATTAAAGGATATCGATGATCTCCTTCTTCTGCTCTTCATTTTCCTTCTGAACCGTCAGTGCAAGGACACCATTCTCAAACGAAGCCTTGATGCCTTCCTTCTGGATACGCGGGCCTACATAGAAGTTTCTCTGCAGCTTGCCGCAATGGCGTTCCTTCCGCAGGTACTTGCCGTCGTCATCTTTCTTCTCGGTTTCTTCGGAATGCTCCGCAGAGATCTTCAGGTAACCGTCCTCCAGCTCAACCTTTACTTCCTCTTTCTTGAATCCCGGAAGCTCCAGTTCCAGCTCATAGCGGTCTTCATACTCCTTCACATCTGCTGCCATACGGCCGATGCTTTCCGGCACCTGTTTCTCCTTTTCCAGGTTGCAGGGATAACCCATCAGCTCATTCATCAGATCATCCATTACAGTTCCTCTGAAAATATTCGGGTACAACATATTCAACACTCCTTTCTTATTCGCAGCCGCTTTTTTGTGACTGCCTGCCGCTCACCTTTCGGTGGGTTTGTTTTCTCTTGTTGATTATGTTATACCACTTTTGTTAGCACTCGTCAAGCGTGAGTGCTAATAAATATTGTGAACATTCTGTGTCCTTATATCATCGCAAGAAACAAATTGACGCAAGCGGTGAATGGGTGTACTCTATGCATATAAACAGCGGACATTGTCTCACCCTATACGGAGGAATGAACATGAAGAAACGTATATTACTGCTCGCTTCTCTTCTGGTTCTCGGAACCGCTACGCTTCTCACCGGCTGCGGACCGGAGAAGACCGTCGGAGACCAGCAGATGGATTTAGCACAAAAATTGGAGGACCAGGCACAGGAAGCCGTGGATCAGCTGAACAAGCAGAATCCCGACGCATTACTGGATATAAAGGGCGAGTAAGACAAAATACACCCCCAACACTTTACACGGAAGTTCTTTTTCCGAAGTGTTGGGGGTGTATTATATTTATCCGTCATGATTGTTTTCTTTTCATGCTATCGATAACTTCATATCGATACTTCTTTGAGCGGTTTTTCTGACGATCATCCTCAGATGGTAAATACCCTCCGCGTATTCTCCGCCGCGCACCGGATCAGCTCCTCTTCCGGGATCTGCATATACTGCGCCAGCGTCCGCGCCACATAAATGATATTCTCCGGCACATTTGTCCGGCCCAGTCCCGGTACGTTCCGGGGCGTCAGGTACGGTGCGTCCGTCTCGATCAGGATCCGGTCCTTCGGGATCACGCGGACCGCATCCCGCAGCTCATCTGCCCGCCGGTCATCGCAGATCCAGCCCGTCACACCGATGGAAAACCCCATGTCTAAATACTTCTCTGCCGTCTTTCTGTCCCCCGTGTAGCAATGCACCACGGACCGCTTCACCACCTCCGGCACTGCCGCGAATATCGCCGCGAAGTCCTCCGCCGCGTCCCGCTCATGCAGGAACATGGGCGCCTCGAGTTCTTCTGCCAGCGCCACATACCGTTCCAGTGCCCGCAGCTGAACTTCCTTCGGAGAGAACATGCGGTTGTAATCCAGCCCGCATTCTCCCACCGCTACGACCCTCGGATTTTCGGTATAAATGCGCCGCACTTCCTCCAGTACTTCCTCCGAGAACCCGCTGGCATTGTGCGGATGCTGCCCAGCCGTGCCGTATACCGTCAGCTCCGGATGCTCCCTTAGATAAATGTCGATGGTCCGATTCTCCTTCGGATCCGAGCCTGTCAGGATGCAGGCCACCCCCGCCTCCGCCGCCCGCTGCAGCACCTTGTCCGGATGCTTGAACTGGGCCGAGAAGAGATTGAGGCCGATATCATAGTATTTGTACTCTGTCATATTCATCATTTTGAAAACTCCGGGCAAAAAGCATTCTTTCCCCGGGTGATTCACACCACATTATCCTCACATTCCTGCTTACAGAAATTCACCCTCTACCTTCAGCCAGTCCACAGTGAGTTCTTCCGGATTCAGCTTGCCTTCCACGATATCCAGGAACATATCTGCCAGCTCCTCGTCGGTCATGGTACGGATGTGGTCGCCGCGGGTGATGATCACAGGACGGTCGTTCTTTGCATCGTCCGCAAGTCCGTCCAGCTCATCTTCCGTTACGTTGTACATCTCCATCAGGACGTAACGCATTTCCATAAGACGTCCGTACATGTTCTCCAGCGTGATAAATGCGTTGGGATCCGCCAGACTCTCCAGATAGTTATGATACATCACGCGATAGCGGATCTTGTACAGATTCAGTGCCTGTTCAAATGTCAGATTTTCAGCCATTATGTTAACCTCCTCGTAATAAAACAATGCGCCTTGCCACCCTCTCCGGCGCTCCGTTGATTATCATTTCGTACGTCTTATTCTATCATATGTGGCATGGTACGTCCACGATTTTCCGTGTATCAGTCTCTATCAAGTAATCGTTGGCACGATTCCCATCACATAAATTGTCCTCGGCACAGCGGACCAGGCACTGATACTTTTCTCGGACCGACCTGTCCTCTCACTCTTCATCCTCGATCGTACGGAAATTGTATCCCTGCACGTTCTCTCCCAACGATGCTCCGATCCGCTGGAACCGCACTTCTCCGGTGGCGGTGTTGATGCTCACCACCGTAACCGCTGCTTCCGCAGCCGTGCCGGATTTCCGGTCCTTCTGTCCCGGCATGATCGCATCACTGGTGAGGATTGTTTGATAAAAGCCCTGTTGAGCAAATGTCTGCAGATCCAAATGCTCATGTCCACAGATATACCCCACCACATGTCCGTTGCAGCCTGCGATCATTTCCGCCAGCTGTTCTCCGTCCTTCGAGGTGTATGGCTGATTCGCATTGACATCGATATCCTCGTGTCCAAAGATCACCACGCTCCAATCCGTGTCCGGGAGGCAGAGCGCCTCGGCGATCCAGGTTAGCTCCACATCGGACATGTGGTACTGACTGGCGGAAATGTTCGAGGTGTTCAGCACCAGCCACCGCAACTTTCTTGCCGGATCATCCATGTAATAATAAAAGTTCTCCGGCTCGCCCTGCAACTGCCCCGCTGCCGCTTTCTTCTCCAGAAAATCTTTGTAGATCACCTCTATCTTTTTCCGGCTGTACCTACCCAATTCCTGCCGGTCGTGATTTCCGATGGTCACATATACCTGATCCGCACAGGGCAAGAGATTCTTCGCGTAGGCCTGATACTGCGCTCCTTCATCATCAAACCAAGGCTCCGACAGATCCCCCAGCCACAGACACCGGTCCGCAGACGAATGCTCCAGCAGGTATCGGACAAGTGACGCGGAATTTCCGCTGTTCCGAGAGCCGTGGGTGTCCGTGATGACGACTGCAGAAACCCAGGGATCTGTTTGCAGTTTATCCAGCTCCTGCGCCGTATCATACAGCTGCGTCCGGAAATACGACGGGATCGAATACCCCGTCTTCTCCAACGACTTCGTCATGGCACCGCTCGCACTCAGGTAATGCCTTCCCACCCAGCGCTTCGCAGCCATCACACCGTCCGCCTGAAAGAAATACCTTTTTCCCTGAATCTCTCTCCAACCCGTCTGCATGGCACCATTTGCCGCAAGGAAATACCATTTTCCTCCGATCTTCAGCCAGCCGGTCTGCATATATCCCACCGCATCGAAATGGTACCACACGCCCTTCAGCTGCAGCCAGCAGCTTTTCGCATAGCTTCCATCCGGGTATGCATACCACCAGCCACGGGAGTTTTTGTGCCAGGTACCGGTGGATGTGTCGGCCATGGCATTGAGATCAGAAGCACTGACAATCCCGGAATCATTCACGCATGCGAAAGCCTGCGTCCCGCAGAGCATGGGCGCAGTAAGACACGCCGCTACAGAGACTGCGCAAAATATTGTCTGAAGATATGTAGATTGTAATCTGATTTTCTTCATTCTTCTCCCACGATACCACGTAGTCCGTGATATCTCACCGAAGTATCATTTTCTCAATGTCAATAAGTTAAGTCTGTATGTCATCCTTCGTCGCTACGCTCCTCAGAATGACAGACTTTTTCTTAGCTTAATGACATTGATCATTCTCTGCCAGTATTTCTCTGCGGCTTCTCTCTGCGGCTTCTCTATGAGGCTCCTCTCACCCGACCTCGCGTCACGCACCTGCCGGCTCACGCCATCCTTCCGTCGCGGTACATGGAGAATTTGTCCATGGGATACTGCTCAAGATTTTCCAGCACCTTCCGGTCTTCCGCCTTCTGCAGCAGACCCTCCCGGGCACGCATGATCTCATTTTCTGCCTTGTGCTTCGAGGGACCGCCCACACAGCCGCCGGGGCAGTACATACCCTCGATGAAATCCTCCGGCAGCTTGCCGAACTTCAGCAGCGTCACCGCCTGGATGCATTCCTTCGGACCCGCGCATTTACGGAGCTTGATCTGGGACGTGTCCACGCCGCGCTCCTGCATGCATTCCATCACGGCATTTGCCACGCCGCCGCTGGCCGCGAAACGTTTGCCGAAGATGGTTGCCTCCTGGTAGCCCTCTTCTACCGGTTTCAGCTCGATATCGCGGGAACGAAGCAGTGCGCGGAACTCGCCGTAGGTCATGACATAGTCCGCATTGTCCGGCACGGACGGATCCTGCGACTCCGCCTTCTTCGCCACGCAGGGTCCGATGAACACCGTAACACACCCGGGGTTCACCGCCTTCAGATACCGGGAAACGGCGCACATGGGCGACACGATCTCGGATTTGTTCTCCTCGAACTGCTGCGGGAACTGCTTCCGGAGCAGATTGATAAATGCAGGACAGCACGAGGTGGTCATCTTCCGCCCGGTCTCCAGCGCCTCCGCCCATTCCTTGGATTCGTAAGCCGCCGTCATGTCTCCGCCGAGGCCCACCTCCACCATGTCCGCGAAGCCCATTTTCTGTAGGGCTGCGCGAACGGATGCCATGGAAATGTCCGCTCCGAACTGGCCTTCCGTGGCCGGTGCGCACATGGCGATGACCTTCTTTCCGGACTTGATTTCTCGAATTATGTCAACCAAATATGATTTTGCGGAAATGGCTCCAAAGGGGCACATATGAATGCAGTGTCCGCACTGAACGCATTTCGATTCGTCGATCCTGCAAATGCCATACTCGTCGTAGGTGATGGCCCCTGAGGGACAGGCCTTCTTGCAGGGACGCTCCAGATGCGCGATCGCCGCGTAGGGACAGGCCTCCGCGCATCTTCCACACTCCTTGCATTTGGAGGGATCGATATGGGAGCGGTGATGACCGATGGAGATCGCTCCGAAGTTACAGGAGCTCTGGCAGGGCTTGCCCACGCAGAGCCGGCAGTTGTCGGTCACGGTATACGAGGAAATGGGACACTCCTCGCAGGCCGGACGGATCACCTGGATCACATTGTCCGACTGCTGATCCGGATCTGCCGTGGGGCAAAGCCCCTCCGCCAGACGGATCCGCTGCCGCACGATCTCACGTTCCTTGTAAATGCAGCACCGATACTGCGCGATGGGTCCCGGGATCAGCTGATATACCAGCGCATCCTTCGCTTCCTCCGTCAGATTATCGTTCCACGCCAGCCGCGCAACTTCCTCCAAAATTTTATGTTTCAGGCTTACGATGCCCTGGTCGTTCGTTATCATGTCAAATCTCCTGTCAATACTATAATATGATGATAGGGTCAAAAGGTCCAAGCGATGCGCTTGCGCGGTCGCTTGAGACCTTAATTGACCCGCAAAACACGAACGGTGTAGTCATTCTGCACAGCAAAATGACGAGAGCCGTGAGTGTTTTAGCAGCACATTGCACACGTAGTGTGCGTGCTGCGAATCATCAGCTGGGGACAAAATACCTTTTGACCCCAGCATCATAATATGAACCACGCCCGCCTGGCTCATTGCACACGCATACCTCGCGCTTTCATAGTTCATAAACAAGTTATCTTCCTCCACTCGGGAAAATGCGTTCCTTCGTGGTCCGTCAGGAGCACGGTCCTCCCCACCGTTTCCTTCTCGATGTATTCCTTCACCGTCTGCATCGCCGCCTCATCCAGTCCGGTAAACGGTTCATCCAGAAGCAGCACCTCTCCCGGCGCCAGGATCGCACGCACCAGCGCCACGCGGCGCCTCTCCCCACCGGAGAGTTCTGATACCGGCTTATCCAGGGAAACTCCGGGAAGCACATTTTCCAAATGCCGGCGGATGAGTGCTTCCACCGACTCCCTCGCTTCCGGCTCTGAGTGATTGACAGATGAATCGGATCTGCCACCATCTCCCGTCTTTTTTCCGGAACCATCGATCATACTTACATCATACGTTCTACGAAAATGTTTCGGCAGGATCACCTGAATATTACGCACCGCCGAAAGCTCATTCAGCAGGCGATTCTCCTGAAACATCATGGAGACTCGGTTATCGCCCGACGTCCTCTCCGGCGCCTTCTCCGACATTCCTCCATCCACCGACAGCGAAAGTGTTCCACCGGTCGGCTTTTGCAATCCCGCAATCAAAGAAAGCAGCGTGGTCTTCCCGCTGCCGGATGCGCCTGTCACAAGGACATGTTCTCCCTGCTCGATATCAAAGGAGACCGGCCGGAGCATGTACGCTCCCTCTGAGCCGTCCGTTATTTCGACGCGCTTATATAGTTTATCGGCATGGATCTTCATGCTCGGTTCCTCTCATATATCATTGACGACTTACCCGCCGCAGAAGCAACTGCAGTCCCTTCTCCGTCAGCCAGGAGCACAGGATCACCACTGCGGTCCAGGCGAAAAGTTCCGCGGTTTCCAGGTAGATCTTGGAGCGATACATTTCATTTCCGATGGTGTGCAGCGCCTGTCCGATGACCTCCGCTGCGATGCCGCTCTTAAAGCCCATGCCCACGGTCAGGGCCAGCGCCGCAGAAATGCCGGCGCGGAGCTGCGGAAGCTCCACGTAGCGGAAACGCCTGCCCCCGGACATCCGGAAGACCTGCGCCATTTCCGTGAGCTTCGGATCCATGGCCGACAGTCCGCTGAGCATATTCAGGTATGCGATGGGGAAGGTCACCAGCGACACGACGTAAAACGCCACCCAGGTATTTCCGGTCCAGATCAGAAGCAGGATCACGAAGCTCACCACAGGGATGGCTTTGATAAAATGCACCGCCGGCTGCAGGAATTCCCGCAGCAGGGATTTCCGATTTGCAGCGTAAGCCAGCAGAAATCCCAGGCCGGTTCCCAGCAGGATCCCCAGCAGCAGCCGGAGAAATGTCCAGCCAAGGGACTGCCAGAACTCTCCCGTTCCAGCCAGACGCACCAACGCACACAGAGTCTCCCAGGGGCCCACCAGAAGGATGTTATTTCCTACCAGTAACGCGATCCCCTGCCACAGAAGAAGCCATATGCAGATGATGATCAGCTTTTTCATATTCCACACTTATCCACTTTTCTTTTCCGTTTCGAGTCCGTGCTCATTGATGATTTATTCCACACTTCGCGCTACTCCCTGGGCGGATGATACCCTTCTCGCTCCAGCGACTCTTTCTCCAGCGCCTTCTCGCGCTCCTGCTCGAGACGTGCCGCTTCCTCCTCGGCCTGCATTTCCTCATAGAACATGGTCTTTCGGACATGTTTGAAATCGGAGATGCTTTTCAGCGTCATGAAGAGAGCGACTACAAAGAAGAACGCTGTCCCGTACAGATAGAGGTTGTACGCATGATTATGCGCCTTGCACGGGATCCCACCGGGGAAGCAGAATTCCGACGGATCATCGGCGTTGAGCATCAACGTAAAATGATCCCCTGCTTCCATCTTCTGATTTATGGCACGATATGTCTCCTTCGGGGTATACAGCTTGTCCTTATATCTAAATTCGAATTTCGCGTAGTAAGTGATCTTCGAACTGTCATCCAGATCGCGCGATTCCGAAACGCTGGTGATGGTGGCCTCGACCGCATAATTGCACCGACGCAGAACCCGCTGACGGTCGAAATAAAAAATAGATTCCGAGGATCGCAAGTGCGACGCATAATACGATACTGCCAACGTAGATAAACAAATGATCCCTGATATAGGATGACCAGGTGGTGACCATTTTCTTCTCTACTTTTTCACCCTTTTCTTTCCACATAGTGCTACCCCATTTTTATTCCACACTTCACGCCTTCCGCCGCTCCATGGAATTATCGCTCTTAGTAGTAAAAATCCTCCCCGGGCATCGCACCGCCCACGGATTTCGGATTCTGGTCGAACAGTGTCTGCAGATATCCGCTGAGGGCGCTCTTCATCTCTGCGCCGTCCAGGAAGACGATGTTGCACTGCGGCAGCGCCAGCTTCGCAATGGGCGCTTTCTCGATGATACCGTAGGAAGCCACCAGCTCTGCGGTGCCGTCCACATCGGACACAGCCTTCTCCGCACTGGCCTTTGCCTCTTCCATGAAGGTCTGCACTGCCTCCGGATGTGCCTCCAGGAAATCACTGCGAACGATGGTAACGCCCGTCAGGAACTTGGAATCCTTACCCAGGGCATCCCATTCGTCTGTCAGGGAAAACGCGGTCTTCAGTGCTTCATTCTGCTTTTCCGCAACAGTTACAAATGGCTGCGGCAGAATGGCGATCTGCATCGGATCCTCTGCCAGCAGCGCTGCGATCTCCGTTGCCTCAGACTTAAACTCCACCTGGCAGTCCGTAATACCATTTTCCTGCAGGAGATATGCCAGCGCATATTCCGGCGTTGCGCCCTGACCGGTGGAAAGCACGGTCTTTCCTGCCAGATCCTTTATGGAATGGATGCTCTCATCTCCGGTTACGCAGTAGATCACACCCAGT
>JAILAR010000007.1 GCA_024681515.1 Eubacterium sp. | reverse complement strand
TTTGCTTCCAGGATCTCCGGCTCGGGATCCACATAGACCTTGCCCTCAAAGCCGTCCACGATGGCTTCCCTGCCGTCCACCTCATCCGACAGAGGGATATCACAGCCGATGATGGCCGGGATATTCATGGTCTTCGCGAGAATGGATGTATGGGAATTGGCAGAACCATGCACGGTCACAAATGACAGGATCTTATCCTTATCCATCTGTACCGTCTCGGAGGGTGCCAGGTCATCCGCTACAACGATCACCGGCTCATCCGTCTGGATCCCCGCATTTCCGCTGCCCTGCAGGATCCGGATGATCCGCTCCGAGATATCCTTGACGTCAGCGGCTCTTCCGCGGAAATACTCATCATCCATTTCCTCGAACATTTTCTTGAAATTGTCTCCGGTCTCCGCTACCGCGAATTCCGCATTCACGGACTGGGTGCGGATGATATTCTCCGCCGAGTCGATGAAATCTCCGTCCTCCACCATCATCTGATGGGCCTCGAAGATCTCCGCTCCGGCCTCACCCACTTCCTTCACGGCCTTTTCATAGAGCGCCTGCAGCTGCTCTGTCGCAGTCTCCCGCGCCGCGGCATAACGGGCAACCTCAGCTTCCACATCCGTCACCTTTTCCCGCTTAACGGTTTCTTCGTTCTTTTTATACACCGAAAGCTTTCCGATTGCAACCCCTTCAAATACTGCTTTCCCTTCGTATATGACCATATAAAGTCTCCTCTCCATGTAAAAAAGCGCAGTGGCTCCCCATATAAGTCACTGCGCTGCAATCCTGTCTTACAGATTAGCTTCCATGAAAGCCTTTACAGCCTCCAGCTCTTCCGCTTCATCCGGACCGTCGAAGGAGAAGGTCACCGTATCGCCCTGCTTTGCTCCCAGAGCCATGATCCCCATAACTCCCTTGAAGGGAACTTCCTTCTCACCCTTCTTAACCTTTACAACGGAACCGTACTGCTTCGTCATCTTGAAAAGATCCGTAGCCGGTCTTGCGTGAATCCCGTGAACATCCTTGATCGTGTAATCAAATGAAACCATATGAATCGTCCTCCTAATTTATAATAATAAACCTAAACTTCCATCGCATTCTTCTTCAGCAGCCCCAGCATCACACAGGTCACTGCGGAACCGATGAGCCATGCCAGGATGTAAAGGAAGGGTTTACCTACCGTAGCGAATACGAAGACGCCTCCGTGAGGAGCCATCAGCGTACATTCAAAGATTGCGGATAAAAGGCCTGCCACCGCTGAGCCGGCCAGTGTACATGGAATGACATGCAGCGGATCCGCAGCCGCAAACGGGATCGCGCCCTCTGTGATAAAGGATGCACCCATGACCACATTGGATACCGCAGAGCCGCGTTCTGCCTTGGTGAATTTCTTCGGGAAGAACCAGCATGCAAGCGCGATGCCTACCGGCGGAACCATACCGCCGACCATGATGGCTGCCATGGCGATGTAGCATGCCTGCGCCTTCGGATCGGAGGCTGCAAGCCCGTTGGCCGTCGCCAGAAGACCGACGCCCGTTGCATACGCCGCCTTGTTGATGGGACCGCCCATATCGATGGCCATCATGCCTCCCAGGATCAGACCCAGCAGCCAAAGCATATCCGCATCCGCCAGCTTGGAAAGTCCGCTGGACAGCGCATCATTTACAACACCGATCAGCGGGTTGAAGATGAAGCACATCAGGATGCCGATGATAAACACACCCAGCAGCGGATAGATCAGCGTGGGTTTTATACCATCCAATGCCTGTGGCAGATGCGCAAATATCTTCATCAGGAAGAGCACGATGTACCCCGCCAGGAAACCGGCCAGGATACCGCCCAGGAAACCGGAGACCGTATTCACGCCCTCGCCCGTAAAGGCGAATTTCGTTATGATATTATCCTTGTCCGCAAACTGCGTATAGGCTGCAAGAACCGCATTTCCGTGAGCCGCCAGAAGACCGCCCGCAAAACCGACCACAAGACCGGGACGGTCAGCGATGGCATATGCGATATAACCGGCCAGTACCGGGATCATCAGATCCATGACCAGCCCGCCGATATACATCAGCAATGCAGAGAACGGTGTCATGGAACCGAAGTTGCTTCCTCCGGTCTCACCATAGCCTGCCAGCGTATCGATCAGGAACGCGATGGCCTTCAGCAGACCGCCGCCGATGACGAAGGGAAGCATGTGGGATACACCGCTCATCAGCTGGGTATATACCTTATGGGCACCGCCCTTGCCCTCGGATGCCGAAGAGGAGGCACTGCTCTCGCTGCTGCTCTCCGCCGTGAAGATCGGCGCTTTCCCATTTACCGCAAGGTCGATCAGTTCGTCCGCCTTGTTGATACCGTCGGCTACCTTCCGCTGGATCACCGGCTTTCCGTTGAACCGCTCCATGGGAACCTTGGCATCTGCCGTGACGATGACTGCATCCGCGGCCTTGATATCCTCCGCCGTCAGCTGATTCTTCGCTCCCGAGGATCCCCGGGTCTCGATCTTGATCTGAACTCCCGCCTTCTTCGCTGCCTTCTCCAGACCCTCTGCCGCCATATAGGTATGAGCGATACCCGTAGGGCAGGAGGTAACGGCTACGATCTTGATACCATCTCCCGTCAGGGCTGTATCCGCGAGACTGTCATCCACGCTCTTCTTCTCTTCATCCGCTTCGTCGATGATCTTCAGGAAGTCATCCACGGAGCCCGCATTCATCAGTTTCTCTTTGAATTCTTCATCCATCAGCATCATGGACAGCTTGGAAAGCACATCCAGATGCACATTGTCCTTGGTATCCGGTGCCGCGATCAGGAACAGCAGATCCACGGGTTCATCATCCAGCGCTTCATAATCCACGCCTTCCTTGATCACCATCGCCGCAAGTCCTGCCTTGGCAACACAGTCGCCCTTTCCGTGCGGGATCGCAATACCTCCGCCCACGCCGGTGGTACTTTCCTCCTCGCGGGCATATACCAGCTTCCGATACGCTTCCTTATCCTTCAGCCGTCCACCTTTTGCCATCAACTCGACCGCCATATCCATGGCCTGCTTCTTGTCCTGTGGCTTCGCCGTCAGGTCAACGCTTTTTCGATCGAGCAGGTCCGTAATCCTCATACACTGCCCTCCTTCTCCTTTAGTAAACACGTAGTTGCCTGTATTAACGGGTGACTCATTCATTTCGGGGTCAGATCTGCCCGGTCCTCATCCGTGATCAACGGATGCTGTCATAGACCGACCGTACTTCTTCTTTTGTAGCAAGGTATTCCGAAAATGCACTGGCGCTGCCGGCAGCCAGCCCCATCCGGAATGCATGTTCATAATCCGCCTTCTCCGCCCATCCGGCCAGAAAGCCTGCCACCATGGAATCACCGGCTCCCACGCCGTTCACAAGGGTTCCCTTCGGTGCCTCGTGCATGGAGACGGTTCCGTCCGCAGCCACCAGGACTGCGCCCTCTCCCGCCATGGAAACGATGACATTCTGTGCGCCCTGTTCCTGCAGCTTCTTCGCATAGGGCACGACACTTACCCGGGTCCGGAGCTCCACATCGAAGATCTCTCCCAGCTCATGATTATTGGGCTTCACCAGGAACGGATGGAACTGCAGCACATTTAACAGAAGCTCCCTCGTCGCATCCACCACGATACGGATCCCCTTTCCCTGCAGCCGCTGCATGATATCACTGTAGATCGTGCTTGGCATGGAGGATGGTATACTCCCCGCAAGAACCAGGGTGTCTCCCTCCTTCAGCCCGTCCAGCTTGCCGAGAAGCTCCTCCACATGGCGGTCCGTGATCCCCGGTCCGATGCCGTTGATCTCCGTGCCGTCGATGGATTTCAGCTTCAGGTTGATCCGGGAGCATCCGTCCCCGACAGGGATCGCCTCCGCGCGGATCCCGCTCTCCGTGATACGGCGGGTGATCTCATCTCCCACAAAGCCTGCGGCAAAATAAAATGCAGTATTTTCAATTCCCAGGTTGGATAAAACGATAGATACATTGATTCCCTTTCCACCGGGAAGCATAAGCTCCGAAGTGGTCCGGTTGGTCATGCCGAGACGAAAATCATCCACAGTTACGATATAATCCAGAGACGGATTGAAAGTCACTGTGTAGATCATAGACTACCACCCCTCTTTCTGTTTTTTACTACCCCAATTATCATTGTAACATACCGGGCTTCTTTTTGAAACAAAAAAAATTGAAGCTGCTCTTCATAAATCCGCATATCTCTGTCATTCCACCGCCTGGTGTTATCTCGTTTTGTCCTGTTTTCTTTCCCTTGTTTTTTCCCTTATCAGCTTCGCGGACGCTCTCGACACGGTATAACACCTCATAACATCATAGGGCGTTCATTATTCATTAACCCCTTATGGAATAAGGCTTCTCAGTGATTTTGGCGTGTCCTTT
>JAILAR010000161.1 GCA_024681515.1 Eubacterium sp. | reverse complement strand
CGCTTGCATATGACATGCTTTTTTTCCTCCTGTTAATTGTTCATAAGAGCCATGCCTCCATCGATGGATGCTTCGATGTCGCACCTGTTTTATTCGTACACTTTCAGGACGGCGGCGCGGTTCGCGCGCGGTTTCATCGGTACTTCGATTGGCAGCCGCAGCCCTTTGTAAATGACTGGATCATATTTTGATCTTCGGATCGTTTCGATGGTAGCGCAGATCTTATCCGCGATACAGACCAGTGCCACCTCTTTACTGTTCGGAAACCGGCTGATGTTCAGCGGGAACATGTGCCTGTAGATGATCTGCTTTTCCGTCCGGTTCAGGGGAAAATCCCTGCAGGCCGTGATGAGAGACGTGCGTGCATGGTGGTATCCGTGCAAACGGTGCCAGGCTTCGTCATCATGCCAGTCATACAGGAAGTAGTCATGGAGCAGTGCGCCCCGGACCACGCTTTTCAGATCCATCCGAAGCCGCAGTTTACAGGCCAGCCAGACGCTCATATAGGTGACCGCAAGGGAATGCTCATAGCAGGTGATCTCGCCGTGCTGTATGTAGTTTTCCTCGGACTGAAAGGATTCCGTCACCAGGATGTCCCTCCCCAGTTTCCGGATCACAGCCTTGATCCGCCTGTCTTCTCCGATCTTCATTCGGGATTTCCCTCCGTATCATTTTCGTTGAAAATACACGGGGTATTATAACAGACTTGGGCCGGGTTGTGAAGTATGCGTTTTAGTTGAATAAAGCGTTAAAGTTTGCTATAATACCAAAGAATATGTCTGCGAAGCACGGACTCGAATAATAGAGTAAAATGTTTTTGATACAGGAGGCAGAGTGGATTATGGTAGAGAACGGAACTTTGATGCAGTACTTTGAAGCGAATCTTCCGTCTGACGGAAAACTCTGGAAAAAAGCATCGGAGGATGCTGCAAAGCTGAAAACGGCAGGGATCACGAGCGTGTGGTTTCCGCCGGCATATAAAGGAGCAGCAGGTTCGGAAGATATCGGTTACAGCGCGTATGATCTTTATGATCTGGGTGAGTTCCGCCAGAAGGGAAGTGTCCGTACGAAATACGGAACGAAGAAGGATTATCTGGCTGCCATAGCCGCATTACAGGGAAAAGGGATCAATGTTTATGCGGACGTGGTCCTGGATCATAAAATGGGGGCGGATGAAGTGGAGTCCGTTTCTGCGCAGGAGTTCAATGAACACAGCCGTTACCAGATGATCGGGGACAGCCGTGTGATCGGCGCATGGACAAAATTCACGTTCCCCGGAAGAAAAGGAAAGTACTCTGATTTTACCTGGAACTGGACGCATTTCGACGGGATCGATTGGGACCAGAACCGGGCAAAGCGTTCTATCTTCAAGTTTTCCGGCAAAGAGTGGGATGAGGGTGTGGACAAGGAGTTCGGCAACTACGATTATCTGATGGGAGCCGATATCGATTTCTCCAATCCGGAGGTGTTTGAGGAGGCAGTTCGCTGGGCTGTCTGGTATGTGAAGGAGACAGGTGTGGACGGCTTCCGCCTGGATGCCTGCAAGCACATTCCCTCCTCCTTCTACCGTGAATTCCTTACAAAGGTTCGCGAGCAGACAGGTAAGGAACTCTTCTCCGTCGGAGAGTACTGGAATGAAAATGTGAATACTCTCATGGAGTATCTTGCAAAGATCAACAAAGAGGCGTCTCTCTTTGATGTTCCGCTGCATAATAATTTTTACTACTGTGCAAAGGCGGAGGGGGCATATGATCTCCGCAGGATATTTGACGGAACGCTGACCCAGTGTGATCCCATGCATGCGGTGACATTTGTTGACAACCATGATACGCAGCCGGGTCAGTCCCTGGAATCCTGGGTGGCAGACTGGTTCAAGCCGCTGGCATATACCCTGATCCTGCTTCGCAGGGACGGATATCCATGTGTATTCTACGGGGATTATTTCGGTATTCCGCATGACAAGTCCAAAGGGTGCAAGACACTTCTGGACAAGCTGCTGAAGGTTCGGAAGACCAGAGCGTATGGTCCGCAGCATGATTATTTCGATGATCCGGACTGCATCGGCTGGACCAGAGAGGGCGATGAGGAGCATCCGGATTCCGGTCTGGCGGTGGTGCTTTCCGACGGTCGCGGCGGTACCAAGCGGATGTACATCGGAAAACAGTTTGCCGGCGCGCATTTCTCGGATGTGACAGGAAATGCAAAATACAATATCAAGATCGACAGTGAAGGTTTTGGCGAGTTTTATGTAAACCGCGCGGCAGCGGCAGTCTGGATCCGCAAAGAGAGTAAGAAATAAGGTAAGAAATAAAGCGGTATACGGTCATATCGAAGAACGAAGTGATGAAATGTTATTTGGGGGAGAGGAATGGAGAAGACCATACGAACCAATACGGTGGACGCATTTTTCGATGCGATCCTCTGCCTTGAGGGGAAAGAAGAACTGTATCAGTTTTTTGACGATGTCTGCACTACAAATGAGGTAGTGTCCATCGCCCAGCGTTTTGCCGTGGCAAAAATGCTGTACGAGGAGAAGACGTATATCGAAATCGCAAAGGAAACCGGTGCGTCAACAGCGACCATCAGCCGGGTGAACCGCTCCATGATCCAGGGAAACGGAAGCTATGAGCGGATCTTTGAACGGCTGGGGATCACAAAGCCCGGAAAGTGATGATGTACGGAGCGCCTTAGGCGCAAAGTGTGGAATAAGAGGTGGTAAAGTCAGATGGACTCCGGGTCGTGGATACAACTCTGTATCCTTATCGTGCTGCTGATCCTGTCCGGCATTTTCTCGTCGGCGGAAACGGCGCTCACAACGGTCAATCTGAATAAACTCCGGGCGCTGGTGGATGAGGGCGGACGGAAGGCAAAGAAGGCGGCGCGCGTCCTGCGGCTCCGTGAGGATCCCACGCGGCTTCTTACAACGGTCCTGATCGGGAATAATATTGTGAATCTGTCGGCTTCCGCACTTACGACGATCTTTGTGACGCGCGTGTTCGGCAACAATGTGATCGGTGTGGCTACGGGGATCCTGACTTTTCTGGTCCTGCTTTTCGGTGAGATCGTGCCGAAGAATCTGGCTACACTGTATAATCTTCAGCTTAGTCTGTTCTATGCGGTTCCGATCCGGGGATTGTCGATCATCCTTACGCCGGTGATCTGGATCCTGAATGCCATTTCCAGAGGGATCTTCTTTCTTCTCCGGATCGATCCGGATAAGAAGGATCAGATGACGGAATCGGAGCTTCGGGCCATCGTGGATGTCAGTCATGAAGAGGGCGTTATCGAGAAGGAAGAGCAGAAGATGATCACCAATGTGGTGGACTTCGGTGATGCGGTGGCAAAGGACGTTATGATCCCCAGAACGGACATGATCTGTGCGGAAATCGATGCGGATTATAATGATCTGCTGAAACTCCTGGAGGAAGAAACCTTCTCGAGGCTTCCGGTATACCGGGAAAGCAGAGATCATATCGAAGGGATCCTGCATGTAAAGGATCTGATCCTTTTTGCAGAAAAATACGGACGAAATGCGGTAAAGGTCGAGAAGATCATGCGAAAGCCGGTATTTGTGTATGAATATCAGCGGACGGCGCAGATCTTCAAGGACATGAAGGCCTCATCCACGACCATGTGTATCGTGCTGGATGAGTATGGCGTTACGGCAGGCCTGATCACCATGGAGGACCTGATCGAGGAAATCGTCGGAGATATCCGGGATGAGTACGATGAGGGCGAGGCGGAATGGATCAAGAAGGTTTCGGACGGTGTTTACGATGTGGATGCATCCGTGAAGCTGGATGATCTTTCCGATGTGCTTGGGATTGAACTGGGCAGTGAGCATTATGACTCCGTAGGCGGTCTGGTGATCGAGCTTCTGGACCGGCTGCCGGATGTGGGAGATGCAGTAGAAAATGAAAAGGTTCACATGAAGGTGACTGCCGCTTGCCGAAACCGTGTGGAGCGTGTGACGGTAACGGTGAAGACACCACCGGAAGAGGATGCGGAAGGGGAGACGGACTGACCCTCCTGCTTTTCCGGGCACGGGACGTCAGCTGGGGGCAAAATATCTTTTGACCCCGGCATCAACTATATTTGAGAAGAGGAAGAATCATGGATGAACAACTCCTTCAACTGAAACGGGAGATCCGGGACATGATCCGCCTGGACTTTATCATTCCGGAGGATATCCCGGAGATCGAGCTGTATATGGATCAGGTGACGCGGTTTATGGATCAGCAGCTGGAGCATAACAAGCGGACGCAGGAAGACAAGATCCTTACCAAGACCATGATCAACAATTACACCAAGAACCGTCTGCTCCCGCCGCCGAAGAATAAAAGATACTCCAAGGAGCATATCATTCTTCTGATCTATATTTATTATCTGAAAAATGTCCTGCCCATCGGCGATATCCAGAAGATCCTGACGCCTATGACGCTGCATTTCGGTAATGCCGAAAAGATGGCGGAGATCTATAACGATATCTATGAGCTGGAGAAATCGCAGTATTTCAATATCGAAGCGAGCACCGCAAAAGCGGCGGCGCTGGTGGAGAAAAGGTTTCCGCAGAATGAGGATGCGTATCTGAACAAGATGGCGTTCATCTATCTGCTGGGATATGATATGTTCAGCAAGAAACGGCTGATCGAAAAACTGATCGATGAGCTCCCGGATGAGGATCCGAAAGCCGCTCAGGCAGAGGCAAAGGCAGAGAAAAAAGCAGGACGCGTTGGGAAAAAGGCGGTCAGAGGGCGTACGGGCTTAAAGAAGGCTGCAGCGCAGAAGGGCAAAGTAACGGCCGGACAGAAATCGGGGATCAGAAAAACAGCTGTAAAGAAAGCAACCGTAAAACCGACGGCTGCAAAGAAAACCGTAACAAGGAAACCGGTTGAAAAAAAGGCGGTCGGAAATAAGGCAGTCACAAATAAGACAGTCGGAAAAAATTCCGCAGAGTAGCATTTCTGTAACGGGTATTGGGGAATACGAAATATACAGAAAGAGTAAGAGGATATTAAACAATGATCAGTGCAAACAATGTCTCCCTCCGATTCGGAAAGAAAGCCCTGTTTGAGGAGGTCAACATCACATTTTCGCCAGGGAACTGCTACGGTCTGATCGGTGCCAACGGAGCCGGAAAGTCCACGTTCCTTAAGATCCTGTCCGGACAGCTGGAGACCACCACCGGTGATATCACCATGGATCCGGGTGAGCGGCTGTCTATTCTGGAACAGGACCATTTCAAATATGATGATTATAATGTCATGGATACCGTGATCATGGGGAACAAGCGTCTCTATGAGGTCATGAAAGAGAAGGATGCCATCTACATGAAGGAAGATTTCTCTGAGGAAGACGGGATCCGTGCCTCCGAGCTGGAAGGTGAATTCGCGGAAATGGACGGCTGGAATGCCGAGAGTGATGCGGCCAACCTGCTGAACGGTCTGGGCGTGGATACGGAGTTTCATTATGCTCCCATGGCCGGACTGGACGACAATCTGAAGGTGAAGGTGCTGCTGGCACAGGCGCTGTTCGGCAACCCGGACAATCTGCTGCTGGACGAGCCTACCAACCACCTGGATCTGGACGCTATTGCCTGGCTGGAGGATTTCCTTATTGATTTTGAGAACACGGTCATCGTTGTCAGCCATGACCGATATTTCCTGAACCGTGTCTGCACCCATATTGCGGATCTGGACTACGGCAAGATCCAGATCTATGCCGGCAACTACGATTTCTGGTACGAGTCCAGCCAGCTGATGATCCGTCAGATGAAGGAAGCCAACAAGAAGAAGGAAGAGCAGATCAAGGAGCTGAAGGAATTCATCGCCCGGTTCTCTGCAAATGCTTCCAAGTCCAAGCAGGCAACCTCCCGTAAGAAAGCTCTGGAGAAGATCCAGTTGGAGGAGATCCGCCCCTCCAGCCGTAAGTACCCCTACATCGATTTCCGGCCGAAGCGGGATATCGGAAATGAAGTGCTGGAGGTGCACAACATCTCCAAGACCGTGGACGGCGTAAAGCTGCTGGATAACATCAGCTTCACCGTGGGAAGGGAAGATAAGATCGCATTTGTAGGACCGAACGTACTGGCCACCACCATGCTGTTCAAGATCCTGGCGGGAGAAGAGGAGCCGGATGAGGGAACCTACAAGTGGGGCGTTACCACATCCCAGGGCTACTTCCCGAAGGATAATACGAAGGAATTTGACAACGACCTGATCATCGTGGACTGGCTGACCCAGTTCTCCGAGGAGAAGGATGCTACCTATGTCCGCGGCTTCCTTGGCCGTATGCTTTTCGCCGGTGATGACGGCGTGAAGAAACTCCGGGTTCTGTCCGGAGGTGAGAAGGTGCGCTGCCTCTTCTCCAAACTGATGATCATGGGGACCAACTGTCTGATCCTGGATGAGCCCACGAACCATCTGGACATGGAGTCCATCACGTCCCTGAACAATGCGCTGATCAAGTTCCCCGGCGTGGTGCTCTTTGCGTGCCAGGACCATCAGTTCATTCAGACTACGGCAAACCGGATCATCGAGCTTACAACCGCCGGCATGATCGACAAGCAGACCACCTACGATGAGTATCTGGCCAGTGATGAGCTTGCAAGAAAGCGTATGATCATGAATATGGACCGGACGGATGACTGAAACACGCACGGCGCTTGTCGTTTTTCAGTGAAATAACCATGCCGTTCGTGACGGATTGATACGGACTTTCTATCGTAAAAAACACGGGCTGCGACAGGTGTGCAAACACTTATCGTGGCCCGTGAGTGTTTTAGCAGCACATTGCACACATAGTGTGCGTGCTGCGAATCATCAGCTGGGGGCAAAATACCTTTTGACCCCAGCATCATTATATATATGGTTTATGGTATCGGCCGGCTGCTCCCGGAATGTTCTTACGGAGCGCAGGAAGATGCGAAGCGTGTGAATATCGACTATTCGGCAAGTTTGAACAGGTAGATCAGAAAACGCTCGGCGTTCTCCTTATTGCTGTCGCTCTGTCCGGGGAATGCCAGATATACCTTCTCCGTGTAGCCCAGCTGTTTTGCAAAGTCGGTGTTTGTGATGTCGTACGCCCAGAAATATTCCACACCCTCGGAATCCTTTGCATTTGCCTGATATGCACGCAGAGCTTCGGCTGTGTATCCGGAGATGACGAGCTCCGGATCCAGGATCATGTTGCTGGCACTGCAGAACTCCAGACCCTTCCGGTCCGTGATCAGAATGTCATAGAAGTCGGATGTGCAGAGGATCGGAAACTGGGTGAGAGAGTAGTCGCTGGTGTCGTCGTAATACTGCTGCGCATAGGTTTCCAGATCAAAATGCACGGCAGTGTCCAGCTTGAAGCCTCCGATGTTCTCTGTTTTGATCCCGTCAGGGGAGGTATATGAATTGTAATCGTTAAAGACCTCTTCGGTGACGGCGGTGCTGTCGGGAAGGTTGATAAAGGCGACGGACAGTGCCACCGGCTTTGTCGAGTTTTTGATCGCAATCCAGAACAGCAGGAGGATCAGTATGCCGCCGGTGATGAAGATGATGGGCCACTTGAAATAGGAGAGCAGGTATTCCACCTTCTGCATCCGGACCATGCCCTCCATCTCTTTCTGACGGCGCTGCTTTCGTATGGCCATGCGCTTACGGAGAGGCAGTTGGCGCATTTCCAGATTATCTTCCCGATACTCACCTTCCTCACGGCTGGGTTCCTTCGGGGCAACCTCCACGATCTGTCCGGCGATGGTCTTCACTGTGGTCGGGATCACCTTGCTGTCCGAAGCGTCCGGTGTGTCCGGCGTTTTCGGTGCGTTATTGACGGGTCCTTTATGTGCGTTTTTGCTTTGGCTGTTTTTGTTTTGACTGTTTTTGTTTTGATTATTTTTGTTTTGATCCGATTTCTTGGGATCTGTTTTTTTCGGATTGGTATTTTTTGAAGACATGTGATATTTGCTCCTGAATTTTGCTCGTTTTTGCTTCTTACATGGCCGTATATTGAATTTTCACGGTAAAAATCGTCCGCGTTTTCAGGCACGAAACCCATTCTATCACAGAAAATGAAATCATGCACAAAAAAATTACAGGAAAAAGGGCCGAAAATCCGAAAAAACCGTTAAATGCAACAATTCCGAGTTTATTTTGTAACAGTTTTGTCAAATATGTACATAAAAACCCGTAAAATTCAAAAAAAGAGTTGCATTATTGTTTATTATGTCCTATAATGCAGATATGTCGCAGGAAGACTGCGATAAATACTTTTTTGTTCGTGTGCCCGTTTAAAGGATTTCGGGCAACACGGGGTGGCATCCGGAGCGGATGTCGGATGGATCCGGCTTCATTTTTGAAGGACGGAGTTAAGTATCTCGGGTACTTGATGATGGACGGAAAGAGTGCGGCTGGTTTCAGAAGACGGAAGTGAAGGAAGCCAAAACCACAATTAAAGGAGGGTTTTTTTGTGAAGAAGTTCAAAAAGGCACTTGCTCTCTCTATGACACTTGCTATGGGTCTTTCCATGGTAGCGTGTGGTAGCGACAGCACAAGCACCACAACAGCAGACACCGCAGCACCGGCAGCTACAACAGAAGCTCCCAAGACAGAGGCTGACAAGACAGAGGCTGACAAGACAGAGACTCCGGAGACGGAAGCTCCTGCAGGCAACGTAATCAAGTCTGTTGATGGCAAGACACAGCTGTCCATGGATGGCTGGGATGCATCCAAGAAGATCTATGCATATTCTTGGGATGATGACTTCGGCAAGAAGATGGATGTAGTTCTTGAAAACCATCCGGAGCTGAAGGAGTACTATGAGTACATCAACCTTGGTATCGCTTCCGAGCAGTCTCTTGAGGCAATTGACGCTGCTTTCACATCTGACAAGTATCCGTCTCTGATCCCGGCTGATATCGGATCTGCAAAGTACTGGACAGAGGATGACACAAAGACTCTGGACCTGCACACAATCGGTATTTCTGATGACATGCTTGCTGATTCATATCAGTATGCAAAGGACTATGCTAACTTCAACGGCGAGCTGAAGGCCGTTACATGGCAGTCCACAGCTGGTTCTGTATTCTACAATCGTGCTATTGCTAAGGACGTTTGGGGAACAGATGATCCGGCTGAGATCCAGAACAAGATCAAGGATTGGGATTCCTTCTTCGCTGCAGCTGATGAGCTGAAGGCAAAGGGTTACAAGATCGTTTCCGGTCCGAAGGATGTTTACTATGCAATCATCAATGCTCACACAGATAAGTGGGTAAATGTTGCAGCAGACGGTTCTGAGACATTCAAGCCGGATGCAACCATTTCTCAGTACATCGAGACAGCTAAGAAGCTGGCTGACGGTGGTTACACCAACATGACTGAGATGTGGGACGGCGGATGGGCTGGTTCCATGGCTGATGGCGGAGATGTATTCTGCTACTTCGCTTGCCCGTGGATGATCGGCGTATTCCAGGGCAATGGTGCTACCAATGGTTCTTGGGGCGCTTGCGTTGGTCCTCAGGCTTACTACTGGGGCGGTACCTATGTATCTGTAGGTAAGGATACTCCGAATCCGGAGCTTTGCGCATTCCTTCTGTACGAGCTGGCTTGCGATGCTGACGTTATGGTTCAGATCACAAACAAGACCGGTGATGCAGTTTCTTCTGCAGCAGCTAACGACAGACTGGTTAACGGCGGCGAGATCGCAGCTGATAACAACGGTGTTGCATTCCTTGGCGGACAGAACCCCTATGGTACATGGGCAGACGCAGCTAAGAATATTCAGCAGGGCGCTGTAACATACCAGGATAAGAACTATGAAGCCTTCATCTCTGATGCAGCTAACGGTTACATCGCTGGTACATACAAGAGCGTTGACGAGTGCCTGCAGTATGTAAAGGATCAGTCCAATACACAGCTTGGTATCCCGGCAGCTGAGTAATCTCAGTAAGTTCTACTTAGGTAAATACCGCGTTTATCTCTGAATAAGTGATAGACAAATTGCACGCATCAGCACAGATGTGCTGGTGCGTGTCTTATGAAGAGAGAAATAAAAAAAGAGAGAAATAAAAAAGAGAAATTATTTTAATAAAATAGAGAAAAAAACAAGGGAGGAGGTTACCAATTGAAAAAGCAAAAAACTGTAGAACATGGAAAGTATGGGGTTATTTTCATTATTCCGTTTTTCCTCGTATTCTTCGTATTTCAATTGTATCCGCTGCTTTACACCTTCTATAATTCCCTGATTTACTCTGCAAAGAATGGTCGTAATATCGTTGAGACTACCGGCTTCGGTAACTTCACAAACTATGTATTCGGCAAGGCCGGAGATGCTGAGATCTGGAAGGCGCTGGCAATCACCGCTGTCCTCTGGATCCTGAACTTTATTCCCCAGATCCTGCTTGCACTTGTTCTTGCAGCATGGTTCACAGATGTACGTTTCCATCTGAAGGGAACCGGTATCTACAAGGTTATCATGTACATGCCGAATATCATTACCGCAGCTACCATCGCTGTCCTTTTCTACAGTCTGTTTGAGGTAAATGGACCTCTGACTTCGTTGCTACGAAAATGGGGCATGGCGACGGATGTCGGAATTCTTCGTTCCGGCTGGGCTTCTCTGATCATTATTGCCTTCATCCAGTTCTGGATGTGGTACGGCAACACCATGATCATCCTTACCGCAGGTATCCTCGGTATCAACCCGTCTCTGTACGAGGCGGCCATGGTGGATGGCGCGAACTCGAAGCAGCAGTTCTTCAAGATCACTCTGCCGCTTCTGAAGCCGATCCTGCAGTATACACTTGTAACTTCTGCAATCGGTGGTCTTCAGATGTTCGATATCCCGTCGCTGTTTAACAACGGTGGCCCGATCGTTAACCTTGGAACCGGAACTACGGTTAATTCCACTACAACGGTCATGATGCTGATCAAGAACTATACGACCGCAGGTCCTTCTCAGAACATGGGTCGTGCAGCAGCTTACTCTATCGTGCTGTTCTTTGTAACTATGGCAGTCAGCCTTATCTTCTATAAGGCTACGCAGGAAAAATCTAAGGACGGAAGGTAGGTGACGATATGGATCAGGAAGTTAAAGGCTTAAAGACAAGGAAGGTAGGACGTTATATCGTCTGCATCCTTCTCTGCTTCATTTCGATCTTTCCGTTTTATATTCTGATCGTAAACTCTACTCTGAAATCTGCTGATATTACCAGTGGATTGAAGGTTCTGCCGGGTGGCGAGTTCTTCACGAACTTCAAGAACCTCCTGGAGTCCGGAGCGAAGACCAGTGGTGTAAACGTGCTTCAGGCTATGCTGAACTCGCTGATCGTAACCGTACCGGCTACGATCCTGCAGGTATATTTTGGATCTCTGACAGCATATGCGGTAACTGTATATAATTTCAAGGGAAAGAAGTTCATCTGGGCATTTATCTACGCGATCATGATGATCCCGACACAGGTATCAGTCGTTGGTTTCGTAAAGGTTTGCCAGCTGACAGGACTGTATGGCACATTCTGGCCGCTCATCCTGCCTGCGATCGCAGGTCCGACTACCGTATACTTCATGAAGCAGTATATGGAGACCGGTCTTTCCGTAGAAATCGTAGAAGCAGCGCGTATCGATGGATCTTCCGAGTTCGCTACGTTTAACAGAATCGTTCTTCCGCTTCTGAAGCCGGCTATGGCTACACAGGCGATCTTCGGTTTCGTAGGAACATGGAACAACCTGTACACACCGTCTATTATCCTTGCAACAGAGCGTCAGAAGCAGACCATGCCGATGTACGTATCCTCTTTGAAGGCAAATGATAAGGATCGTGACTGGGGTCTGATCTACTGTGGACTTCTTACCACAGTTATCCCGCTTCTGGTTATGTACTTCTTCTTATCAAAGTACATCATCGCAGGTGTTGCACTTGGTGGTGTTAAGGAGTAAGATCCACAAGAAGCAGATTCAAAAATCCTGTACTTGCGTTGCAATGCGGATTTTGATATAATGAAGCGAATCAGAGCAGAGACCTCCGGTCTCTGCTCTTTTAAAAATGTGAAATAGAGAGGTTATTCTTTATTATGGCAGACAATGATCGCGGTTCCGGCCGGCAGAGAGAATGGAAACTGAAAAAGGGGTTGGACGCGTTTGGAAATATGTTCGGATTAAACCTCTGTTTTATTCTGGGCTGTATACCGGTTATCACCATCGGTGCATCGCTGGCGGCAACTTATGCCACGGCTATCCGCCTGCAGGAGAATGAAGAGGAGACGATTCTCAGCTGCTACATCCGTGAGTTCAAACGCAATTTTAAACAGGCGACATTAGGCTTTCTGGCGTTGTTGGTTGCAGTGGCGGTACTTCTTGCGGAATGGCTCGTGGTTAACACCCAGACCGGTGCCATCTCCCTTTTCTATACGGTGGTATTTTATCTGGGACTTTTGTTCCTGTCGCTGATCCTTGCATTTTTCTTTCCCATGATCGCCAGGTATCATACGACGCTGAAACAGGCGGTGAAGAATTCCATCCTGCTTTCTGTGGGATATTTCTGGAGCTGGCTGAAGATCACGGTGGCCTGGGTGGCGCCTGTGGCGTTCTCCATCATTTATCCGATCATCTTCCTGTATACCTGGTACCTGTGGCTGCTCCTTATTTTCGGAATGATCATTTGGGGAACGTCCCATTCCATCCGCTTTGTTTTTAACCAGAACGCGGAAGCACTCTTGCAAAGTGAGGAAGAGGCGGCAGAAGCTGCAAAAAAGAAGGAACAGGAGAAGAGACAAAAGGAAGGCGGAAAGCAGATCATAGCTGAGGCGGAAGGCCGCAGATCCATTGAAAAGGCTGCAGATGACTCTGATTCAGATGACTCAAATTCCGGCGGATCTGATGACGGATCTTCGGGAGGAAGAAAGACCGAGAAGGAGCATGAATCCGTTGCATCCACGTCAGAGGGGGCGCCTGAAAAGAAATCAGACGGAGGTAATTCAGCTAACCATACCGTATCCGGCAAAAACGGTCAGAATCGGAATAGTCAGAATCGGAACAACCCCAATAAGAATAATCCTAATAAGAGCAGTCAGAATAAAAACGGGCAAAACAAAAACGGGCAAAACAAGAACACTCAAAATAAGAACGCTCAGAATGATCGGAAAAAGAAATTACAGAACCGATACTATCCGGCGGCAAAAAAGACCGGGAAAAATAAGTAAAAAAGAAGATAATGGGCTGCTTAGAGACTTTCAGCAGCCCGGCGCAGGCAGGAGATTTCTCCTGCTTTTTCTTTTTGTAGATTTGTATAGGAGATCTGTATAAGAGATTTGTTTTGGAGTGTTATTTTTGATTTTAAATGAATTTTTTTGTTTTTGCAAAAGAGTTTTGTGTATCGGCTGTCATATATAATACTATACAGGACTTTTCATGGGATCTGTTCATAGGTATTTGGGATGTGGATATAAACCGGGAGGAGGGTTGAATATGAATAATGATGAGGGAAATGAAACTGTTATGGAGGAAAAGGTGGGTTCGAAAAGGTACGGTTCGGAGGCGGAGTTTATAGCTGATATAACTTCTCTGGAACTCTACCAGGTCGAGGAAATCGTCCGTTTATATGCATTTGGAACGAAGGGGATTCAAAAGCTTTCTGCCGAGAAAGAAAATGAACTGGTAACAAAGATGCAAAACGGTGATCCGGACGCGAAACGTGCTTTGATTGACGCAAAACTATATATTGTGAGCGAAAATGTCAAAGAGTTTGTCGGCCATGGATATGGAGGGTCATTTTGGGACATTGTTGAGATCGGCATTCAGGAACTGCTGAGGATCGTTGAAATTGTCAGCCAATGTAAGGGTGGACAGTTCTATGTTTTTACGGAAGAAAAAATCTGGGCAACGACGGCCGATAAACTCGCAGAACGACAGGATGAGCGGGAATTTGAAAGATATGTGCACCTGATAATGTGTTTACCAAGACTTCCGGAATCTGAACAAAAGGTGATGTGTTATTATTATGGATTGCTCGGCGAGTGTCCTCATTCTGCTTTGGAGACCGGGGAACGGTTTGATCTGAGGAGAGAGGAGGTTCTGGCGATTCGGACCAAAATGCAAAAGAGGAAACACATCGACCGTTCTACGCGATCACGTTTGCTGAGAGAGTTTCTTGAGGATGAATAATTCCCGACAAAACGTCATACGGTTTGTCTGATAAAAAAATAAAAAAATATATTAATAAAAAAGCAAATGGGGATCGGGCGGCGTATAACATTAATATAAGGGCATTTTGATCACAGGAATTGGCGGGACGAATGACCTTGGCCCGCACAGGAGGCAGTGCCAATGATGACGATCCGTGAGCGTTTTGAACAGGAAGAACATGAACGGCTTTCGCAGTATGCTTCTTTCAGCGATCAGTCCAAAGGACGTGATCGCCCGGAAGAAGAGAGTGATATGCGGACGGTATATCAGAGAGACCGGGATCGGATCATCCACTGTAAGTCTTTTCGACGCCTGAAGCATAAGACGCAGGTTTTCCTGTCCCCTTACGGAGATCATTACCGGACGCGACTTACGCATACACTGGAAGTGTCGCAGATCGCGCGAAGTATCGCCAGAGCGGTTCGTGCAAACGAGGATCTTACGGAGGCAATCGCTCTCGGTCATGATCTGGGACATACCCCTTTCGGACATGCCGGGGAACGCGCCCTGTCCAAAGCCAGCGGCCGTCCGTTCCTTCATAGCGAGCAGAGCGCCCGGGTGGTGGAGCGGCTTGAGAAGAACGGCCGGGGACTGAATCTGACCTGGGAAGTAAGGGACGGATTTCGGAACCACCGGACCAGTGCAAAGCCGGCCACGCTGGAAGGTGATATTGTCCGTGTTTCGGACAAAATAGCTTATATTAATCACGATATTGATGACGGCATTCGCGCCGGACTCCTGACGGAAGACAGCCTGCCTGCAGAGTGTACTGAGGTTCTGGGGCATACGACCCGGGACAGGATCAACACCATTATTCTGGATACGGTGGCGAATACACAGGATCAGCCGAGAGTGGCCATGTCGGAACCGGTTGAAAAAGCACTTCTTGCGCTCCGACAGTTCATGTTTGAAGAACTGTATCTGAATCCGGTGGCAAAAGGAGAAGAGGGAAAAGCAGAGGAGATTGTCGCCATGCTTTATCGCCACTATCTGGAGCATCCGGAGCAGCTGCCCTTGGAGTATACACATATGATCGATGAAGGAGATCCGCAGGAGACGGTGGTTTGTGATTACATTGCCGGAATGACGGACAACTATGCGGTTCTGAAGTTCCAGGAGATTTTTATCCCTCATTCCTGGCAGAGAATCTGATCATTACTCACTTAATTAAAATGAATTCAAAAGTATTATCGAGTCAAAAGCCATAAACGGAAAGGTAATTCGTTTGTGGCTTTTTGCCCCGAACCCACCCAAAAAAAATAATAATCAAACTTCACTCATATAGATTTGGAGGAAATATATGTATTACCCTGAAGAGGTAGTCGAAGAGGTTCGTTCAAGAAATGATATCGTGGACGTGATCTCTTCGTATGTAGGGTTGAAACGCTCGGGAAGCAATTTTATGTGTTGCTGCCCGTTTCATTCTGAAAAGACACCGTCCTTCTCTGTCAGCCGGCAAAAGCAGATGTTTTACTGTTTTGGTTGTCATGAAGGCGGAAATGTGATCAGTTTTGTCATGAAGTACGAAAATTACACATTTCCGGAGGCGTTGAAAATGCTGGCTGACCGGGTCGGATATTCTCTCCCGGAGGTGGAACCCTCGGAGGAGGAAAAAAGGAAGGCCGGGCGAAAGGCACGGTTGTTAGAGGTGAATCGAGTCGCGGCGGGGTATTTTCATTATCTTCTGACCAAGACGCCCCAAGGAAAGCCGGGGTATGAGTATTTCAAGGAAAAGCGTCATTTCACCGATGAGACGATCGCCAAATTTGCCCTGGGATATGCGGATATCCATGCTGACGATCTGTATCAGTACCTGAAACGGAGAGGATTTCCGGATGAACTGATCCGGGACGCAGGGCTGGCAGACTTTGACGAACGACATGGCGCCCATGACAAGTTCTGGAATCGGGTCATGGTTCCCATTCTGGATATCAATTCGAAATGTATTGCATTTGGCGGGCGTGTCCTTGGGGATGCAAAACCCAAATATCTGAATACTCGGGAAACGGAGCTTTTTGACAAGAGCCATACGCTGTTTGCAATGTATCAGGCCAGACGAAGCCGCAGGCGGGGGATCATCCTCTGCGAAGGATACATGGATGTGATCACCCAGCACCAGTATGGATTCGACAATGCCGTCGCTTCGCTGGGAACCGCATTTACACCGGGACATGCTTCCATGATTAAACGGTATTCCAAAGAGGTATATCTGGCGTATGACAGTGATAATGCCGGGCGGAATGCCGCAAAGAAGGCGATTCAGATCCTGCGTGCCAACGGACTGTCGCAGCGCGTGATCGATCTCACGCCATACAAGGATCCGGATGAATTTCTGTCAGCGGAGGGTCCGGATGCATATGAGGAGCGGATCAGAGACGCGATTCCCGGGCGGCTTTTCGAGATTCAGGAACTTCAGAAGCAGTATCGAATGGACGACCCGGAGGAAAAGACTTCCTTTATACGGGATACGGCGCGGGTATTGGCCGGAATTGAAGATGTGACGGAACGTTCCAGTTACGTGGAAACGGTTGCGGAGAAATACAATCTGGATGTCACATTACTTCGCCAGGAGGTGACACGTTTCGGGCTCGCCGGGATCCGCGAAGATGACAGCATCGGGTATGACCGTCCGATGAGCAGGTCTTCGGGAGATATTCAAAAGCTGAGGCAATCCGGAAAACGTCAAACCCAGCATTGGGGAAACGGATCATCCGGTGGAGGGGCGGTTGGCACAGGCAGCAATGTTGAAAGCAGATCCCAATACGATGACCCGGAGGTTACCGGATATTACGGCGGTGAGTCGGAGGATGCGTTTATCAGCAGCGAAGAATATGAGCGGGCTTTTCGGGAAAGCGCCCCGACCTATTCTTCGGATCCCGGATACGGGGGCGCGGATCCGTGGGATGATGCAGTACCTGCCGGACCGGCCGGTTCGGGCAGAACGGATACAGAGATCGATGCAACTGAGAGGCATCTCCTTACATGGATGGTGAACCGTCCTGAACTTTTTGACCGGCTGAAGGAATACATTTCCGAGGAGGATTTTACCGGCCGGGTTCGGGAGGTTGCGGATCATCTTTATCGGCAATATCGTGAAACCGGCAAGGTGCAGCCGGCACAGATCCTGAGCCGATATGAAGAACCGGATGATCAAAAGGTGATCGCCGGGATCTTGTCCGGAGAGTTTCCGTTTGAAACGGAGCCTGATGCGGCGGAAAAAGCACTTACGGAAATGGTACGGAAGCTGAAGCTTCGTGCGATCGATCGGGAGTTTCAAAAAGAAGGTGCAAATCCGTTTCAACTGGCTGCCAGAAAACGAGAGATTCAAAAGATCCGGGTTCATTTGCGCAGATAAAGATTAAAACACATAAAACAGAAACATAAAACAGTTGAGAAAACTGGGAAAGAGGAAGAAATGGCAACAAAAAAGAAAAGTGTAGAAGAGCAGGCAGCGGTTTCCGAGAAAGTTTCCGAGAAAGAAAGCAAGAAGACCAGTGCGAAAGCTGAAACCGGAAAGAAGACGGAATCTGCAAAAAAGACACCTGCGAAGGCGGAGTCCGCAAAAAAAGCATCAGCAAAGGCTGAGACTGCAAAAAAGGCATCTGCAAAGAGCGAGGATGAGAAAGCGGAGCCTGCAAAAAAAAGATCCGTAAAAAAAGAATCCGATAAAAAGGTGGCAGAGAAAAAGACATCTGCGAAGAAAACGCCGGAAATCGAAAAAACGACAGATGATACGGAATTTGATGAGCAGAGCGCTCAGAAAGAGATGATACCGGAGGAGGCAGAGGAGCCGACGATGGAGGAGCTGGAAGCAGAAGCGGGTCGTCTTGATGATGAGGCAATGCAGATCGAGTTCGATGATCTGGATGAGACCACAAAAGATGAGATGATGGCTCTGGACGACTTTGACGATGAAGAAACGATCCGGAAAAATATGGTGAAACTGGATGAATTCATGAAGGATCCGGGCTTCAAGAAGGCGGTGGAGCAGCTTCTGGCAAAGGCGCGAAAACAAAAGGGCGAAATGGATGTAAGTGAGGTCGTTGCCGGCTTCCAGAAGTATGGTGGGAAAAAAGCCGAGGAGTTTTTAAGTGATGACAATCTCCTGAGTATTCTTCGCTTTTTCGAGATGCGGGGCATTACGGTCACTTACATTGATGAGTCGGAAAGCGATGCTTTTTCCGGCGGACATGATGTGGAAATGACGGACGAAGAAGAAGCGGAAAAGGCTGCATCGGAAGGCGAAGAAATTGATTTCTCGAAGGAAGATCTTTCGGTTCCGGAAGGCGTAAGCATTGAAGATCCCGTTCGTATGTATCTGAAGGAGATCGGAAAAGTGGACCTTCTGACTGCGGAGCAGGAAAGTGAGCTGGCGCAGAGAATTGAAGAAGGTGACGAAGAGGCAAAGAAGAAACTTGCCGAAGCGAATCTTCGTCTGGTGGTCAGCATTGCGAAACGTTATGTGGGACGTGGAATGCTGTTCCTGGATCTGATCCAGGAAGGCAATCTGGGTCTGATCAAAGCAGTTGAAAAGTTTGACTATCGAAAGGGCTACAAGTTTTCAACGTATGCAACCTGGTGGATCCGTCAGGCGATCACGCGTGCCATTGCCGATCAGGCGAGAACCATACGTATCCCGGTTCATATGGTTGAAACCATTAACAAACTGATCCGTGTTTCCCGTCAGTTATTGCAGGAACTGGGAAGAGAGCCTTCCCCGGAGGAGATCGCTGATGAGATGGGTATTTCCGTAGAACGTGTTCGTGAGATCCTGAAGATCTCTCAGGAACCGGTATCTCTGGAAACGCCGATCGGAGAAGAGGAAGACAGTCATCTGGGCGATTTTATCCAGGATGATAATGTCCCTGTTCCGGCGGATGCTGCATCCTATGCCATGTTGAAAGAGGAACTGGCTGATGTGCTGAAATCGCTGACAACGCGAGAGCAGAAGGTCCTTCGGCTTCGTTTCGGCCTTGATGACGGACAGCCGCGTACGCTGGAAGAGGTAGGCAAGGTGTTCAATGTAACCCGTGAGCGTATCCGCCAGATCGAAGCAAAAGCGATCCGGAAGCTTCGTCATCCCACCAGAAGCAAGAAACTGAGAGACTTCCTTGAGTGATCCGGAACAGTCGGAATACTCGGATACATTATAAGTGACATTTAAAACGGACATGGGGTGGATGTGGCAATGAGAGAATTGGGAAAAAGGTTACAGACAATTGTAGACTATGTAAAACCGGACCAGCGCGTGGCTGATGTAGGCTGTGATCATGCCTATGTCAGCATGGAGCTGGCAGAGAAAAAGAATTGCACTGTGATCGCGATGGATATCAATGAAGGACCGCTTTCCATTGCTAAAGAGAATATTTACGGGCAGAAGCTGGACAAGAAGATCGAGACCCGGCTTTCCGATGGGCTCAAAGAATTACAAAGCGGGGAAGTGGACACCGTTGTGATCGCAGGAATGGGAGGACATCTGATCGTGGATATCCTGCGGGACGGAGCTGCAAAACTCCGTCCCGGGATGCAGCTTGTGCTTTCTCCTCATTCGGATCTCAGGCTGGTACGGTATTCCCTTCGAAAGCAGAATATTTTCATCGAGCAGGAAACCTGTCTTTCGGATGCAGGGAAATGGTATTTTGTCCTGAACTGTACGGTGGGCCTCAGCCTTCCCGGGGAGGTTCCGGATGAGGACGCAAAGGCGGACATGATGTATGGAACCTGGCTTCCGACGCATCCGACATCGGAATTTCTGGAATATCTGGAGTGGGAAGCAAAGGGGCTGGAGGATCTGATCCGTTCGCTGGAAAAGCAGAAGACGCCGGCA
The DNA here is from genome assembly GCA_024681515.1 of Eubacterium sp. GTDB lineage: Bacteria > Bacillota > Clostridia > Lachnospirales > Lachnospiraceae > Eubacterium_Q. The sequence goes on along the minus strand of JAILAR010000161.1, from coordinate 18,221 downwards.
GCGCGTGCAAGAAAAGGGAGTCTTGTGAAGCAGCTGGAAGAAAGCAGGCAGATCCGGGAGCGCTTGAAAGAGCACGGACTCGAATAGAAATCAAGGGTGAAAAGATGAAGGAAATTATAGTTACGATCCGTGAAGGAGATGAACGAAGAGAACTGACCTTGGAGAGCGGAACGCCTCTCCTGCGGCTGGTGAATCAGGATCCGTCTTTTGGCCAGATGATAGTGGCCGCGAAGGTAGATGGCCGTCTGGTGGAACTGGGACACCGCATTTTCAAACCGGCGGAGGTGGAGTTTGTCACTACGGCAAATCCGATCGGCTATGATATGTATAAAAGAAGCCTGATCCTTCTGATGGTTCGGGCATATCATGAAGCATTTCCGGAGAAAAGGATCCGGGTACTGTATTCTCTGGGGCAGGGCTTTTTCTGTACCGTGCACGATACAGAGGGGAATATTATCGAACCCGAGTGGACGGAACTGGCGGCCGTGAAAAAGGTTATGCAGCGGCTGGTGGATGAGAAGCAGCCGATCGAGAAGAAGGTGGTAAGGACCGGGGATGCGGTCCGACTGTTCCGGGAACGGGGAATGGATCAGAAAGCGGATCTGTTCCGCTACCGGAGAGCGTCCAGAGTGAATCTGTACATGCTGGACGGATATGAAGATTATTTTTACGGGTATATGCTGCCGGAGACAACGGGGCTTTCCAGGTTTAATCTGATCCCCTTTGATGACGGTTTTATTCTTGTGGTTCCCAGACGTAACAGCCTGGAAATGGGACGGGATCACCGCGCTCCCGAGTCACTGTATACGGCGCTTCGTGAGGCAGAGGATTGGGGAGATCAACTGGGTCTGTCCGGTGTCGGACAGCTGAATACGGAGATCTGCAACGGACATCTGAACGATCTGATACTGATCCAGGAAGCGATCATGGAGAAGCAGATCGCAGATATTGCCGAGGAGATCCATGCGCAGAAGAAAAAACTTGTTCTGATCGCGGGGCCGTCTTCGTCCGGTAAAACTACATTTTCCAATCGCCTGGCGATCCAGCTCAGAGCACATGGTCTGACGCCGCATCCGATCGCCATGGATAATTTCTTTAAGGAGCGTGTAGATACTCCGAAGGATGAGAACGGCAAATATGACTTTGAGTGCATCGAGGCGATGGATCTTAAGCTGTTTAACACAACGATGGAACGGTTGCTGGAAGGCGAAGAAGTGCCGATGCCGAGATTTGATTTTACGCTGGGGGAGAAAAAGTTCGACGGGCGAACGCTGAAACTTACTCCGGAGGATGTTCTGGTGGTTGAGGGGATCCACGCGCTGAATCCCGCTTCTACCTATGCGCTTCCGGCGGATTCCAGCTATAAGATCTATATCAGCGCGCTGACACAGCTGAACCTGGATGAGCATAACCGGATCTCCACCTCGGATACCCGTCTGCTCCGGCGAATCGTGCGGGATAACCGTACGCGCGGAAATAATGCGGAACAGACAATCCGGATGTGGGAATCCGTTCGCAGCGGTGAGGAAAAAAATATATTCCCGTATCAGGGTGAAGCGGATGCACTCTTTAATTCCGCCCTGATCTACGAGCTTCCTGCGATCAAGATCTTTGCGGAACCGCTCCTGTTTACGGTATCACCGGACTCGGAAGAATACTATGAGGCCAAGCGGCTTCTGAAGTTTCTGGGTTATTTTCTGGGGATCGATTCGAGCACGGTTCCGACGAATTCCCTGCTTCGGGAATTTATCGGCGGCGGATGCTTTGAGATATAAAGTTTTGAAATATAAAGTTTTGAGATATATAGTTTTGAGATATAAAGCTTCGAAATATAGTGTTTCGAATTATAAAGATCATTAGGAATTGTGTATGCGAGAATTGCGGAATGATATAAAAAGTCGAGCAGAACGATAAGCCGGGTTATGTCGTGGGTGATCATCTATCTAGACCGTATGTTGCCATACGGCTCAAGCAACCTACCATGAGCAGAGCGGGCCGCCCTGTGGCTCAAATTTGGTCTTGCTTCGGATGGGGTTTACAGAGCCTGTCCTGTTACCAGGGCAGCGGTGAGCTCTTGCCTCGCCATTTCACCCTTACCGGCCGAGGCCGGCGGTATATTTCTGTTGCACTTTCCCGGGAGTCGCCTCCGCCGGACGTTATCCGGCATCCTGCCCTGTGAAGCCCGGACTTTCCTCACCTGGTTTTAGCCAGCCGCGATCACCTGTCCTGCTCGACGGAGGATAGTGTACCACATATGCAGCTTTATTTTCAAGATGCATGAACAATAATACAAAGCACATGATTAGGAGGTATTACTTATGGAACTTGATACCTGTATCAGGGAGAGACGCAGTGTACGCAGGTATACGGAGGAGCCTGTAGATCACGCAACCATCGAGAAGATCATTGATCTGGCGCGGTTTGCACCGTCCTGGAAGAACACGCAGACCACACGGTATTATGTGGTGGAGGATGCGGAAAAGATCGCAAAGATCTGCGAGGAAGGCGTTCTCGGGTTTGAGGGCAACCAGAAAACCCTGGCCAAGGCAAAGCAGCTGGTGGTTATCGCAACCGTAAACAAACGCTGCGGATATGAGAGAGACGGATCCTTTACGACCTCAAAGGAGGATCGCTGGGAAATGTTTGATGCGGGGATCGCAAGTCAGACCTTCTCTTTGGCAGCGCATTCTCTGGGCGTGGGAAGTGTTATGATGGGTATCTTCGATGAGAAGAAGATTGCAGAGATCATAAGCCTTCCGGAGGGACAGAGCGTGTCCTGTCTGATGGCAATCGGATATCCGAAGTTTACACCGGATCCGGTTCCGAGAAAGGAAGTTGCGGATCTGCTGACGTACGTGGACTAGCTTCCGATCTGCCATCAGGCGGATCGAGAAGTGTAAGGCAGAGAGGAGCCTGTTTATTTGAAACGATTGTTTATCGCTGAAAAACCCAGTGTCGCGCAGCAGTTTGCGACGGCACTGGGAATTCGTAGTGCCAGAAAGAATGGATATATCGAAGAAAATGATACGATCATCACCTGGTGCGTGGGCCATTTAGTCACCATGAGCTATCCGGACGCGTATGATCCGGCATTGAAGAAATGGAGCATGGAGACGATCCCTTTCATCCCGGAGCTGTACCGGTATGAGATCATTCCGTCTGCGGCGAATCAGTTCAAGATCGTATCGCAGCTTCTGAACCGTGCGGATGTTGATACGATCTATGTCTGCACCGACTCGGGGCGGGAGGGTGAGTATATCTACCGTCTGGTGGATCAGATGGCCAAAGTGCCGGATACAAAGAAAAAGTATCGTGTCTGGATCGATTCCCAGACGGATGAAGAGATCAACCGCGGGATTCGGGAGGCAAAGCCGCTTGCGGAATATAATGCGCTTTCGGAGGCGGCGTATCTTCGCGCAAAAGAAGATTATCTGATGGGGATCAATTTTTCCCGGGCGCTTTCCCTGAAATATGCATGGAAGGTGAAGGATTATCTCGGACTGGATAAATGCGTCATCGCCGTGGGCCGTGTCATGACCTGTGTCCTGGGCATGATCGTACAGCGGGAACGGGAGATCCGGGATTTCGCACCGACCCCCTTCTACCGTGTGCTTGCCAATGTAGGCAAGAAACCGGAGGAGGCGGACAATTCCATGTTGTTCGAGGCGGAGTGGAAGGCCGTGCCCGGAAGCAAATATGAAAACAGTCCGCTTTTGTATAAGGAAAACGGTTTCAAGAAACGGGAGACGGCCGAAGAGTTGATCCACATGCTGGAGGATCCTCTTCCGGTGACACTCCGGGTGGAGAAGATCACGAAGAAAACGGAAAAGAAAAATCCTCCGCTGCTATATAACCTGGCGGAGCTTCAGAACGACTGTTCCCGGATCTTTAAGATCAATCCTTCCCAGACACTGGAGATCGTTCAGGAACTCTATGAGAAGAAAATGGTCACTTATCCGAGAACGGATGCGCGTGTGCTGTCAACAGCAGTTTCCAAGGAGATCGACAAGAATCTCCGTGGATTATCGTCATATCCGGCCCTTGGAGCCTATGCCCAAAATGTAGTGAATTTAGGCGGCTATAAGGGACTGGCAAAGTCCAGATACGTGAATGACAAACAGATCACGGATCACTATGCAATCATTCCTACCGGTCAGGCGGTGGGTCAGGCGGTTTCTCTTCCGAAGGTGAAAGCCGGTGTGTATGACCTGATCGTGCGAAGATTTTTATCTATCTTTTATCCGGCCGCGGAGTATCAGAAAACTTCCGTGGAACTCTCCCGAAACGGAGAGATGTTTTATGCGAATTTCAAAAGCCTGACGAAGCCGGGATATCTGGTGATCGCAGACCGAAACTTCGGAAAGAAGGGAAAGCCGGGAAACAGCACAGAGACGGATGGTAAAGAGGCGGGAGCGGATTCCCAGGCTGATGAAAATACACAGGAAAACGGCAGCGGAGAATCCAGGGACGGCGATGAAACAACGCGTTATGATGCCGAGGCTGCGGCGCAGTACATTTCCGGATTGAGAAAGGGAAGTCTTCTTTCCTGTAACGGGTTTTCGGTGAAAGAGGGCGAGACATCGCCTCCGAAACGTTACACTTCCGGTACGCTGATCCTGGCCATGGAAAATGCGGGACAGTTGATCGAGGATGAGGAACTCCGGGAGCAGATCAAGGGCTCGGGGATCGGAACCTCTGCAACGCGGGATTCTATCATCAGTAAGCTTGTGACCAATACGTATATCGCACTGAATCAGAAAACGCAGATCATTACACCGACGCAGCTCGGTGAGATCATTTATGATGTGGTCTATTATTCGATCAACGGATTGCTTCGTGCGGATCTGACGGCCAGCTGGGAGAAAGGTCTTACCGGTGTGGCGGCAGGAAGTATCACTTCGCAGGAATACATGGGAAAGATGAATGATTATGTGACGCGGTGTACAAATCTGGTGAAGGGGCTTACCAATCAGAATCAGATCACGCGTGTGTTTGATCGCACAAAACCCTATTATGAAACAAAACAGACCGCAAAGCAGACCGCAAAACAAACAACGAAAAAAACGGCAAAACAGACGATCGAAAAAAAGGAGAACAAACAAGATGAATGAGAGTTTACTCGAAGTAAAAAATATGTATGACCTGGAGCACACCCTTGCTGCACCGCTTCTGGAATCGGTGAAATATCCCTGGGAGGCTCTGCCGAAGATCGGTGATTTTATCCGCGAACTCGGAGCACAGCTTGGACCGGATTATAAGAAGCGTGGGGAGGATGTGTGGATCCACGAATCGGCTGTGGTATTTGATTCCGCCTATATTCATGGACCTGCGATCATCGGCCCAAACACGGAAGTGCGTCAGTGTGCATTTATCCGCGGAAACGCTCTTGTTGGTGCGGACTGTGTCGTGGGTAATTCAACAGAGCTGAAGAATGTGATCCTCTTTGATCATGTACAGGTTCCGCATTATAACTATGTGGGCGATTCCGTTTTGGGATACTATTCACACATGGGTGCGGGTTCCATCACCTCGAATGTAAAATCCGACAAGACGCTGGTGGTTGTGAAGGGCAGCGGAGAATACGGAGATATTGAGATTGAAACAGGTCTTAAGAAATTCGGCGCGATGCTCGGAGATCATGTGGAAGTGGGCTGCAACAGTGTCCTGAATCCGGGAAGTGTGATCGGTCGTTACACGAATATTTATCCGCTTTCTCCGATCCGCGGATACATTCCGGAGTCGAGTATTGTGAAGACCGGGAATGTGATCGTAACAAAAAACTGTCAGGAATAAAACAGATAAAACAATGACTGAAAACGATTACAATGTCGACCTGCATTTTTGCGGGCGCCGGCGTTGTAATCGTTTTCATTTATTCTGAACTGCAGAATATATTGTGCAAATTGTTTTGATTGATGTTTGTTTTTTTTCATTACATAGTAAAAAAAGAGAAAAAACAAGAAAACGTTGCAAATTCAATACTTTCGTTTTACAATCGGATACGTAAAACAAAGAACAGACAGGATGTTTATACTAGTTGGTATTACATTTTATTCATTACGTTTCTCATGGAGGGGAAAAAAATGGCATTAGCAGGAAAGAAGAAAGCAGGCGTTAAGGATCTGAAGGCAGCTGTCGAGAGAGCAAAGAAGGCTGAAGCAGTAGCAGTTGCTGAAGTTGCAAAGAAGGAAGAAGCTCCGAAGGCAGCACAGGCTAAGAAGGCAGAAGTAAAGAAGGCAGAGGCTCCGAAGGCAGCTCCGGCAAAGGCAGAAGCTAAGAAGGCAGAGGCTCCGAAGGCAGCTCCGGCAAAGGCAGAGGCTCCGAAGGCAGCTCCGGCAAAGGCAGAAGCTAAGAAAGCAGCTCCGGCAAAGGCGGAGGCTAAGAAGGCAGCTCCGGCAAAGGCAGAAGCTAAGAAGGCTCCGGCTAAGAAGGCAGCTGAGCCGAAGGTAAAGCTGGTTGTTGAATATCAGGGCGGAAGCCAGGATGTTGATGCACTTGTTGCAAAGGCAAAGGAAGTTGCCGGAAAGAAGAGCATCAAGGAACTGAACATCTACTATCAGCCGGAAAACAACATCGTTTACTACACAGCTGACGGCGCAGAAGGAAGCTTCCCGGTTGCATAGTAAGGCAAGCTGTAAAGTGCTTTAAATAAATGTGAAAGAACCCCGCGACATTGCGGGGTTCTTTTTATGCGTGCGATATTTATTCAACTCCGCGAAGCTCGATCTTCGGGGATCCTTTTTTACGGACATAATCACCGGTGATCGTAACGCGTCCGATGGACTTGTCCTTCGGAATCTGATACATGATATCCAGCATGAATTCTTCGATGATGGACCGGAGTGCACGGGCACCGGTCTTTCTTTTGGCAGCTTCTTCTGCGATCGCTTCGAAAGCGGAATCATCAAACTGAAGATCTACTTCATCCATACGCAGAAGTTTCTGATACTGCTTTATGATCGCATTCTCGGGTTCCTGAAGGATCTTCACGTACATTTCCTTATTCAGCTGATCTAATGCACAGAGAACGGGAAGACGTCCGAGAAACTCCGGGATCATTCCAAACTCGCGAAGATCTTCCATGGTGACATGAGTGAGCAGTTTCGGATCATTGGTGAATGTGTCACGAAGCTCTGCGCCGAAACCGATGGAGGACTGCGCTGTCAGTCTTGCGGTTACGATCTTTTCCAGATCGGGAAATGCACCGCCGCAGATGAACAGGATGTTGGTCGTGTCCATGCGTGCGACCGGAGTCATGGCATTCTTACTTCCGGAGCCGACCGGAACTTCAACCACAGAACCTTCCAGCAGTTTCAGAAGTCCCTGCTGCACTGCTTCACCGCTGACGTCGCGGGAACGGGTTTCCTGCTTCTTGGCGATTTTGTCGATCTCATCGATAAAGACGATACCTCGCTCTGCGCGTTCCACATCATTACCTGCTGCGGTGAGAAGCTTGGACAAAACACTTTCCACATCATCACCGATATAACCGGCTTCCGTAAGGGAAGTCGCATCCGTAATGGCGAGAGGAACGTCCAGCATTTTTGCAATGGTCTTTACGGTGTAGGTCTTACCGGAACCGGTGGGGCCGATCATCAGAATGTTGGATTTCTCGATCTCAACGCCGTCCTCTTCGGGATCGGAGAGGATACGTTTATAGTGATTGTAGACAGCGACGGAGATCAGTTTCTTTGCATGCTCCTGGCCGACGACATGCTTGTCCAGCTTTGCTTTGATCTCATGCGGAGCGGGAATGTCTCTGAGGGTAAGAACCTTTGGTTCTTCCTCTTCCTTCGCGCCTGCTTTCTTTGCTTCTGCTGTGGGCTTCCTTTTCTTCACCTTCTGCGAATCGGGAATGTCATCGTTCGGCATGAACTGATTCAGGTTATCGAATCCCGGCATATTTGACATATCAAAGAATCGGATCGGACTGTGGGAGATGGATTCAAATGCCTTGTTCAGACAGTCCGGGCAGACATACACACCGTTTATGAAGCTGACCAGTTTTCCGGTCTCACTTTCCGGACGGCGGCACATGTAGCAGTATTTCTCATATTCATCGTTATTATTATCGTTATTATTGTTGTTTGGATCTTTCGGATCAGACATTTTCAGTGCTCCTCCTTCACGCTTTGTGGCTTTCGCTGCACTTTTTGATTATAACAGAGCTGCGTACGAAATGCAAAAACAATGCAGGTTAATATAATTGCAACTCCGAAAAGAATGTGTTACAATGTGCGGCGGTGTAGGGAGGATAATATGACTAAACGACAGAAATTAAAGAAGGCGGAGTTTACAAAGATCATCGCGCATCGCGGTGCATCGGCGCTGGCTCCGCATGAGAATACCATGGAGGCATTTCAGCTGGCAATCGAGATCGGATCGGACATGGTGGAGTTTGATGTCCGCTGCACCAGCGATCGTAAACTGGTTGTGATCCATGACAGTACGTTTAACGAGACCCCCGTCTCGTATCAAACTTACGCAGATATGAACCGCAAGGCACAGGAGGATGGTTATCGCATTCCGACCTTCGAGGAGGTTGTAAAGCTTTGCGCGGGACGGATCTTCATGGATATTGAAGTAAAGTCGGGTGGATATGAAAAAGAACTGGTACACATTCTGCAAAAATACTGCAGCCACGATCAGTATTCCGTAAAGTCCTTCTTTGATCCCGTGGTATACAGGGTGAAGAAGCTGGATCCGGAGATCACAACAGGACTCCTGCTTGGAAAGGATCATCCGGGACTGATCGGCAGGATCAAGGAGGTTTATCCTGCCCGCAGACTGCGGCAGGCGGAGTGTGATTTTGTGGCACCGTTCTGGGTGTTTACCAGTCGTGGGTTTGTATGGAGGATGCATCGGAAAGGATATCCGGTTTATGTCTGGACGGTGAATACTACGGGACTGATACAGAAACTGATCCGACGTGGCGTGGATGGTGTGATCACGGATCGCCCGGACATCGGGCTTTCTGCGCGAAGTGAGTTGTACGGAGAACGGTAAGAGTGCAATCAGAACGGAGCGCGCACTTGAATGATAAAGTAAGGCAGAGAGGAGAATGGGATGAAGAAGCGGATCCTTGCATATCTGGAATATATTGACGGGCTTCTGGCAAGTGATGAAGAGCGGGACTGGGAACGGGAAACCGCGCTGCATTTGAATCAGATCAAGTTCTTTGCGCATGAACGGCTGGTGCATCTGCTGGTCTTTATTCTGGTGGCGTTATGTACCGTGATGTGTATTCTGGCCTATGTGATCAGCGAGATCCTCATGCTCCTGCCGCTGATCGTAATGCTATTTGTTCTCCTGATCCCCTACTGCATGCACTATTATCTCCTTGAAAACAGTGTCCAGCGGATGTATCAGCAATATGACGAAATGGTAGGGAAAATGCACCCCTATTTCTCCATGAAGAAGGGTTGACAGAGCAGGGGTTTTCCCGCATAATGTAGGAAATGGGGTTGAAAAACAAATATTCATAAAACGTGTTATAATGCGTATTTTGAAATTGCGTCCGGGGTTACGGGCGCATTTTCTGATTTTACGACCCATAGTGGTCGGAATAAAGGAAAACGCAAAATATTGGTGTGTTTGGAGAGATCTTTGAATTGAGTAAGAAAAAAAGAGGAAAATCACATACATCAGTGAATCCTGTGATAACGAATACTATGGAAGTACCTGTGCAGGAACAGGCTGCTGAATCTGTGGCAGAGGAATCCGTGGCTGAGGCATCGTATGCAGAGGAATCTGTGGCAGAGGCATCGTATGCAGAGGCTGAGAACCCGATCCGCGAAGTCCTTCGGGAGCATTCCTTCTATGCACCGCGTGCATCCGAGGATTCCGACTGGGACGAGGATGAAGAGGCCGAGGAGGAAGAGTATAACCGGGCAAGTGTGAATCGCCTGAAAAAAGCGATCCTGGTTGCATTGGTCCTGATGTTCCTGATCCCGACGATCCTGTGTCTGATCCTGCTTACGAAGATGCACGGTATGAAGGACGAGATCGAGCAGCTCCGGGAAGATTTAAACAGCAAACGTCAGGAACGGATGCTGGCGGAGCAGTCTACTGAGGATGAGACTACGGAGGTGGATGTAAAAGCCACTCTGGAACGTGACCGGGAAGACAAGGGAACAGTTCTGCATAAGGCCGGCAAGGCAGGAACAGAGGCAGACGGAACGGAGACCTCTGAGGGTGTTTCGGAAGAGCTTACGGAAGATCCGGAGGCAGATACGGAAGCGACTGATATTGATCCGGCTACGGTTCCTGAGGAAAAAAGGGTTTATCTCACATTTGATGACGGCCCGTCGGATGATGCGGCAGCCATTCTGGATGTGCTGAAGGAGAAAAATGTCAAAGCTACATTTTTCATGGTGATCGATGATAAGAGCAGACAGGCTGTGATCCGCAGGATGGCGGCGGAAGGGCATACTCTTGGAATTCATTCCGTCAGTCATGTATACAGCGATATCTACGCGGATCTGGAAAGCTTTCAGAATGACGTGCAGACTGTGCATGACCTGCTGAAGGATATGACGGGGCAGGATGTGAAACTGTACCGGTTCCCGGGCGGCAGCAGCAACCGGGTTTCCGATGTTCCGGTGGATGACTGCATCGCCTGGCTGGAAGAAGAAGGGTATACCTATTTTGACTGGAATGCCTCTAACGGAGATTCGTCCGGTTCCGGCTATACGGCCGAGCAGTTGGAGGATAATGTGCTTCGGTATGTACATAATAATTCCGGCGCTACCGTGGTGCTGATGCATGATTTCAAGGATTGCCCGGCAACCGCAGAGTCGCTTCCGCATTTGATCGATACCCTTCGGGAAGAGGGGTATGTACTGCTTCCGATCGATGAGAATACCACTCCGGTCCATCACAGGAAAACGGCAAAGGAGCTGGAGGAAGAGCAGAAGGCGGAGCAGGCGGCACTGGAGGCTGATAAAGCCAGACGTGAGGCTATGGAGGCTGCGTCCCGGCAAAATGAGAACAGTGATGATGACAGGTGAGGGAAATGGACTACAGAGATGCATTGTCCTATATCGAAAGTAAAAACAGCCTCGGCATTATGCCGGGGCTGGACGTGATTTTAGAGCTTCTCTCGGGGCTCGGACATCCGGAAGGAGCGGTTCCGGCGCTGCATATCGCAGGAACCAACGGAAAAGGGACCATCATGTCCTATGTGGAGCACGCCATGCTGCAGGCAGGGATGCGGGTCGGAAGATATCTGTCTCCTGCCGTTCTGGACTACCGGGAAAAATGGCATATTAACGGGGAAATGGTCTCGGAAGAGGATATTGTGTCCTGCATGGAGGAGATCCGCGCAGTGGCCGAGACGATGCCGCAGAGTCCCACGTCGTTTGAGATCGAGACGGCACTGGCCTTCCTTTTGTTTCGCAGAAAAAACTGCGATGTCATGCTGGTGGAGTGTGGCATGGGAGGGCGCCTGGATGCGACGAATGTGATCCCTCAGAAGGTTTTGGACATTCTGGCTTCTGTCAGTATGGATCACATGCAGTTTCTCGGAGATACCAGAGAGAAGATCCTGAATGAAAAGCTGGGGATCGTTAAGCCGGGAGATGTACTTGTAACTGCACCGATGGATGAGGAACTGAGGAACGTGGTCCGCACATATCCGTTCCCGGACATGGGGGAAGAAGGAATCGTATTTACGCCCATGGAAGAACTCAGCGTTCAGCGGGAGGATATTCTCGGCACGGATTTCACATTTCGTAACGAAACGTATCATATCCGGATGCCGGGAGATGTGGCATTGGAGAATGCGATCACCGCACTTATGGCTTTGGAGGTTTATAACAAGCGGGCAGGGCAGTTCGGACTTCCGCAGCTGACGCAGGAGCAGATCCGTGAGGGACTGGCAGCAGCGGATTGGCAGGGACGGTTTACGGTGTTTGATACACATCCCATGATGATCGTGGACGGCGCTCATAACAGGGATGCATGGCTGCGGCTGGCGGAGACGATTCGTCGGTTTTTCAGGGACAGAAAGATCACATTTGTTCTGGGAGTGCTGGCGGATAAAGAAGTGGATACGATGATCGATGCCCTGGTGCCGCTGGCAAAGCGGATCCATGTATTTACACCGGAGAGTCCTCGGGCACTGGCTGGAGAAAAACTGAAAAGCCGGATCCTTGCATATTGCGCGGAGACGGAGCAACCGATCATGCAGGAGACGGATCCTGTAAGCTGTGAGGAAAGCGCACTTTCAGCGGCAGGGAAGGCGCTTCAGGAGTCTTCCGAAGAGGATGTGATCGTGGCCTGCGGTTCCCTTACCTTCCTGGGAGGTCTCATAAAAGCGCGGGGAGCGTTGGAAATGGATCGCGTAACTCGGATTCTCAATGATGCATTTTACAAAAAACAGATTAAGAAAATATATGAGTCGGAGTATGACCGCGAATATTGCAGACATGGGTTCGGACATGCGATCTCCGTTGCCCGGATCGCGTACATCCTGGCTTTGGAAAACCGATGTACGGTGCGGAAAGATGTGGTTTATGCAGCATCGCTTTTGCATGATATCGGAAGGTATACGCCGGAGGAGAAGGAACTGGGACACCATGCGGCAGGAGCCGGAGTTGCGGAGGATGTTCTGATCCGTGCCGGATATACGGAAGCGGAGCGCAAAGTCATTTGCGAGGCAATCCGTGCACATAAGAACCCACAGGAAGACAGTGCGCTTCTGGCCGGGATCCTGTATCGGGCGGACAAACTGTCTCGGAATTGTTTTCTGTGCGACGCAAGGGAAAGCTGTTACTGGCCGGAAGAGCGTAAAAACCGGTCAATCCTATGCTAAGGTGTGCGAAACTGATAGACGAAAAGTAAGGTATATGACCGGTAGTGTGAGCGCACATATTACGGAGCACGCCTTAGTGCGAAGTATGGAATGGAGTTTTTTATGGATGTTATTGAGATCAGGAATTTAAAGATCTACGCCTACCACGGCGTATTTGATGAGGAGAAGGAGACGGGCCAGTCGTTTCTGGTTTCTGCACGGCTGTATCTGGATCTTCGCCCGTCGTCCATGTCGGATGACCTTCTGGAGACGGTCAGTTACGACGAGGTGGCGCATACGATCGAGCAGGTCGTTACCGGTGAAAAATGGAATCTGATCGAGGCGGTGGCGGAGTCCGTTGCTTCGGAGATCCTGCTGAAATACACGAAGATCCGCAGCGTGCAGGTACGTGTGGATAAGCCCGAGGCGCCCATCGGACTTCCCTTTGATACGGTTTCCGTTACGATAGAACGCGGAAGGCATACGGTATATATCGGTATCGGATCCAATCTTGGAGACCGTAGGCAGTATCTGGACCAGGCAATCGAGCAGCTGGGAAAGGACCCTTATATCCGTGTGATCCGCTCTGCGGATTATATAGAGACGGAACCCTTCGGTCCCGTAGAACAGCCGGATTTTCTGAACGGAGCCGTGGAACTGGAAACACTGTATTCTCCCCGGGAACTGCTTTCCGTGCTCCATGATATCGAGCAGGAAGCCGGAAGGAAAAGGATCGTACATTGGGGCCCCCGGACATTGGACTTGGATATCCTGTTGTATGATGACGCAGTGATCCGCGAGGAAGGACTTCTGATCCCTCATGTGGAAATGGAGCGCCGCGCATTTGTTCTGGAACCGCTGGCGCAGATCGCACCGCATGCAGTGCATCCGATCAGTCGGAAAACCATCATTCAGCTGCTGGAGGAGCTTCGGCTTAAGGAACCGAATGCAAAGCCCTATGATGTCTCGGACTATCATTTTACGGAAGATCTGGAGCGGGAGGTCATGCGTGTCTGCTACGCCGGTGTTCCGGGTGCTTATGCAGAAGCAGCGGCTCTGAAGTTCTTCGGGGACGGCGCGGATCTGATGAATGTGAAGACCTTTGATGAAGTAGCGGAAGCGGTGGCATCGGGGAAGGCGGACTATGGCGTGCTCCCGGTGGAGAACAGTTCGGCCGGATTTGTCAGCGGAAATTATGATATCATCCGGAATTCGGGCGTGACCATCGTAGATGAAGTGGTTCTTGATATCGAGCATGCATTGCTGGGACTTCCGAATGCCATGCTGTCGGATATTAAGAAAGTGTATTCCCATCCGCAGGGGATCATGCAGTGTAAGGAATATATCGAATCCCACCAGTTTGGGACGGAGACGGTAAGCAATACGGCACTTGCCGCAAAACGTGTCATGGAATCAAAGGATGTGACCCGGGCGGCAATCGCCAGTGAGCGTGCAGCGGAGCTGTATAACCTGAAAGTGCTGGCCCGCCGTATTAATTTCACGAGGGATAATGCAACCCGGTTTGTGATCATCACGAAGGAGAAAAGAGTCCTGACAGGTTCGGATAATGTCCTGATCTGCTTTATCGCACCGCACCGTGTGGGTGCTCTTTATCAGATCATGGGGATCATCAATCGGAATTCCATCAACATGACCCGGATCGAATCCCGTCCGTCTCTGAAAAAGAAGTGGGAATATAGCTTCTATGTCAGTTTTGAAGGTAAGCTTTCTGACCGGAATGTGCAGAAGCTGCTGGGAGAGATCGGCTACGAGGCAGAGGATCTGACCGTGCTGGGAACATTTTCCTCATAAATAATGCTTGACATTCAAAGATGTGTATGGTAATCTACACATTGCGTAAAAAAAGAAGAGTATCCACTCTCACCTTGAGCTGCGGACTGCGGCCGGGTTTGATATCGCAGACATGACTTTATTTTTGTATGAGTCGTGCGTGTCGTATGCTGCAGACATTTGCATTAAGCATTTGTTTTTGGCGTCTGACCGGAGCGTTAGATCAAAAGTGGATTCTCGACGATCCACTTTTTTTCATGTGTTTTGGATTATCATAGAGCACGGACGCGAACCGACAGATAAAGGCGAGTAAACGAATAAATACGTGCGAAATGATAATCTTACGGAGCGCCTTAGGCGCGAAGTATGGGATAGGAGGGTACGACAATCGAACGTCAGGGTAACGATAACAGAAGAGACAATACGGATAAGTATGCGATCAACGAACAGATCCGCGACAGAGAAGTTCGTGTGATCGGTGCCGAAGGCGGGCAGCTGGGTGTCATGAGCACTCGCGAGGCTCTTCAGCTTGCGGAAGAAGCAGGACTGGATCTGGTGCGTGTTTCTCCGAATGCAAATCCGCCGGTGTGCAAGATCATCGATTATGGTAAGTTCCGTTATGAGCTTACGCGGAAGGAAAAGGATGCGAAGAAGAAGCAGCGCTCCATTGAAGTGAAGGAAGTTCGTCTGTCACCCAATATTGACGAAAACGACCTGAACACGAAAGTGGGGCAGGCACGGAAATTCCTGGAGAAAGGAAACCGTGTCAAGGTTACGTTGCGTTTCCGTGGACGTGAGCTTGCGTATGTGAATCAGAGCAAGCGGATCCTGGATGATTTTGCTGAGAAGCTGTCGGATGTTTCCGTGGTTGAAAAGGCAGCAAAGTTTGAAGGAAGGAGCATGTTCATGTTCCTGAATGAAAAGAAGCAGGATAAAAAATAATTTTTTATAGAATTAAGCAACTGAGTTTAAGGAGGAAAAAGAAATGCCGAAGTTAAAAACCAAGAGGGCAGCAGCAAAGCGCTTCACCAAGACAGGTACAGGAAAGCTGAAGAGAAATAAAGCTTACAAGAGCCATATCCTTACAAAGAAGAGCACCAAGCGTAAGAGAAACCTGCGTAAGGCAACAATGATGGACAAGACCAACAGCAAGGTAATGAAGAAGATCCTGCCGTACCTGTAAAGTCGGCTGATATTTGTTAGGAGGATAAGAACATGGCAAGAATCAAAGGTGGCGCTAACGCCAAGAAGAGACATAACAGAACCTTAAAGGCTGCAAAGGGATACGTAGGAGCTCGTTCCAAGCAGTATCGTGTAGCTAAGCAGTCCGTAATGCGTGCTGAGGCAACTGCATTCGCAGGACGTCGCGAGAAGAAGAGAGATTTCCGCAAGCTGTGGATCGCACGTATCAATGCAGCAGCTCGTCAGAATGATATCTCTTACAGCCAGCTGATGCATGGCCTGAAGACCGCAGGTATCGACATGAACCGCAAGATGCTTGCAGAGCTTGCTGTCAGCGATGCTGAGGGCTTCGCAAAGCTTGCAGAGGCAGCAAAGAACGCTCTTGCATAATGAGAGCTTCGGATGCGGTGCGTAACCGGTAAATAATCGGTAAATAGTAAAAAATGAACTCCCTGCGAAAGCGGGGAGTTCAAAAAATATTTGACATAAGTGGTGCTTTGTGGTAGGATATCACTTGCGTCAAAGCAAAAGCGGGAGTGCTGGAATTGGCAGACAGGCTAGACTAAGGATCTAGTGGTGGAAACGTCGTGTGGGTTCAAGTCCCATCTCCCGCAGCAAGAAACCGTAATGCACTGAAACGAACTGTTTCAGTGCATTTTTTTTGTGAAAAGCCTTATTCTATAAGGGTTTGTGAACCGTCAACGTTCACTGAAATGCACTGTAACGAACTGCCGTATACTGCCTGAAAAGGGGTAAAATGAGGGGGTATGGGGCACAGATTGGGGCACAGTAATTCCAAATAAAATAAGGACTCACGAGGGATAGAGGCGGTATGCTTGGGGCACATTTGGCGGAATTAGTTAACATAAAATACGTAATGCTGTAAAAACTTTGGATAAGTGGGTTATGCAGGGCAGTATTCCGGATTATACTCTGGTAATCAAGCCCTCTTTTTTTGTTCCTTAAAATCAGATATAATAGCATCCAGGAGGAATTGCAGATGAAGGTATTCGAGTTTGGCAATGATAGGTCCTGTCTGATTCTGATTCAAATGGTGGACAGCCATAGTATCCAGATGATTGAGTCAGAGGCAGAAATAATTCGGAAATTGTCCGGTAGGGATGATTTCCGGTTGGTGGCGTGTCAGGTGGATGACTGGAACCGGGATCTGTCACCCTGGGAGGTACCTCCTGTGTTCGGTAAGGAAGGATTTGGTGGCAAGGCTGAGAAAACGCTTCAGGATCTCAAAGAGAGCGTTTTAAGCCGATATGGACAGGCAGACAGGAAATTCATCGGCGGATACTCGTTGGCAGGTTTATTTGCTCTCTGGGCGGCATACAGAGAGGATAGTTTTGATGTGGTAGCCGCGGCGTCTCCGTCGGTATGGTTCCCCGGCTTCGTGGATAAGGCAGAACGGGAACGGATTCTGACGAAGAAAGTATATCTCAGTCTGGGCAATAAAGAAGAGAAGACGAAGAATCCTGTCATGGCAACGGTGGGAGATTCCATCCGTATCATAACGAATCAACAGGATTTAGATCATACTTTATAAGTTTTGATAATGGAGCAAGACTTGAAATTATGAATAAACCTTCTATGGAAGATTCCGCTAAGACACTTAATCGTACTGGATACATCCATATAGCTTTTTCTGCGGGGAGTCCTGAAGAGGTTGACCGACTGACAAGAACATTCCGAGAAGATGGATATGAAGTCGTTAGTGGGCCACGAACAACAGGTGACGGGTACTATGAAAGCTGTATTGTCGGCATAGAGGGTAATCAGATAGAGATTACAGTTTAAATACAGTATAAATTGACTAAGGAACAGAAGAGGAGCAGGGATGAACCCAAGAGAGTATTTAGAGATTTTACATGTTGCTGAAAGGCTAAAAGATACGCCCCGTCATTGTACTACAACGAAAAGAAGAACGGAGAGTGTTGCAGAGCACAGCTGGAGAATTTCACTAATGGCATTTCTTCTTAAGCATGAGTTTGAAGATTTAGATATCAATAAGGTTGTAGAGATGTGCCTCATTCATGATCTTGGGGAGTGTTTTACCGGCGATATTCCGACATTTATAAAGACGGATTCAGATAGAGAAGTTGAGGATTCTCTTTTGAGTCAGTGGGTTAAATCTCTTCCTGCGGAACTATCTGGAGAGATGGCTGCTCTTTATAAAGAGATGGATGCCCAAGAAACTAAGGAGGCTAAGTTATATAAGTCATTAGATAAGCTTGAGGCTTTGATTCAACACAACGAGTCTCCACTTGATACATGGTCCGAAAATGAGTATGAACTCAATAAGACCTATGCATTTGATACAGTAGCCTTTTCAGAATGGTTAACAGACCTTAGAAAGGTGATTCTTGAAGACACCTTAGAAAAGATTGAAAAAGAAGGTCAAGAGTGAGTATATTACCGAATAAGCAAAAATGCTGATCGCTGTTTATAT
>JAILAR010000142.1 GCA_024681515.1 Eubacterium sp. | reverse complement strand
TTGACGCAAGCTATAAGCATTTCCCGCTTCGGGATTATACGGATCTTTGGGGAACCATGAGAACGGTCGTCCGGGACTATGACAAGATTGGAAAACGGAATAAGAAGAAGGATGACAATCATCTGAATAAACACGCCATGCATCTGATCCGACTTTTTATGATGGCAATCGATATCCTGGAAAAAGGTGAGATCCGCACGCACCGGAAGGATGACCTTCCCACACTTCTTGCTATACGAAGAGGCGATTATATGCTGGCTGACGGGACTTTTTCCACAGCTTTTTATGATATGCTGGAAGAATATGAGCGAAAACTGGATGAAGCGGCGGCAAAGACTGCTCTGCCGGATAATCCGGATATGGAGAAAGTGGAAGCCTTTGTGGAACGGGTCAACCGATATGCGGTTACGGGGGAACAATAGTGAGAGATATCATAACTGAGATAAGGGAGAAACTGGATGAGATCGAACGGAAAGAGGGCGTACGCATCCTGCATGCCGTTGAGTCCGGAAGCAGAGCCTGGGGCTTTGCATCACCGGACAGCGACTATGATGTACGTTTTGTATATGTCCGGCCGAAGATAGATTATCTACGGCTGGATGAACTAAGGGATGTGATCGAG
Source organism: Eubacterium sp. (assembly GCA_024681515.1). Taxonomy (GTDB): domain Bacteria; phylum Bacillota; class Clostridia; order Lachnospirales; family Lachnospiraceae; genus Eubacterium_Q. The sequence goes on along the minus strand of JAILAR010000142.1, from coordinate 6,212 downwards.
TGGCAGCTGGACGAGGTGTTGGATATCAATGGATGGGATCTAAGGAAGGCACTCTGCCAGTTCGCAAAGGGGAATGCAACGCTTTTTGAATGGAGCGGATCCCCCATCGTATATCGGACAACAGAAGAATGGTCCAGGATAAAGGAAATATCGAAACAGTTTTTTTCCGAGAAGGCGGCAGTTTACCATTACTACGGAACGGCAAACAGTACGCTTCAGGGGTATTTAACGGGAGAGAGGGTCAGATATAAAAAGTACTTTTATGCACTAAGACCCCTGCTGGCAGCTCGGTATATTGAAGAGTATCATGTAGCTCCGCCGGTGCTTTTTGATGATCTTTTGAAAATGGAGCTGCCGGAGAACCTGAGAAAAGCACTGGATGAATTGCTGGAAGCAAAGAAACGAACAACAGAGGCTGAAGAAAACCCGCAAATACCTGTGATCAGAGAATTCATAGAACGCGAGACGGAAAGACAGAAGCAGATCGCAGAAAACCTGGAGGATGACCACAATAAGGACTGGACGGCACTGAACAGATTATTTGCAGAGATACTTGAGTGATGTATTAAGAAGGGCGGATTTAAGTGATTTACAGTTCTTTGCAGTAATTCACACAATACTACAGCGATTTCCACTTTCTAAGCAAAATGGGGTGTGATAATGTTATGGTGGACGATTAAGGGAGAGGCGAGGAACCTTTCCCTTTTTGCATGTCAAAAGATAATCGGAAAGGGGGAGTCTTATGAGTGTGAAAGAACAGTTGGAGATCATCCTTTGGTATCGCCAGCAGGAGGAAGCAAAGAAGATTCAGATCGGCCGATTGCAGGGCTTAAAAGAATGCCTGGAAAGGATCGGATCGCAGATCAGAGAACCAGAGAAGCCGCCGGATATAACACAGGAAGATGTGAAACATAAGATTGATGATATGATCCGCGATATAAGAATGGAAATCATCGGTCTATTCGGACAGCGTCTTTCATTTATGGAGATGTTTAAGCACCTTAAGGATCCGAAGCAAAAGACAGTGATGGCACTACGGTATTTCTGCTGCAAAGATTGGAAGAAAATAGCGGATTATCTTTCTTGCTCGGTCGAGGAAGTAAAACAGTTGCATGATAAAGCCGTGTGCGAGCTGGAAAAGAACAAAAAGAAATCAAAGTAGAGTCGCTGAAAGGCGGCTTTTTTTCATGCTAAAAAGGAGATAAAACCATATGTTTAAACGAGTATTAGCTACGATACTGGCCGGAGCGATAGCGCTAACGGCAACACCCGTGGATGGGATCCGGAATGTAGTGCAGGAAATGTCCTCTACATTATCTACCATAGAAACGGGTGAACCCCTGGGGGACCGAACCGAATCTGACGAGGAAAGTGAGAGGGAAGGAACCGATGATATTTGGGATGTAGACGAAATCCCCATAGAAGAGAGCGTTACGACAGATCCGGGAGATGGGGAAGTGTCGGATGCAACCGAAGTTAAGGAGATTGCTACAGAAACGACGGAGACGGAAGAACCGTCTTCAAATCCTGAGGATGCATCGGAAGCACCGACAGAATCAAGTGAAGAAATGATATCCGAAGAAAGCAGTGAAGAGGATACGGAAGAAACAGCAACCGATACGAAGCAGAAAACCGAAGAAAGAGAATCGACCTTTGCCTATATCGTAGAGGGCGTAGATATTTCCGGACTGGATTTCTCATCCCGGGAGCTTTTGATCGGTACAGAGGATCCGGGAGTTCTTTCCTGGGATACGGAAGTACTCTCAGAGTACCGCGGCGTGTATCTAACCAGATATCCGTCGGTGGAAACAACACGAAATGCCTACACCTACTACCATGGAAAGGCTGAATTCGTTGCATGCAATACGACATTTACTGTATCGGATCAGGAAGACAGTGCCGAGGAAGTAACGGAGGCACAGGAAGATACGGATGATTCGGAAGAAGAAACCGCTGATGGGGATTCTCACCTATCCGGACAGGAGAATGGAGCAGATTTATCCAGCCTGAACGCGGGCGATGACGCACTTTCCAATCTGAACAATATGGATGCCGTCCGGACTCCGGGCAGAACTATAGCCTTGATCGATACCGGTGTGAATGAGGGCGTCTTTGTAGATACGGTATCCGTGATCGGAGAGAATGCATCGGATGATAACGGACATGGTTCCCGGATGTATCAGGCGATCTGTGAGGAATACCCGGAGGCAAAAGTCCTTTCCATTAAGGCTATGGGTTCCGATGGTAAGGGCCAGGCTTCCGATATCTACGCGGCGATCCAGTATGCAATCGAAAGCAAGGTGGATGTGATCAACCTGTCACTCACCGCTAACGGAACCGAGGAGAATTCAGTGGTTGTCCGTGCCATCGAGGAAGCAATCGATAAGGGGATCACGGTCGTCGGTGCTGCCGGAAATAATGCCTCTAATGCAAAGTACTTTATTCCCGGATGTGTGAAAGATGCGTTCATCATCGGGGCAGCCAATGAAAAGGGGGATAGATTAAGTAATTCCAACTACGGCCCGAATGTAGACTACGAGGTGGTCGCTGATTCTACATCCGAAGCCGCAGCCAGATTCTCCGCACTAATGATGCGCAGTAAAGCAGAAGGAAAAGATGTTACGGATTATCCGAACGTACTGATCAATTATGACAGGACAGATCTGGATACAGACGACTATGTCCTTCTTTACAATAATGATGATTTCAATGTGTCCCGTGCGGCAGCTTCAAAGGCCATCAGCGTAAAGATCGGAGATAAGACCTATAAGGTTAACATCCCGAGTTACCTGGTATTCCCGATCAATGTCAATGCGACCGATACTTCCAAGTATTATGGTTTTGCCGGTTACCGGGATGCTTCCAAGCCTAAGGATTATCTTGGTTCGAAGACATTCAACGCAGCAACCGGAATGATGGCGACAGGCAGTGGGGATTCAGAAACCACCTATGCATCCATCACCAAGAGCTGCGGTACGTATTTCAATGTGAAAAACACGGTTGCAGGACTTCCGGACAGTGATTTCAAGAAGGCCTATGGATCTGATGCAACAGCGCATGGGGCATCGGATGTATGTGTGTATGGTTCCGGTCCGAACTATAATACGACAGCTACCGGATGGACCACAAACTGGTACAACAACGGATACCGTGTAGTTACGTCCAACTCCAGTGATCTGTATTCGTTCTCTGTATTTTGTACGGAGGCAAAGGATATGTCTCCGCGTGGTGCTTACGGCCAGCTGATCATGCTGCCGATCACATCGACCAATACCCGTGGGTATGCGAATTATAAGGTGACTGTAGAGAATGGTCAGACCTATGTCTGGGTTCCCTACCGAAGTGATGAAGTGGATCAGAATGCTTATTCCGGTCATTCCAACTGGCAGAATTTCATCGGTGGAACATATCTGAAGGTTCCTTACACAGAGGAAAAGGATTATTACATCGGAATCTATAAGAAGAATGACAGCGGAGATCCGATGCAGAATGTTACCTTTGATGTGAAGGTCAATGGAACTGTAACGGCAAAGGCTCTGAAGACCGGAACAGACGGTATCGCCACCTACAAGGTAGGCAGGTTTGCAAAGGCACCTACAGTAGAAGTGCAGGAGAATTGGACCAATGAACGGTTTGAGCCGAAGTCTACCGGATATTACGGCGTTACAGTCTATGAAAAAGAGGCAGATGCGAAGACACATGCCAAGGATGCTAAACATACCTGGATGAATGAGCAGAACGAGTATTATGCGTCCATTAGGAAGGATGGTAACAAGGGTATTACCTCCAAAGGCTTTGCCGGCGCCTATTATGGTCTGTATGATACGAACGTCAAGGCCAATATGACAGACGACCACCTGATCGCTGTTTTTGAGATGGATAAGGATGGGTATGCCTGCAATCTGTACGGACCTACAACCAGCACGGTTGCCGGCCATACCTGCAAGGCACGGCTCAATTACACAGAGGATGCAGGATGGAAAGTGAGCAGAACAGTGAACGGCCATACCCAGTACTTCATTTGCATGGGTAAGGATAGTCTTACCGATAAGATGATGCTGACCAATACGAAGTTCGCCTATAAGGAGCTGATCGCACCGGATGGATACCTTCCGACAGAGGATCCGATTCCGGCTACGATCAAAAAACTTCTGTCTGTTCCGACAACACTGACAAGTTCACAGATCGTCAGTATGATCGATGAGGACTGGGAGAATAATCCGACCCATATTTACCTGGAGAAGCGGTCTGCAAACACGAAGTGTACGGATGGGAATCCGAATTACTCCTTAAAGGGTGCAACCTATAAGGTGTTTCTGACGAATGCCGAAGCAAGTGCCGCCATCAGCAGTAAGGATTATTCCAAAGCGGTGGCTACACTTACGGTTGATGAAACTGGCAACAGCCAGGTTGTGGAAGTGACGAGTTTCATGAATAAGAACAGCACAACCGGTAAGTTTGAATCGACAAAGCTATATATCGTAGAGTCGAAAACCGGTCTTGGATACCAGCTGGATAAGCTTGTTCATCCGCTGACAGTTACGGCGACAAATGGAAAGAATAATCCTGCGACACTGAAGGTGACAGATGCTCCGGTCAATGACCCGATCGGCGTAAAGATCACAAAGAAACTGGCCGATGGAACAACAGCAAGTGTTGGTGTAGCAGGTGCGACATTTACACTAAAGTACTATGCAATCAGTACGGACAAAGCGGAGTCGTTCGCTTCATTACAGAGCAAAAAAGCGGATCTTACAGAAACCTATACAACGGATATGAATGGTGAATTCCAGATCCAGCATGATACGGATCATTATCCTCTGGGATACCTTACAATCGAAGAAACCGCAGCACCTGCAGGGTATTCTCTGGAAGGGGCAACAGCAACCGCAAAGGGTGTTTCCATTCCGGTAAAGATGTGCTTTAAGCTGCTTCCGAACGGGAACGCAACGGATGGTTATCTGCCCGGAAAAGCGTACCTGGTTGATGATAAGGGTGCATTCATCACGGGAAATGATGGAAACCGGATCACGGCGGCAAGCATTGATTCGATTTCCAATACCCCTCTTACCGTTTCCATAGATGAAATCCCGAAGAGGGGAGACCTTATGATAGAGAAGCGTGGAGAATTCGATGAGCCGCTCTCAGGAATCCGATTCGAGGTGAAAAGTGAGGCTACCGGCGAAATCCATACCCTGGTAACCGATGCTGACGGCAAGGGTTCCACACATAAGGATTACGTGGCACATTCATCCGATACAAACAAGTACGATAACAGAAATACTGCTTACGATGGTAAGGCAGGTGTATGGTTCTCCATGGTAGGAGATAAGGATCATACACAGAAGGTGACGGATGATGAGGGAGCCCTTCCGGAAGGATGGTATCAGGTAAAGGAAGTTGATTCCCAGGATCATCAGAAGGAAGAAGTGATCCGGGTTCAGGTAAAGGACGGTCAGGTAACGAATGTATATGACAGCAACCGTGGGGATAAGAAAACCTATATCACCAATGTGAAGCTGCCGACACTGGTATCCGATGCCTGGATCGTTCAGGCAGACGGATCGCTGGTTAAGGTATCCGCTCCGGAGAAGGATATGACTATCCGGGATCAGGTATCCTATACCAACCTGCGTTTTAACACCAGGTTTACTTTGGTGGGTAAACTGATGGAGATCCAGGCGGATGGGTCCGTTAAGGAGATTGCGAAGGCTTCCAAGTCCTTTGAAACGGCAAAGACCTATGTGCGCTCCATGTATGAATGCAGTGGTGATCTGACGCTGGATTTCGAACACCTGGATCTGTCCGAATCAGCAGGATGCGGTTATGTTGTTTTCCAGTATATCTATCTGGAAGATGAGAAGAGCAACTTCAAGAGTTATACGGATGTTTATCCGGACAGCAACAATGACGTGGTTGCTTTCCCGCTTAAGCATGATGATCCGGGAAATGAACGGCAGACAGTATCCTTCATGGGAAGGCTTCGGGTACATAAGAAGCTGAACATCGAGGGGGATGCCAGCGGCGCAGTTTATGAGGTTCGTGGTGCTGATGAGGATAACAAAGACTATGTAGAGCGGCTTACGATCAAGAAGGATTCGGAAACAGATGGGTATTCGGATCTGCTGATCCTTCCGTTTGGAAACTATACGGTTAAGGAAGTTGAGGCACCGGCTACAGGAGAATGGGTGATCGATCCCAATACGTATACT
>JAILAR010000094.1 GCA_024681515.1 Eubacterium sp. | reverse complement strand
GTAGAAATGATCTCAGCCCGATTAAGGGCATTGACACACTCCACTGACCACTTGTGCTTTGGAATACTGTTGGGATGTAGAAATGATCTCAGCCCGATTAAGGGCATTGGTTTCTTTTCAGCACATCCCCGTCTGTTCGGTTTCGAATTGGGAAAGATTAAAAACAAAAATGATCAGGGTCCGGTTTCCGGATCCCGATCGTGCTTTAGAGACTATTATTTTAAGCCTGATATTTTGTGCGGTATTCTGCGGCATCAGCTGCAGTTTTTTTTAATATTTAGCTTTTGACAGATTTTGATGCATTTTGATACATTTTGATACATTTTGATACATTTCAGATACATTTTTATTTTATAGTTCATTTAGTGTCTGTACAGCACAAGTGTCATTTTGATAAAATACAAGTCGTGGGCGCCGCGTGAAAACAGCGGTAAGGAGATGTGCAGTAAATCCTTTGACATCTCCTTCGCCTGCGCACGAAAGGATCATGAGTATAAACGGAGCACGCATCAGTGCGAAGTATGGAATAATTATCACGGAGCGGCGGAAGCCGCGAAGTATGGAATAGGAATACATATGAAGAAGCGCATTTCCCGAAAACTGAATAAAGTGATGAGCGTACTGCTTTCGGGCGTGCTGCTTCTGTCTCTCTCGGGCTGTGGGGAGGCGGCTTTGGACGAGCTGGTGCCGCCGGAAACGCCGACCTATAACGCGTACGTGCCGAACACGGCGGATGTGATCCGAGGCGATCTGGAACGGAAATTCGAGCAGCGGCTGGATCTTCTGGGATATGAGCGGATCCGTTACCGGTTCACCCAGGCACAGTTCGCGGAGCTGTACGGAACCTACCAGCTGGAGGTTGAGAAGATCCACGTAAATGTGGGTGATCAGGTACACGCCGGGGATCTGATGGTATCCTTCCACTCCAAGGTGCTGGACGAGCAGATCACTACGAACGAGAAGAAGATCACGGAGGCAAGGCTTTCCATCGAGCATTTAAGGAACCTGGAGGCCATCGATCCGTCGCAGAACTATTCTGACGAAGTGAAACGTCTGGAACGGGAGATCAGTGTGGCACAGCTCTATATCTCAGACGTAAATGATACCTACCGCAAGCTGAATATTTACGCGGATGTGGACGGACATGTCAGCGATATCGACGGATCGCTTCAGGATGGATTCGTCATGCCGGACACGGATCTGGTGCTGGTGGATATCGACGACGGGATCTATAAGATGGAGAAGCCGGAATATTACAACTTCAAGGTCGGGGAGACCTACACTGCAACCACACGGTACAGCGAATGTCAGGTGGAAGTCATCGAGATGCCGGAGGGCGGCAGTGCCACGAATGTGTATTTCCGTCCCGTGGGACGGGAAGGAGAGATCCTGGAAAAGAATCTCATGCTGAACTTTGAGCTTCCGGTGCTGAAGGATGCCTGCTACGTAAACCGGCAGGCAGTATATGAGAAGAACGGACAGTATTTCGTCTACGTCGTCAAAGATGACGGAATGCGGGAAGCGCACTATATCACGAAGGGTGAGCAGTACGGGAATTATCTGGTCGTGAAGGACGGCCTGGAAGGCGGCGAAAAAGTCGAGCTGCCGTAACGCGGCGACGGATGCGAAGCAGACGGGCTGCGGCCGCCGTGGCCGCGAATAGTGAAGAGGATAATAGATGAAACGTAAGCCATTTCACAATTTCATACCGAAGCGAACGCTTGCCTTTGTTCTCTGCCTCGGCATGCTCGGCGGAACCTTTACGGCCTGCGGAACCAAGACGGCGGTAGATGCGCCGGAACTTCTGGAACCGGCGGGCATCACGGAATCCTACCGGCCGGTGAAGCGCCGGGACATCGGTGATACTACCATGCTGGAAGGAACTGTGGTTGCCATGCCATATCCGGTCTTTGCGGAGAAGCCGTTCGAGATCTACCGGCTGGAGGTACAGCCGGGGGACTATGTGGAAGAGGGAGATCTCATTGCAACCGGCGATACCCGTCAGATCGATGAACAGATCAAGGCACTGAATCAGCAGCTGGACAGTATGTCTTCTCAGAACTCCATTGAAGCGAAGATCTTCGAACTGGAAGAACAGAGGATGGGCTGGCAGAAGAAGGCGGCCCTGGAAGCCGGTTTCACGGAAGAGGCAGCGGCGCTGGATACGCAGTTACGGGTGGAGAAGGAAAACCTCCGCTATGGCCAAAAATCCGTGGATACTGCGAAAGCATCCATCAATAAGGAACTGAGCAAACTGCGGGAAGAGAAGAAGAACCTGACCTTCTATGCACCGCACAGCGGATATGTGACCTTCCTGAAGGACATTTCCGCAACAAACTATGTTCAGCAAAATGAGAATATCGCAGTCATCTCGGATTATGACGATCTGTATATCGAGATCGGCACATTGAGCAATGCATATAAATACGCGAATTACGAAGACAAATACATCCTTGTGGACGGCAAAAAGCTGGCAGTTACGGAGTATCCCTTCTCCACGAAGGAAATGAGTTACGCGGACACGATCTCCGTGTATCCGCAGGTGCGTTTCCGGGCAGAAGGAGTCAAAATGGAGATCGGAGCGACGATCCCTATCTACTTCCGGAAGAAGAGCTGCACCGATGTCATTTCCATCGAAAATGATTCTCTCTACCGGGAAGGCGAGCTGTACTACTGTTACGTTAAAAATGCTGACGGTGAGCAGGAGCGCCGGAACCTGGAAGTGGGAGCCGTGGATTCGCTTTACACGGAGGTGATCTCCGGACTTGAGGAGGGCGAACTGGTCTTCTATGACAATAAGTCCGTGATCCCCGTGAAATACAGGGAGTATGAGGTGGCTTCGAAGGATTACGTGGAGGAGTTTTACGCGGAAGCGATCTCCATGCTGCTGACGGAGCATGACCTGTATCTGTCGGATTACACCGGATCGCTGACGAAGCTTTCGGTCGCATTGAATGATAAGGTTGAGAAGGGGCAGGAGCTTCTGGAGATCGAGATCCCCAAGGGAAAGGGGGAGATGGCGGAGCTGAAGAACCGCCTTACCGATCTGGATAATAGTCATGCAGCTCAGATGAAGGGCTATGATGCCAGAGAGGCGGAACTCAAAGCGGCCATTGCGGAAGCAGAGAACAGTCCGGCGCCGGTGAAGCCGGGAAGCAATCGGAGTATGGAGAACAAACCGGACACGAGTCAAACCACAGAGCCGGAGAATACGGCAGATACGGATCAAACTACATTTACGGACGGAGTGGGAGATACGGACCAGACCACAGACCCGGATGGTGCGGAAGATAAGGATCAGACCACAGACCCGGATGGTGTGGAAGATATGGACCAGACCACGGATACGGACGGTGTGGAAGATACGGATCAGACCACAGATACAGACAGTTCGGAGGATTCCGGTGAACCGACTATTGAGGAGCTTCAGGCTTACCGAGACAGCCTCTATGTGAAGGAGATCTGCACTGCGGATCTGGAGATCCTGCGATTGGAGCGTAAGCTGGCGGAAAGTGAGTATTCCGATAATCGCAGTGACCTGACAAAGCAGATATCGGAAATGAATGTGGGTTCGGGAACGGACGGGCATGTAACGGTCAATGCCAAAGCGGAAGGTACCATGGGACAGATCGCGCTGCAGGAGAATACGTCCGTTTATAAAGGACAGTATCTCTTCACCGTGAACCGGGAGGGCGAGAAGCTTCTTCGGATCAGCATGCCGAAGGCCCGGGGACAGGTAAGCCAGACGGCGGCAAAGCCTGGGCAGCGGATCGAGCTGAAGACGGATGACAAGACCTACATGGGAACCTGTGTGGCAGTAAACGGAAATCCGAATAAGGCGTACCTGTTTACCCGAAACGGCAAGGAGCATATGACCAGCTCCGCACAGTACAGCGCCGGTCAGGCAGAGCAGTTCTTTGTGAAAATGGATGACGATTCCTATTACGATGACGGTATGCCTTCGGCGGTTGCCGGCTTCCAGGGACGATTCATCCGAAGCGGGATCACGGTGCCTTCCAGAGCGGTGTACAGCGAGAAGGACGCGGCTACGGATAAGACGGTGAACTTTGTGTGGAAGATCACCGAGGGCGGACTGGTACGGCAGACGGTAACGGTGTATGAGAGCAACCTCCCCGGAGATGAGAAGCTGCTCCTTTCAGGTGTAGACATCGGAGATAAGGTGGTAGTCGAGTGAGATTTATACTTACCAAGATCAAAAATAAATATCGTCTCTACATTGCACTCATGGTAGGTGTGATCTCCATGATCGCGGTTTTCGGTGTGATCCTGATGCTTCGCAAGGGTTCTCTCGATCGGGTGATCCAGAGCGAGTTTATCAGTGCAAGCGAGGAGAGCGGCGAGTATCCGGCACGGATCAACAAGACGGGAACCTGGCTTCCGGATGGATCCACCCCGGCAGCGGAGGGCGTAACGGAGAAGATGTCCGGCTATGAGTCTACCTGGGACAGGTATCTGGGGATCCCCGTGCTTTCCTCCCAGCAGGTGGCCTGGATCAAAGGGCGTCGGGCAGAGTTCTCTTACCGTGGTATCGACGGATATCTGGATGTGGGCTTTATGAACGGCGGCTATGACACAGGGCATTTCAATCTGCTGGACGGAGCATGGCCGAACGATCAGAAGGTCCGCAGTGAACTGGAAGCATTGGGAGAAAATCATTATCCCTGCCTTGTCAGCCGGTATGATATGGACGTGGATCACCTTGTTGTGGGCGAAACGCTGACTATGCATGAACTGGGCGGCAAGGACATGCCGGATATCGTATTCCACATTGTGGGTATCGTGGAGGAAGGCGGCTACGAGGATTATTATTGGCATAAGAGCCTGCAGCAGAACGGGCTGATGATTTATGTGGAACCTGAGGATTTCAGTACGATCATAGAGAAGCATCAGGTGGAGAAGATCCTTTATGAGACCACACGTTTCTATGATTATCGCAGACTGACCGTTGAAAATGCAGATGCAGCCGAGAGCTATCTCGCTCAGTTCCGTGAAATGGATGAGGACCTGACAGAGAACATTTCCGTGTCCCTGGTACAGGCCCGTCAGAAGCAGACCTCGGTGAAGGCTGCGCTGTATGCGATCTCGATCCCCCTGCTTTTGCTGGTGGTACTCTTCATCGGAATGATCTCGGTGCGGATCGTAAACAGCGAGCGGACGGAGATCGCCATGCTGCACAGCCGTGGCATGAAGCGGACCAGGATCCTGTTTCTGTACCTGCTCCAGTCTCTTCTGATCGCAGCGGTGGCCTTCGGCCCGGGGCTCCTTCTGGGATACGGCGTAGGAAGACTTACGGCTTCCGTGACCGGATTCCTGGAATTCTCTTCGGAGCCGGTCCGCGGTTACGGAATGAACGGAGACATGGTACTGATCTCGGGACTTGCGGCTCTTTTGGCAGCCCTCATCATGCTGCTGCCGGTGATCCCGCAGTCCAAAAGCACGGTGGTGGAGACCAAGCGGCAGAAGGTGCAGAGCGGAAGTCCGCTCTGGGAGAAGTTCTTCGTGGATATCGTCCTTCTGGGACTCTCTGTTTATCTGCTTTATGATTATTCCAAACAGTTGGACAGCCTGAAGCTGTCGGTGCTTTCCGGAAAGGGGATCGATCCCATGATCTTCCTGGATTCCACCCTGTTCCTGATCTCCTGCGGGCTTCTGATCCTGCGGCTGATCTCATATCTGGTGCGTCTGATCTTCCGGATCGGACAGAAACATTTTAAACCTGCTACCTATGCAGCTTTGCTGCAGATCATCCGGACGCGTCGGGGAGCCGGCGTTATCTCGGTGTTCCTGGTGCTGACCATCGCCATGAGTATCTTCAATGCAAATATGGCGCGGACGGTAAGTGCCAACCAGGAAGCCCGGATCCGGTACAATACCGGTGCGGACATGGTGGTGACGGAGAACTGGCAGATCCGTGTCATGTCCCAGGATACTCCGCAGAAATGGAAATACAAGGAGCCGGATTATGCTGCCTTCCAGAGTCTTGTGGATGAAGGCCTGGCAGAGTCGGTGACACGTGTGATCAAGGACGATCATGTACAGATCAATGTGGGCCGCTCCGGACAGGAATTCGGCACCATGATGGCAGTCAATACAAAGGAGTTCGGTGAGACGGCGCGGCTGCAGGACGGACTGACGGAAGAACACTGGTTCAACTATCTGAATGAGCTCTCCCAGACCACCAACGGCATCCTGATCTCCGGAAACCTGGCAAAGAAATACGAGTTAAATATCGGCGATACGATCACATATTCGCGGTTTTCACCTCTGGATTCGACCTATATCTATGCGGCGTCTGCCGGAAAAATCGTAGGGATCGTGGATGCATTTCCGGGATACCAGACGGTGACCTACGGATATAATGAGCAGGGAGAAATGACGGAGAAGGAGAACTTCCTGATCGTTGCAAACTACGCAAGTGAGGTTGCAACCTTTGAAAAAACTCCATACAGTGTATGGATGAGAACCACGCATTCTGAGACAGAGATCCGTGAGAATCTGGAGGCGAAGCTGGCGGACGGCGGAAGAACGCTGAAAAACGTGGTCAGTGCAGAGGAACTGATTCGGGAGATGCAGGCTTCCTCCATGATCAAGATCACAAACGGTCTCTTTACGCTGGACTTCCTGGTGGCACTGCTACTTTGTGTCATCGGTTATCTGATCCACTGGATCACCTCGATCCGTGACCGTGGGCTGCTGTTCGGTATCTACCGTGCCATGGGTATCTCCATGCGGGAGGTGAACCGGATGCTGACTTTGGAGCAGATTTTCCTGTCCCTGGGACCGGTGCTGGCAGGCGTCGGTGCGGGATCCGTTGCGACGAAACTGTTCTCAAAGCTTTTCGCGGTGGTCTACCTGCCGGAGAAGCATGCGGTTTCACTGGAGACATATATTTCCGGCGCAGACTTCCTGCGGCTGGGCGTGATCATCGGTGCGTCCATCATTGTATGTTTCATCATTATCCGGCAGATCATCCGTCGGATGAAGATCACAGAGGCACTGAAGCTGGGTGAGGACTAAGCGGAGTAGTGGCAGGGAAACATGTCATCCTGAGGAGTGCGTAGCATGACGAAGGATCCCATCACTCGAGTGACAACATGCAGGCTGTGTATTCGAATATAGAGGTTTCTATGGATAACATATTAACAACAACGAATATCATCAGATCCTTCCCGGTGGGCGGTGGGGAACTGACGGTCCTCAGGGGCATCAGCATCGAGCTCCCCAAGGGGAAGCTGATCATCATCAAGGGCCGTTCCGGTTCGGGTAAGACAACGCTGCTGAATATCCTCAGTGCGCTGGATCCCGCTACCTCCGGAGAGGTGCTGTTCCGCGCGCGAAGGGAGAAGAAGGGGAAAACTTCCGCCGCATTAAAGACGGATGTAGAAGAGACCGGTGCAAACAATGGGGATGACAGGAAAATGTTCGATGCGGATGATCATGAGGAGTCGGAGGAGATCCGTTACTCGGAGCTGTCGGATGCAAAACGCGACCGTCTCCGCCGCTATCACATGGGTTTTGTGTTCCAGTCAGTGGCGCTGATCCCTATCATGACGGCTTACGAAAATGTGGATTTCGGCCTTCGGACAGCAGGCTTTAAGGGAAATCGGGACGAACGCATCAAAGAATCCCTGGCGTCCGTCGGTCTGGCGGAACGCATGAAGCATATGCCTTCCCAGCTTTCCGGTGGTGAGCAGCAGAGAGTTGCCATCGCCCGTGCCATGGCTCATCGTCCCGAGATCATTTTTGCGGACGAGCCGACAGGTGCACTGGATACGGCCGCAGGTCTTGCGGTCACCCGGCTTTTCAAAGAACTGGCTGAACGGGAAGGGATCACCATCGTGATGACGACCCACGATCCGGGACTTATGGAACTGGGAGATGTGGTGTATGAGATCGAAGATGGAATGATCCGATAAGACGAATAACTGTCACGTTTGCAGAGGTATCACATGGACAAAAATGACGTAATTGAGTCAGTTGAAAATGAAGAGATCACGGAAATCCGGGTGGAAGATACACAGGAATCTCCGGCGGATGAGGAACGTTCCAACGTGCTCATCGACTGCGACGGCCTTGTAAAGATCTATAAGACCGACGATTTGGAGGTCATGGCACTGCAGGGACTGGATCTCACCATCGAGAAAGGGGAACTGATTGCCATCATCGGTAAGTCCGGCTCCGGCAAATCCACCCTCCTGAACATTATCGGTGGCCTGGAACGGCCCAGTGCAGGGCGGATCACCTTTGACGGGATCAGTCTGTCCGAACTGACGGAACGTCAGATGATGGAATATCGTGAGAAACGGGTAGGTTTTGTGTGGCAGAAGAGTGCCGAGAACCTGCTGCCGTATCTTACGGCCGTGCAGAATGTGGAGATGCCCCTGATGTTCTCTCGCCTGTCCAAGAAGCAAAAGCGTGAGAAGGCCATGGAAATGCTCCGCCAGGTGGGTATGGATCATCGGGCCGACAGCTATCCCAGGATGCTTTCCGGCGGTGAGCAGCAGCGTGTAGCCATCGCGCTGTCTCTGATGCAGGATCCGGACCTGATCCTTGCGGATGAACCGACGGGAGCGGTGGATTCCAAAACTTCTGCCATGATCCAGGATCTCTTCCGGAAGCTGAACCGGGAGAAGGGCGTGACGGTGATCATCGTCACTCATGATATCAGTCTGGCAAATAAGGTGGACCGTGTGGTCATGATCTCTGACGGGAAGATCAGCAGTGAGCGTGTCATCAAGGACGCGTACAAAGAGCGGATCGATGCACTCTCCAGACGGAGTGTGGAGGAGATCGCCGAAGGCGCTCTCTTCGCGGACGGACAGGACGAGGCATCGACTCCGACCGGTGAAACAGCGAAGGAAATGGCCGAGAAAGGCACCGAGGAGACCCACGAGGAGTATGTCATCATGGACCGCGCCGGACGTCTGCAGCTCTCCAAGGAGCTCCGGGAACAGGTGGGCATCGACGGCAACCGCGTGAAACTGGAAGTGGTGGACGGAAAGATCGTCATTTCAAAAGATTGATGAACATAGAACCAATGCCGGCCCGGAGTATTACGGGGACATGGTCTTTCTCAGTTTGGAAAACATAAAGTTCTGGTACGTTTGTTCCAGTTCTTTATGTTTTTTCACGTTATAGGGCATGTGGATCGCATCCTTGATCACACAGATCCCGTTTCTGAAATCCGTGACATGTTCCATATTTACAAGGGTGCCTCGATTGATCAGAAGAAAACGTCCGTCCCGTGAGAGCACGGCCTCAGCCTCGCTGAAGGTCATGCGGCTCCGGTGTTCATTCAGTTCATTATCGGTGATGTGCAGATAATGACCGTTGGAACGGATGCCGACGATATCGCGGAAAAGGATCCGGCATTCGGTCTTTCCTTCCATAAAATGCAGGCTTTCTTCATCATTGGTATCCTGCCGCGTGATATCATCCATCAGTTGGAAGATCCGTTCCTTTTCTGCCGGTTTAAGAAGATAGTCATAGGCATGAAGTGAGAATGCGGAAGGCATATGATCCGGACTGGAGGTCTGGAAGATGATGGTGGCCTCCGAATCAATCTCCCGAATCTTCCCTGCGATCGTCACGCCGTCCGTTCCGAGCATATAGATGTCCAGGAAAACGGCAGTATATTTGTATGGTGTATATGAGGCAAGAAATTTCTCGGGATTCTGAAAGGTTTCGATCTCAATTGAGGTCTGATGCAGGGAAGCGTAGATCTGAAGATACTTCTCAAGGATCCGAATGTCCAGGAGTTCATCATCAACGATTGCTATATTCATGGCATTTCCTCTGTTCTGGTTGAATTCGTAATACGTATGTGACAGGTGGATCTGTCTGCGACGGGCATCCTGAAGATGTGCCTGTGAGCAAGGGTATAACCTGTGGAAAGTATACTATCAATGGGCGGTAAAAGCAATAAGAAATGCGCCGTTCGTGCCAAAAATGCGCCATTCGTGCCAAAAAATCGGTTTAGGACAGAATCCGGAGACTTACGCCAAAGGCCTTGCGGGCGGGTCTTTTTTGAGTAGAATAATGCACAAGGGAGAGAAAAAGGTTAATTAGCAAATACTATTTGCAAAAATAAAGGGACAGACACCGGGGAGGAAGAACAATGGCACTTGGAATCAAGATCAGAAAACTGGAGACACAGAAGGAATACTCGATGGAGGAACTGTATGAGGCGATCAAGGATAAGACCTTTACCGCAGGACAGCCGGAGCTGACAAAGCATGGGGTAGCGATGATCATCACATTTCCGCCCATCGACCGGAACAATCAGATCTGGATCTCACCGGGACAGATGAAGAAGGCGCCTTGGAGCAAGTTTACCGTGACCAAGAATGAAGAGGCCGGTATGGGAAATTTTGCAAAGAACGGCGCACTCAGCCTGGTTACTAAGGGCTGGTCCAATATGTCCGGAACCTTCGGAAAGAAGGCAAAGACAGCGGAGGAACTGGTCGTTACCACGTACGAGGAGCTCAAGGAACTGGGCCTGTAACATATTCCTTTGCGGCTGGTATCATAAAATACATGTTGCTGTATTCAAAAAAATTCATAAAAGAACCCTTAAGGTGAACCCGGGAGACCGGGTTCACTTTTTTTGGAGAAATTAACCTTTTCTTTACCGGTCCGTTTTATGATGGAAAATGAACAGACCGAAGGGAGGATTTGTGACCGCCAACAATAGGCGGTCACAAAGGCAGGCGAACACGTAGTGTGAAGTATGGAGGTTCTAATGAAGGTAATCGAACTAAAAGAAATCCAGAAGGTTTACGGGAAAAGACCGGCGCTGGAGCATGTGTCTTTCTCTGTAGAAAAGGGACATATCGTGGGACTCATCGGCCCTAATGGCGCCGGCAAGACCACTATCATGAAGATCATCGGCGGGCTGGCCCACGAGACCAGCGGGCAGGTGCGGCTGTTTGAATCGGAGGAGCGGCTGGAGAAGAATCGGGACCGCATCAGCTTCATGATCGAGAATCCCATCATCGACGGCTCCCTCACCGCCATGGAGAATATGAAATATGTCCGGCTGGTAAGGGGCGTGGCGGATGATGCCCGCTGTGAGAAGCTGCTGAAGTATGTGGGGCTTGCGGACACCGGGAAGAAGGCAGCGAAGCATTTCTCTCTGGGAATGAAGCAGCGGCTGGGGATCGCCATGGCGCTCCTGCCGGATCCGGAGGTGCTGGTGCTGGACGAGCCGGTGAACGGCCTGGATCCCGAGGGCATCGTAGAGGTACGGCACATCCTGAAGGAGCTCTGCGAGCAGGAAGGGAAGACCATCATCATTTCCAGCCATCTGCTGGCGGAGCTGTCGGAGCTCTGCACGGATTATGTGATCATCAATGAAGGGCAGATCGTGGAATCCCTGTCAAAGGAAGAGCTGATGCAGCACTCCCGGAGCTATATCTCCATCCGGACAGACCGGACGGCGGAGACCGTGGCAGCCCTGGAGCAGACCCTCTCCGTCCATGATTACAAGGTGATGGAGGATGACGAGCTTCGGCTGTACGAGTATCTGGATGACGTGGCGAAGGTGTCCCGGACCATTACGGAAGCGGGCTTTACCATTCTGCGGTTTGTCCAGACCAGTGACAGTCTGGAGGAGTACTATCTGTCCCGGGTTTCCCACGGGAAGACAGAGCAGGAGAAGTATTCACCCATCAGGAATCTGTTTGGAAGGAGGGCGTAGCATCATGGGAAAACTGATCAAGGCGGAATTATATCGCACCAAAAAAGTGAACGGGTTCTGGGTGTTTGCACTCTTTATCTTTCTTTTTATGGCGGCGGTTCCTTTTGTGGCCAGTGAAAAGGCGGATTCGGCGGAAACCTTCTTCGCAGGGAGCATGTCCATGCTCGCGATCGGTGCCATGTTGATCGCATTGATGGCATCCTATATCGTCGGCCGCGGGTACCATCACCGCACCTGTATGTATGAGGTGATGGCGGGGAACAGTCCCATGCGGATCATTTTATCTAAACTGCTTTCGATAGCGCTGCCCATCGCACTCATCGTATATGTGGCACACCTGATCGGGCTGGGTATCGCCTGTACGATGAGCAGCGAAGGTCTCTCCGATGTATTGGTGCGGGAACCCCTGTTTTTCCTTACGCTTCTTCGGTATACTTCCTTCGGGGTTCTGCTTACCATGTGTGTAAAGAGCCTGCTGGGCCCGGGGCTGGCATATGTCCGTCTGCTGGTGGAATCCATCGCTCTGATCGTTATATCCGCTGCTACAGGTATGAATCTGGATGAGAACACATTCAATGCGGATCTGGTGGTGAGTAATACCACGAGTACCGTCGTTAACACAGCCTTCCTTTCCCAGCAGGGGGTGTTGCTGACAACTCCCATGAGCAGCAGTGTGGTATGGCAGAGCGTGGGGGGATTTGTTCTGGAACTGCTGCTGTGGGGCGGAATTGCATATTTCATCTACGCAAAGAAAGATTACTAAACATCAGATCTCGTGATAGAAATCCTTCAATACGTGAAATGCCGGTTTCAGAGTTTTCCGGTCTGCTCCCACCAGTCCCTTGCGGTTGAAAAATTTCTGGATCTTTGCGGTCCTGCGTGGGCAGCGGAAATCAAACAGGATCCAGGGTGTCATACCCTTTACATAGGGGATGGTGCGCAGGATCTCGATCTGTCGGCGGTATACTTCTGCCTGACATTCCTCCGTGCCTTTGTCATGGATGGAGCCGTGGAGACCGATGGTGGCATCCGCACCGAACTCCGTAATGATCACGGGTTTGGAGGGGTTGCTGTTCTGAAAGAGCAGAGGTAGCTCGTCGTAATTCGGGGAGTACCAGCCGATGTATTCATTGATACCGATGATGTCCAGCTTGTCTGCCAGCCGGTCCCGGATGCTGATGGTCTCACCATCCACCAGACAGGCGGCAGAAACCATGCGGGTGTTGTCATAACCATGGGCAAAGTCCGCCAGCCGGCTCATGAAGCTGAAGCGTTCATCGGAGTCCGGATTCTCATTTCCCACAGACCAGATGATGACGGAGGCCCGGTTAAAGTCCCGGAACATCAAAGTCTCCAGCTGGTCTTCTGCGGCAGCGTAGGTGGCGGGACGGTCAAATGCAATCGCCCAGTACACCGGGATCTCCTCCCATAGCAGGAGCCCCTCACGGTCGCAGAGCCTGGCCATATTTTCATGATGAGGGTAGTGAGCCAGTCGGAGATAGTTGGCGCCCAGCTGTTTGGCGGTGCGGATGATCTCCATCCGTTCATCGTCGGACAGTGCCTTGCCGGTGTACAGGGAATCCTCGTGGACACTGATGCCCCGGAGGAAGATCTTCTCACCGTTCAGCAGGATGTCCCGGCCACAGACGGAGATCTCGCGGAAGCCTACCAGGTCGGAAACGGTATCATTTCCGAAGAATGCCTGCACTTCATAGAGTTTCGGAGTAGAAGGACTCCACAGCTCCGGTGCGGCATCGAGGATCACTTCGCCCCTATGCTCTGTGAGGGGGATCTCTGTCCGGAGGTTCAGCTTTGGGATGGATACGGTCACGGTCCCCTCGGAGATGCCGGCGACGGCGGACTTCGGTGATGATCCGGGATCAGAAACTTCCACTGCGATGCGGATCTTCGAGAAACCACTGTTTGGTTCCAGGTTTACCTGCAGATTTTTAATATAGGCTTCGGGCAGGATGACCAGCTCGATATCGCGGTATACGCCGCTGTAATTAAACCAGTCCGTATTCTCCGTGGGAACGTTGGTATGCTCCCGGGTTGCGTCCGACACCAGAAGGATCCGGTTTTCAGCCTTCAGATACTGGGTCACATTCCACATAAAGGGAGTGGATCCGCCGTTATGAGTGCAGATATACCGTCCGTTCAGGAAGACGCGACAGGTGTAATTGGCAGCACCGATACGGAGAAATACCTGTTTTCCTGTATCGGACAGACCTGTGTACCCGGAGGTGGGGGTGTCATTAAGGATCGCAGGATCAAAGGAAAAACGGCGGGTGAAGACCAGAGGACCTTCATACCAGAAGAGCTCCGGCTTCACCAGATTGGTGCTGCAGGGCAGGGTGATGGTGTCCCAGTCATCGAAGGAGAAATCCACTGGGAGTGAGCGGCCGTCTTTATCGAAGTAGACCTCGGTGAACCATTTCTGGCGCAGACAGGTGTCATACTGATCGACGGTATAGTTCCACTGACCGCTTAGGCTGATGGTTTCCCGTCCGCCCATGAAGATCAGGCCTTTGGCGGTGGCTTCTTTGGCAAGGTAATCCCGCTTGTAATCGGCGATCAGAATATCATTTGTTTCCTGCATAAGTTTTCCTCCAAATTAATACTTTGCGGTTAATGATATGAGTCATGCCGACATCTCCGGATACTTCGTATCCGGAGATGTCGCGGCATTCGCCGTATAGAACTGCGAGACATGCTTTGTTCGTGAGCAAGCGCACACAAAGCATGTCTCACAGTTCTGCATGACTCATTGCTCACGCACATTATGGCAGATTTTATCCGTAATGCATATACAGATTCATGTCATTTTTTGTTGAAACATTCTATTATTTGCCGTATGCTACAATCAGAATGAAGAAAAAGAACAGGACAGACCATGGATATACTGACCATCATCCTGATCGTTCTTTCCTCTGTGCTTGGATTACTGGCGCTGGTGCTTCTGGTGCGGTATCTGGGACTTCGTACGGAGCTAAGGGCGTTTCGGGAACAGATTAATGAGATACGGACTACAGACAGGGAGCAGCCGATCAAGGTTGCTTCTTTTGGTGCGCCTTCCGTAGAGCTGGCCCGGGAGATCAACCTGCTGGTGGAGGAACTTCGAACGGTGGCCAACCGCTCGGCTGAGGAGGAACGGAGAGTCCGGACCATCATGGCCGGTGTGTCCCATGATTTCCGCACACCCCTCACGGCAGCGGACGGATATCTGCAAATGTCGGAGGATCTTCTGCAGGGGTTGCTGCGGGGGTCCGGATCGGGAACCGCTGTGAAGAGTGCTGCCGATGCACGGGAAGCTGCGGATTCACAGGGGATTACGGAACTACAGTATGCTGTGGACACAGAAGGAAATGATGTGGTGGATCCACGGAGGCTGCAGGAACTTTCGGAGCTTCGGGATTATCTGAAGATCGTGACAAAGCGGGTGCGGTATCTGAAGGCTCTGTCCGATGAATTCTTCGAGGTTACATACCTGGATGCGAAGAAGGAACTGCCATTGGAGCCGGTTCGGTTTGACACTGTGCTCTCAGAGGTGATCCTTGGACAGTATGACTGGATGCAGGAGCGCCGGATCGACATGCGGATGGATATTCCGGAGGAGCAGATGACTGTCCGGGGGGACCGGCATTATCTGGAACGGATCCTGGAAAATCTTTTCTCCAATGCTCGGAAATATACAAAGAGTTTTCTGGAGGTACGGGTAGAACGGAAGGATTCCGGGATCACACTGTTCATGCAAAATGATATGGACAGTGCCATGCAGATCGATCCCGCGCACATCTTTGAGCCATTCTATCGGGCGAAGGACCGTTCCGGACCGGGAACGGGGCTGGGACTCTATGTGGTGAAGGAACTGTCGAAGGCGATGCATTTTCGGATCGAAGGGAAGGCAGAGGGAGAGAACTTTGAGATCTCTCTATGCATGCAGCCTTATTCGGACAGAAAGGATTCTTTATCATAGTGCACATCAGTGTATTCTCTGCGTGTACGTGCTGCCACAAATACAACACAGGAATGCATAACCTGACTCAGAATGACATTTGATCATTCATATCCCGAGAAAGCAGGTGACGAATGAAGATACTCATCATTGAGGACGACAGAGAGATCGCAAATCTGCTGTCGGTCTATCTTTCGAAAAACGGATACGAGACCACTGCGAAGTATGACGGTGTGGGAGGACTGAATGAACTGAAGGCTCACACGGCTGACTATGGCATGGTGCTTTTGGATATGATGCTGCCGGGCTTCTCCGGAAATGAACTGCTGCCGAAGTTTCGGGCAGTAACGGACATCCCGGTGATCGTTATCTCTGCGGTTTCGGCACTGGACAGCCGTTTGGGTATGATGCGGGCAGGTGCGGATGACTACATTATCAAGCCCTTTGAACTTCCGGATGTGCTGGTGCGGATCGAGGCCGTGGCTCGGCGCTGTCAGATCCAGCTGATGACAGACACTTGTCATTCTGAGCCGCAGGCGAAGAATCCTTACACGAGAGACGGGATTGGGAATTCCGGAACGCGAGGAAAGAAACTGACCTACGGGACCATTGTCATGGATCGGGAGGCCTCCGCTGTCACCGTGAAGGGAGAGCCGGTGTCTCTGACTGCCAGAGAGTACCAGATCCTGGAGCTTTTTCTGACCAATCCGAAGAAGCTTTTCTCCAAGGCGAATCTTTACGAGAGCGTGTGGAATGAGGAGTATTATCCGGAGGATCAGTCCCTGAAGGTTCATATGAGCAATCTCAGGAGTAAACTTCGGAAGAAGGATGATTTTGATTATATCGAGACGGTGTGGGGTATGGGATACCGGCTGCGGACATATGATATCGGATCATGAGGACGAATATGAAGAGACTGAAGTGTTCAAAATTGTTTAGGATGAAGGGTCAGGTAGCTATGCGGCGCCTGTTGGTGATGCTTTTATGTGTATGCTTTCTGATCCTTCCCGGCTGCCGTGCAGAAAATCCCCAAAACGGTGTGTCCCGTACTTCGGAGATTTCGGAAACAATGATGGAGAATATCCGCCGGGATGAACGGATCGAAAATCTGTTACCGAAGACGGTGAAGACTCTGGATGAGGAAGAGCATGTTTATGATCTGGGAGCACTCATTCCGGAGCAGGAGGGAATGCTGCTTTGGGATTATGCGGTCACGGAGAAAGGAAAGGTGCTTCTTCTGTACGGCAATTCCCTGATGGAGGATGGAGTTGATCCCTATGCGGACGGATACTATGACGAGTTCGATTATGACGCGGGAGGGTATTCCGGAGATGATTCATGGAATGATCCTTGGGGTGATCATGGGGAGGCCGGTGCAGAAGATCTGTCTGACGGGATGGAAGATGGTGCATCGAACTACTCGGAAGAACCTTGCAGGTTCACGATTCTGTCGCTGGATGTGATCACCGGGGAAGTAACTACTCTGGTGGAGAACCGAGATGCGGAGATTCCGGGAGAGGAATCCTATCTTTTCAGTCCCACGTTTGTGGGGATCGATCCGGTGATCGTGAGCGAGAACTGGCTTGGTGCATTTTATGATCTGGAGAAGGATCAGGTAACCCATCTGTCCATGGAAGAGGAGGGTTTCATCCTGCAGTTCCTGCCCCAGAAGGACGGACGGGTGTACTTTCTGGATCCGGATACAAATATCTACGAACTCTGCCGGGATGCATCCGGGTTTACTTCGGAGCTTCGCTGGTCCGTAGAGGAGGGCTGCAACTCTTACGAGGTGTTTCGGCTGTCGGAGGATGAGTTGACCTTCTCGGCCAGGCCGGAGCTGGATGAGCCGGATCGATCGGTGTATCTTCGGGTGAAGCTGTCTGCCGGGAAGACGGAGGAGATCTACACTGCAGATTATGACTGCTCCCTCTACGCAGACGGGGATCTGGCGGATCAACGGCTGCTTACGGCCTATGGGTACACAGGTGTGGATGCTCTCTTCTTAGAGGAGAGCGGAAAACTGAGATACAGTCTGGGGCAGAAAAAGGATGAAACGGAAGAGGATGGGGCGATTCAGGGACCGGATCTGTCTTCCTATGGATTTGACGGGGGATACAGTATCAGCCGGTTCCCTTCCGGCGACGGCTGTCTGTTTGTGAGGCTCTACAATGAGAACACACCCCGTCTGCTGATGTGGATCTATGAACGTGGTGAAGCGGAGAAGATCACGGAACCGGAACATGTTCCCTACAAGGTACTCCGGATCTCGGATGTGGATCTGCCCGGGATGGAGAAGGAACTGGAGGAAAGCTTCGGGATCCGGGTCTATGCCGGGGCAGATGCCCGGTTGGATTTCGTAGATTATATAGCAGAAGCGGAGACGGATCCGAAACTGATCTACCAGGCTTATCTGCAGATCAGGGCCTGTTATTCTCAGTATCCGAAGGGATTTCTGGAGCAGCTCTATGGGAACGATTCGCCTCTGAAAGTGCATATCGTCCGGCAGTTATCCGGAGCAGGGGAAGGAACCATATCTTCCGCAGGAGGGCTTCAGTCTTCGGATGAGGAAGGCACTTATATCGCCCTGGCCACGGGAGGTGTGATGTTGGATGATGAGACAATCTACCATGAGACTACCCATGCGGTCTACGATAAACTGATGGAGGATGGTTTCATGGATGATTTCTATGAAGACTGGGCAAAGCTGAATCCGCCGGATTTCGGATATGCATATACCTATGAAGATGAGGGCGCGCCGGATTCGACCTATACCTGCTACGATGATGGGGCCGGGGAAGATTATGAGAATGTGTATTTCGTTCGGGATTACAGTAAGACCTTTGAGACAGAGGATGTGGCGGATCTCTTCGGAAATCTGATGAAGGGAGATGCAGCACCGGAGTATTTCGCCGGAGTGCATATGCAGGCAAAATGCAGCTATTTCTCAAAACTGATCCGAAAGGGTTTTGATACCACTGGCTGGCCGGAGAAGACCGGCTGGGAGGAGCGGCTGGAAAGCGTTGCACCGTAAAAGAACAGGCGCGGGCTTATGCCCGCGCCGTTATTTTATTCCATTCTCCGATTCTTCTTTCCGCTTTTTTCCTTATACATCCGTTCATCGGAAGATTTCAGGGCTTCATCGAAATCAAAGCCTGCTTCCATCACGCAGATTCCGATGCTGGCGGTTACCTCGCAGGGGAGGCTGGTATTGGAACGATGTTCATTCAGGTATCCCTGGATCTTCTCACGGATCTTCTCCGCATCTTCCCGATTCTTCAGTGCTTTACAGATCACAAATTCATCACCGCCGAAGCGTCCGCAGATGGAACTGTCATCGCCGACGGCAGCCACCGCACGGGAGATGTAGCGGATGGCCAGATCACCGGTCTCGTGACCGTACTTGTCATTTACCAGCTTCAGCCCGTCCATGTCTACGGTGGTCACCGCATAGAAAGGTGTGTCGCTTCGCCTCAGGAATTTCGGAAGCACGGAGTAGAAACCGGTACGATTGTACAGGTCCGTCAGGTAGTCGTGCCTTGCCATGCGGTCCATCTGCTCCGCATTGAACTCCAGGTGACGAACCATGCTGTAGCAGCCGATGATCTCGCTGAGGGAGTTGGTGTAGGGCATGACCATATGATAGTGCTGGTTATCTACCTTCGGCGTATAGACCAGATAGCCGATGGCGCGGGAGAAGAAACTGAGCGGTGACAGGATGATGGGGCGTTCCTGCCGGATCAGCCTGTCGAATTCCGGACATAGTTCAGAAAGATTGATGGTCACCGGCAGTTCGGAGATATCACGGCCGCTCTGATAGATCACACGCTGGCGGGTATCAAAACCGACTCTGTAGCCTTCGGCCAGCGGATTCAGATTCCGCCGAAATCCGTCCTCATTGACCATGATCATCATGGAGCCGAAATGCATGGAGTCCAGAATGGCAGGCAGCTGTTTCGGATCCGGCGAGTTCAGGATGTTCTCATAGATCGAGTGGAAGGACTGCTCTACGAACAGCTTCTCATTCTGCTTCGTGATATTGTATTTCAGATAATTGGACAGGGGAAGGCTATCGAGGTTTTCCCTGCAGCCGCAGGACTGGCCTTCCACGAAACTGAAATGACAGAGATACTCATCCTCCAGTGCTTCGCTATTCATTGCTTTCTGAAATGCCGAAACGATCATGTCCGCCAGCTCGTTCATGTCGCAGCCGCTGGTGGTGATGGACGGAACATTTGCATGGGCCTCGATGGTATCATCCAGTCCGGTCAGGATCACATCCTCCGGGACCCGGATCCCCTTCGCGTGGAAGACGTCCGTGATGGTGATGGCCATGATGTCATTTGCACAGACGATGGCATCCGGAAGCTTTTCCAGCTTGAGGATATCTGCTGCGGCAATCTTGGCGGGTTCCGACCAGTAACCGCCGTAGAAAATGCGGTTCAAGGAATCAGTGAGGTCGTACTCGCTGACAGTTTCTTTGTATTTGCGGATACGTGCCTCGGAGGTGGTTTCACCCTCGGGTCCGGCCACAAAGCAAAGCTCTTTGCAGTTATGCTTTTCCACCACATGGCGGACGGCACGCTCAATCCCATCCACATACAGAAAATCAAAATTCGTACAGCCAGGGCGTGGTTTACCGATGGTGAACACCGGTTTGCCGTGGGCTTTGGCATTTGCAATGATGGAGTCGATCAGCTCATCGTCGTTGATGATCTCTGAAAAGACGATCATCAGATCCACATAGCTGTAATCCACCAGATTGTAGATCATGCGCTCGCCGCCCTCCGGCTTATACTGCCAGAACATATCGGTGGTAGACTGATAGATCATCAGACGCGCACCGACGGCGTGGATCTTTTTTGCCAGGGCTTCGATCAGATTGAAATTTCGTTCATCATCGGCGCGTACCATGCTGAGACCGATGACGGGGATGTCCTGATACATACATTTCTCCTGCTTTCCGGTAAATGAAAGTGTCGACAGATACGGATCCGATCCCAAAGAGAGGGCCCGTTTTCACGAAAGTATCCATCTTTAAATATACACGGATTATCCTCCTGCCGCAAGTGAATTCATACGTGAAAATCATACAGAAAATTCGGCAAAAACCGTGCACTTTTAATCTTATTTTAATCTTTCTCTAATGTTTTCATAATCAAGTGAAAAAGATGAATTAATTTTTCTCCTGTAAAGTATGCATTGTCAGCAAACATAAGCAACAGATCACACAGGAGGGAAAGAAAGTGAAGATATTTTTGAAGTACATTTCAAAAAATATGTTCGAGAAGAAGGGAAGGTTCTTCCTCCTCCTCTTCTCCATCGCGATCAGTACGGCGCTGCTTGTTGCAAGTGCCGGGGTCGTAAACGTTGTTTCCGACAGCCTTGATGAACAGACCAGGGCGGGGGGAACATCCGATGTTCGGATCGTATCGAATACAGAGAACCCGTTCATCGATGAACAGTCTGTTACGTCGGACAAGCTAAAGGACGTGGTTTCGGAACTGAATGTTACGGGTATCATTGATACCGACGAGAAGATCCGGTACGTCAGCCTGCATGGACGACATGAGTATCAGGGGAATATGACAGAGGGAAGCACGAATTTCATTCGTGAGAAGGTGACCGGCGAGCCCTCCTGTATTATTTCAAGAAGAGTAGCAGAGTACGATCATCTGAAGGTCGGAGATGATCTCCGCCTGTTCCTGAGCGGTGAAGAGCTGACCTTCCGCATCGGGGCCATCAGTGCAGATGAGGAGCTGTTTTACTCGGACAAGCCGGAAACCTTCAACCTCGTCATTCCCTACTCTTACATGAATGAGAAGCTGGGAGCTGAGGGAAAAGCAAGTTACATCATGGCAAATGTAACCGAAGGAACCACCGTGGAGGATTTCGTAAAGGAATTCAATGAGTCCCACACGGATCTGCAGGCTTTCAGCATGAAGAGTGAACTTATGACGGATTCATCCATGACCATCGGCCTGTACTTCATGATGCTGATCGTAGCCATCGTAAGCTCCATCATCATCTACGGCGTATTCAAACTGATCCTGGCGGAAAGGATGTCCACCATCGGAACTTTCATGAGCCAGGGCGCAACCAAGAAGAAGGTGGAGCGGATCATCCGCATGGAGGGCCTTCTCTACGGACTGATCGGAGGTATCGTAGGATGCACCATCGGCGAAGTTCTTCTGTACTTCATCAACCGCTGGACATCACCGCTGGCGGAATACGAGATCTACACACCGTATCACGTAAATGCAGTTTACATTCTGACGGGTATGGCCTTCGCAGTGGTGCTCTCCGTAGCATCCGCTTACTTCCCGGTCCGTGCGATCCGGAAATACGAAGCCAAGGACGTGATCCTGAACCGGGTAGAGCAGAAAAGCGGCAAGGTCCTGGCAAAGCGGATCATCGGAACGGTCCTGATCGTATTCGCAGCATCGGTCTTCTTCCTGACAGGGGATGCAAAGGCAAATATGTCCCCCTTCGGATTCCTTGCAGCATATGCAGGGATCGTACTTATCACACCGTCCATCGTCAAGGGAGCTACCTGGCTGCTGGGCAGAGCATTTAAGAACAATACCACACTTTACCTTACGATGAACAACATCCACAGCTCCAAGCTGCTTCGGAACAACATCGTATTGATCGTCATCTCGCTGTCATCGGTTTTGATGATCGCATCCTTCGGGAAGAGCATGACGGATCTGGTAACGGACGCATACGCAAAGGCAAATTACGATTACAGTATCTCGGCGATCCTGAACGGAGATCCTTCCAATTCCACCACAGATCAGATCTTAAGCAAACTGGAATCCATGGAGGATGTGAAGGCAGAAACTGTCAATCCGGTTTACTACGCGCAGGGTAAGGCCGAGGATAACATGGCAGTAGTTATGATGGGTATAAAACCGGAGGGCTTCGGAACCACATATGATCAGTACTTCGAGGTATCCGAGAAGTATCAGAAGGAATTTGATGCACTGGAGAATTCCCGGGGTCGGGAAGTCCTGCTTCCTGTCAAGGTACAGAAGCAGCTGAAGAAAAATGTTGGCGATACCATCAATGTTACGGTCAATTCAAGAACAGTACCCTTCAAGATCATCGGGATCTACGACGGAAAGGTATTCAACGCAGGCCTCGGTATCCTGATCAGGGATGAGGTGCTGAAACAGGAATTCCACATTCAGGAAGCAGGCCAGATCCACTTTGCAACAAACGGCAACAACAAGGAAGTTGAAAAGGAACTGGCACCGTATCTGAAATCTCTGGGAGCCACCTGGAACACCAAGGCAGAGGATACGCAGAGCAACGAAGAAGCAAATCAGCAGATCGTAATGATCATGGAGATCTTCGCCTACCTGGCAATGATCATCGCATCTATCGGTGTATTCAATAACATCACCATTTGCTTCATCCAGAGAAAACGGGAGATGGCAGTGATGGCTTCCGTAGGAATGAACAAGAGCGGCCGCATGGGCCTGCTGCTGGCAGAGAGCCTGGCTTCCGTAGCCTTCAGTATCCTGCTGAGTGTCCCCTTTACCATCCTGCTTTCGGATATGCTCACCGGCTTCTGCAGCTTCATCGGACTGCCGATGACCATTGTATTCAGCTGGGCAGAGCTTCCGCTTTACGCAGCGATCATCACAGGCATCATCCTGATCGCATCTCTGTCTACGGTGCTGAAGAGCCGCAGACTCAGTGTGATCCAGGAACTGAAATATGAGTAACACTTAACCTCCCCCATATCAACGCAGTCCGGACGCACCAATCGGGTGCGGCGGGCTGCACATACAGGGGGGAAGAAAACGGAAATATAATCAGAACCACAAACCAAATACAAAATAATACGAAATTTAAAATGATATGGAGGAAAATAAAATGAACGCAATCGAGGTAAAGGATTTAAACAGATCATTCGTAAACGGCAAGCAGACGACCGAAGTACTGAAGCATATCAATCTGACAGTAGAGAAGGGCGAGTTCGTGTCCATCATGGGACCCTCCGGCAGCGGTAAGTCAACCCTCCTGTACCTGCTGGGCGGTCTGGATCAGCCCACCAGCGGCTCTGTCCGTATCGAGGGCATCGACCTTTCCAAGCTGTCCGATAAGAAACTCTGCGGCATGCGCAATGAGAAGATCGGCTTTGTGTTCCAGTTCTATAATCTGGTGCCGAATCTGAATGTAGAGGATAACATCGCACTTCCGCTGCTTCTGGCAGGAAAGAAGAAGTCCGACTATCAGGCGAAGATCGATGAGTGTCTGGAACTGATCGAGATGTCCGATAAGCGGAAACTGACCCCCCGGGAGCTGTCCGGCGGCCAGCAGCAGCGCGTATCCATCGCCCGGGCGCTGGTATTCGATCCGGAGATCCTTTTCCTGGATGAGCCCATCGGAAACCTGGATACCAGGACCGGTATGAAGATCATGGACCTGTTTCGTAAGATCAACCGCAAGTACGGTAAGACCATCGTACAGGTTACCCACTCCGAGGAAGCAGCCCTCTACGGAACCAAGATGGTACGTATCGTGGACGGCGAGATCGAATCGGTGGAAGAGATCCGCCACATAATAAAAACTGCCTGAGTGCCAAAGGTGATGGTGTCCGAAAACATCTCCGCATTGCGGGGATGTTTTTTCTTGTGTTTCAAGGTACATAATGCTATAATATGTCAGATTGCGCCCGTAAGGGTGGTTTTTGTGTTGTTTAAAAAGCTTTTTATTAGGGAGAATCACAAATGTATAAGATCGTTCAGAAGAAATCCCTCAACCCCACAGTGACCCTGATGGAGGTGGAGGCACCGCTGGTGGCCAGGAAATGTGAGCCGGGACAGTTCATCATCCTTCGTGCGAAGGAAGACAGTGAGCGTATCCCGCTGACCATTGCAGGTTATGACCGGGAGAAGGGAACCATCACCATCATCTTCCAGATCGTGGGAGGCAGCACGGAGATCCTGAATTCTCTGGCAGAGGGTGAATATATCCATGATTTCGTAGGGCCGCTGGGAAAGGCTACCGAGACCGAAGGATTGAAGAAGGTTGCGGTCGTGGGCGGCGGCGTAGGTTGCGCCATCGCATATCCGGTGGCAAAGAAGCTGCATGACATCGGCTGTGAGGTTCACAGCATCGTAGGCTTCCGGAACCAGGATCTGATCATTCTGAAGGACGAGTTCGAAGCGGCCAGCGACAAATATGTGCTGATGACGGACGATGGCTCCGCAGGAGAGAAGGGTCTGGTGACCGCAGCGCTGGAGCAGCTGATCCAGTCCGGCGAGCAGTATGACGAGGTCATCGCCATCGGACCGCTGATCATGATGAAGTTTGTGGTTGCGGTAACTAAGAAATATAACGTGAAGACGGTTGTCAGCATGAATCCCATCATGGTGGACGGTACCGGCATGTGTGGCGGCTGCCGTCTGACGGTAGGCGGTAAGACGAAGTTCGCATGCGTGGACGGACCGGACTTCGACGGATTTGAAGTTGATTTTGATGAGGCCATGGCACGTGGCGCGTCCTACAAACCTTTTGAGCAGAAGGCACGGGAAGAAGCGTGCAACCTCTTGAAGCAGGCAGAGTAGCCTGTCATCCTGAGCACGGAGTGCGAAGGATCCTGTCGTAAGCAATTATTATACAGATATAGGAGTAACTAACATGCCTAACATGTCCATGGTAAAGAATCCGATGCCCGCACAGGAACCGGATGTAAGAAATAAGAACTTTAATGAGGTTGCTCTCGGTTACACCGAGGAGCAGGCTATTGATGAGGCACAGAGATGCCTGAACTGTAAGCATAAGCCCTGTACCGGCGGATGTCCGGTGCAGATCGATATCCCGGCTTTTATCGCAAAAGTAGCAGAGGGAGATTTCGAGGGTGCCTACGAAGTGATCACAAAGTCCAGTTCTCTGCCTGCAGTCTGCGGCCGTGTATGTCCGCAGGAATCTCAGTGCGAAAAGTACTGTGTCCGCGGCATCAAGGGCGAGCCGGTGGCCATCGGCCGTCTGGAGCGTTTCGTGGCAGACTGGCATATGGCTAACTGCAAGGAAGCACCCGTGAAACCTGAGAGCAATGGTCATAAGGTGGCTGTCATCGGTTCCGGTCCGTCAGGTCTGGCCTGCGCCGGAGATCTTGCGAAGAAGGGCTACGACGTAACCATTTATGAAGCACTGCATCTGGCAGGCGGCGTGCTGGCTTACGGGATCCCGGAGTTTCGTCTTCCCAAGGCCATCGTCCAGAAGGAGATCGACGGTCTGAAGGCTTTAGGCGTTAAGATCGAGACTAACGTTGTCATCGGCAAGACCATTTCCATCGACGAGCTCTTCGATGAGTTCGGTTTCGAGTCCGTATTCATCGGTTCCGGTGCCGGTCTTCCGAGATTTATGAACATCCCCGGAGAGAACCTGAACGGTGTTTACTCCGCAAATGAGTTCCTGACCCGCATCAATCTGATGAAGGCCTACAAGGAAGATTCCAAGACGCCCATTAAGCATCCGGAAAGCACGGTTGTGGTCGGCGGCGGAAATGTGGCCATGGACGCGGCTCGCTGCGCGAAGCGTCTCGGTTCCGATGTTACCATCGTATATCGCCGGACCAAGGCAGAGCTTCCGGCACGTGCCGAGGAAGTGGAGCATGCAGAGGAAGAGGGCATCAAGTTTGCATTTCTGCATAACCCCGTGGAGGTGGAAGGCGAGAACGGCTGGGTGAAGGCCGTACGCTGTCAGGTTATGGAGCTGTCCGAGCCGGATGAATCCGGTCGTCGGAAACCGGTACCGGTAGAGGGTCAGTTCATCACGGTTCCCTGTGACTGCATGATCATGTCCATCGGAACCTCTCCGAATCCGCTGATCAAGTCCACTACCGAGGGACTGGAAACCCAGAAGTGGGGCGGTATCGTGGCAGATGAGGCAACAGGTCTTACCTCCCGCAAGGGCGTGTACGCCGGCGGTGATGCAGTGACCGGTGCGGCAACCGTGATCCTGGCCATGGGCGCAGGCAAGACGGCAGCGGCAGCCATCGATGCAGAGCTGTCAGGTAAATAGAAATAGCAATCGGAGTGACAGGATCCTTCGCTTCGCTCAGGATGACAGGCTATAGTCGATCCGGGCGTGGAGTGTCCTGTCATTGTCGTAATTATGATGATAAGCTTAAATGGTCGCAAACGCTGTGTACATGACAGTTTGTATCCCCGGCAGTTTGATCATTGAATGGTTTGAAAAGAGAGCATACAGCATGGAAGAATCACAAAAGACAGCCCAGGGCGTCATGAAAGCCTCGACCATCATGGCCATCTCCAGTCTGATCGCCAGCGTGGTGGGCTTTGCCCGGAATATCATCATTTCCAGTATCTTCGGTATGGGGATGGAAAATGATGCATATATCTCCGCCTTTACGATCCCGGATTTCATCTACACGATCCTGGTGGGCGGGGCGCTTTCGACTGCCTTTATTCCCATTTTCAGTGTGTATATCGCGACGGGTGAGAAGGAGAAGGGCTTCCGGATGGGCAATACCGTCCTGAACCTGGTGGCGATCCTGGCCATGGCGTTCTGCCTGCTGGGAGAGATCTTTACGCCCTGGCTGGTGGATACCTTCATGCAGTTTGAGGGGGAGGCCTTTGAACTGACGGTGAAGCTGACAAGGATCATGTTCTTCCAGTGTTTCTTCATGTGTCTCACCGGTGTCTGCATGGGCATCATGCAATCCTATAAGAACTTTGTGCCCTCGGCACTGGGTTCCATCTACTACAACATTTCCATCGTGGCCTTCGGCGTGCTGCTGTCACAGGTCTTCGGACTGGGCATCGCAGGCTTTTCCATCAGCGTTGTCATCGGTGCGGTGGCGAACCTGGCGGCACACATCCGGCCCATGCACAAGGTGGGCTACAAATACCAGTTTGTGCTGGACTTAAAGCAGGACGGTATCCGGAAATTCTTCCGTATGCTGGGACCGGTGCTGCTTGGCCTTTCGGTGAATCATATCAATCTGCTGGTGAATCAGTACTTTGCGTCGGGTCTGGGGAACAGTACCGTGTCCTCCATGAAGAATGCCCAGAGTATCAGCCAGCTTCCGGTGTTGATCTTCGGCGCCACCATATCCCTGTCCATCTTCCCCACCATGTCGGAGCATTATGCTACGGGGAATAAAGAAGAATACAGAAATGATTTCTCCATGTCCTTCCGGACGGTCTTTTTCCTGACCATCCCGGCGGCGGTGGGCATCGCTGTGCTTCGTACGCCTCTCATCCGGGCCATGTATCTGCAGGGTGAGTTCAAGGTTTCGGATATCGCTGTTATGGCAGGGTTCATGCTAATCTACTCCCTGGGAACCATCGGTTATTCCGAGCAGCTGGTACTGAACCGGGCGTTCTACTCGGCCCGGGATACCAAGACCCCCATGCTGATCAACGTGGTGTGTCTGCTGCTGAATGCGCTGCTCAGCTTTATCTTTGTACGGATCTGGGACGCCAACGGACTGGCGCTGGCTTACTCCGGAGCGGGCATCGCAAGTATGGTGCTGCTGTCCGTGTATCTGAAAAAACGGATCGGTATGTCCCTTCCCTGGCGGGAGATCATGGCATCCGCTATGAAGACTGTGCTTGCCAGCGGAGCCATGCTTCTGGCACTGTTCCGCCTGGATGACCTGCTGGACAACGTGCTGCCTGTCGATCGGAAGGTCTTCCAGCTTCTGGAGGTGGGGATCCTCTTTATCGTCGGCGTGGCTGTATTCTTTATCGTGGCGATCCTGCTGAAGATGCGGGAGGTGCAGGCGGTGAAGAGTATCTTTATGCGGAAGTTCAAGAGGTGATGTCGTACCGTGTGAATTGCAGCAATTGCAGGCATACGGATGCGCAACGTTATTTATCGATCGGCAGATCTATGATGATGGACGGAGGAGTTTGGAAATGACTGCAGACCCCGAGAGTGATCCTTTGAAATCGGAGATTCCTTCCCTGGAATTAAAGAACTTCCGGAAGATCCAATACGCCGTCGAAGGATATCGGATCAAGACGGAGGATAAAAAATAAGTCATTTGTATAATCAGTGCAGTGATGATTTTAGGCCTCGGGCTCCCTCTGGGAATCGGTCTGGAAATGCCACCGATGATCATTTTCTGTGTGCTTCTTGCAGGTCTGTTCGTCTTTCTTGCATTTCCGCCGAGGAGAAGGAGCAAGGCTAAGACGACAAAGCTGTACAGTGACGTTCATAAACGGATCATGGATCAGGGCGTGCTATGTCTCGGAGAGGTCACCGGAATGGATTAGGTCGATCTTGAAACGGATGAGATGATCGTTTTTCTGGCGATGATGAGTGGGAGGCCTACAGCGAGCCGGGTCAGCTGCTATAAATACACGGTCCGCTATACGGATGCGTATCATAATGAGAAGACGACGGAGACCTATATCGTGGCCAATCCCGATGAAAGAAATATCGGAAAACGCTGCACCGTGTATGAGCATGAGGGAAAAGTGATCGTGGATGCGATCGAAAAATAAAGCACGGACTCGAATGATAGTATAAAGCATAAAGCGATCAGAGTTACGTGCGAAGTATCGAATGATAGGAGCATTTATATGTATAGGTATCTATCAAGATTGGTATTATACAGGAATTTTGGCGATGACGGGATCATTCAGACTTTCTCTGACTGTTTACGGAAATTGAAACAGACGGATATAACTGAACGGCCGGATCTCGTAAATCGGATCTACGGAGGTATCCATGCTTTACTGGATCTGGCAACGATGTATGGTTTTGATCGGAATCTCTGGCG
The DNA here is from genome assembly GCA_024681515.1 of Eubacterium sp. Classification (GTDB taxonomy): domain Bacteria; phylum Bacillota; class Clostridia; order Lachnospirales; family Lachnospiraceae; genus Eubacterium_Q. The sequence goes on along the minus strand of JAILAR010000094.1, from coordinate 15,142 downwards.
GGATTATTTGACCTATCTGCTCCTAACAAATGAGAATTCTCTGTCTCTGACTGCGGAGAAAAAGGGGATCGAGGATGGTACGGTCCGTCAGTTTGCCCTGCAGGATATGAAGATCTTTGCAGAGCTTTTTGTGTATGATTTTTCAACTGTGGAGAAGACTTTGGGGATTGACTGCTTCTCCACCATCACTCACTATCAGGCTATCGAGAAGCGTGCACAGAACTACAATCGAAATGTCAGCCTCCGCGTGCGGGAAACCAGCGATGCCATCTCCCGGGTTCTGGAGGAGTGCGGGGCGGGGGCGGACGGTATGGCGGCCGAACGTATGCTGGATATCCTCGCCAATTTCTATCGTGACTATGGGGTCGGTATGCTTGGACTAAACCGGGCGTTCCGCCTGAAAGAGCAGGAGACAGGGCTGGCATTCGAACCCATCAACAATATCGAAGATGTCCGGCTTTCGGATCTGGTGGGATATGAGATTCAGAAGCAGAAGCTGCGTGAGAACACGGAAGCGTTCCTGCGTGGGCATCGGGCAAATAACTGTCTGCTCTTCGGTGATGCGGGGACCGGAAAGTCCACCAGCATCAAGGCGCTCATCGCGGAGTACTACGATCAGGGACTTCGAATGATCGAGCTCTATAAGCATCAGATGCAGAGCCTGTCGCAGGTCATTTCCACGGTGAAGCACCGGAATTATAAGTTCATCATTTACATGGATGATCTGTCTTTTGAGGATCACGAGACGGAATATAAGTACCTGAAGGCAGTGATCGAAGGCGGACTGGAGAACCGCCCGGATAATGTGCTGATCTACGCTACTTCAAATCGGCGGAACCTGATCCGGGAAAGCTGGAACGACACGGCCGATGTGGATCTGGAGAAGCACCGCGGCGATACGCTGCAGGAGAAGCTGTCTCTGGTGGATCGGTTCGGAATCAAGATCCCGTACATGAAGCCGAACAAGAAGGAATATGTGCAGATTGTGGAGGAACTGGCAAAGCGTGTGCCGGGACTTGCCATCGATCCCGAAAAACTGCAAAGGGAAGCTGCAAAGTGGGAAGTCTCCCACGGCGGCATGTCCGGCCGGACGGCGCAGCAGTTCATCGATTACATGGCGGGACAGAATCTGTAGAGACACCCGGTGATGTTTCGGAACCTGTTTTGGACGGAGAATCAACATGACAAGAAAAGAACGTGCCCGGCTTGTGACCGAGGCCCTGAATCGTGAATATGGTACGGAAATGTTCACCTACCTGCATTTTGAGACTCCCTGGCAGCTGCTTTTTGCGACGATCCTGTCGGCGCAGTGCACGGACGACCGCGTGAACCTGGTGACGAAGGATCTGTATCAAAAGTATAAGACGGTGAAGGATTTTGCGGATGCGGATCTGTCCGAGCTGGAGAAAGACATCTATTCTACGGGCTTCTACAAGAATAAAGCGAAGAATCTCAAAGCCTGTGCCCGGGAACTGCTGGACCGCTATGACGGGGAGGTTCCCTCGGACATCGACGAACTGACCTCGCTTCCGGGAGTCGGACGAAAGACCGCAAATGTGGTGCGGGGGAATATCTTTCATATTGATTCCATCGTGGTGGATACCCATGTGAAACGGGTGTCCCGGCTGGTGGGACTCACGAAGGAGACGGATCCGACGAAGGTGGAATTTGACCTGATGAAGATCCTGCCGAAGGAGCAGTGGACGTTGTACAACGTGCAGGCCATCGCCGTAGGGCGGACCTGGTGTATCTCCGGACGGCCCAAATGCGGGGAATGCATATTGCGTGAGTGTTGTGTTACCGGTTCCCGAAGCCTCGGATGACTTTTGCAAACCGTACACATTAACGAAAAAGCCGAAAAAAACGGATATTGGTGCAGGTGTGTCGGCATATTTCCGGTATTCTGTGAAGAAAGCTTTAAAATGTTTGACAATTGACTGTGAAACGTGTAGAACATAACGTGTACGAGACTATCCCGGGGCAGGCCCCGGGGTCTCGGCATTGAGGATATACAGATACTGACATAATGATAATAAAACCCAAATTACGGAGGAGATCGAAAATGGTTGATTTCAGCAAGAAGAGAAAGAAAAGTACCCGGATCATTGCAGCTGTGATCTGCATCCTGCTGGTGGCAGGCATGGTCATCGGACTGCTTGTGACTGCATTTTAGGTTCCGAAACGCCATCAGATGTTTCGGTAGCAAAGATAGTAATATCAGAAAAGAGATGGCAGATATGAAAAGAAGAGGAAGAATATGGATCACGGCATTGCTGGTGGCGGCATTTCTTCTGATCTACGTGCCGAAGCCGGTTCATGCAGAGCCGGAAGACGGAGCTGAGGTTGGATCCGAAGACGGAAATGTATCCGTAACGGGTGCTCAGACCGGAGACGACGCAGATGGCCGGACAGGAGTCTCGGCGGACGCCCTGACGATCCAGGGGCATATATTTGCGGATGGAATGAGCATCAGTGAATATACGGAAGAACAGGCAAAGCAGGAGCTTCAGGCCCGGGAAGATGGGCTGCAGGATGTGACCGTAAAGATGACCAGTGAGTACGGGGATGTGGAGACGACTCTGGGAGAGCTGGGCTACTACGGTGACGTGGACGGCGTGGTGTGCGAGGCGATTGGCTACGGCAATTCCGGTTCGCTCCTGAAACGTTACAGAGAGCGGCATTCCGAAGCGGATGTAAAGCTGGATATCCGCAGGACGGTCAGTGGATCTCGGGTGAAGAGCCTGGTCAATGAGGAACTGAAGAAGGTTTTCGACGGCTCCGAAAATGCACAGCTGATCAAGAAGAGCAAGACAGAGGTTTCGGTTATTCCGGGTAATTCCAGTGTTCGGCTGGATGTGGACGCAACCACGAAGGCCATTGATACAGTGCTGTCCGCAGGCTGGGATCATGAGGATGTGGTCGTTCCGCTGGTGATCGTGGACAACGAGGATTCGCAGACGGAGACATTGTCCTACATTACGGATCTGCTGGGAACCTACACCACGGAGTTTGGTCTCAGCGACAAGGGGCGGAATCAGAACATTGCCCGTGCGGCGGAACTGATGAACGGCAAGATCGTGTATCCGGGAGAAGAGGTTTCCACCTATTACACCATCGATCCCATTGAGGATTATAACGGCTATGCGATGGCCGGTGTATTTGTAAATAATGAAGTGGTGCCCGGCATCGGCGGCGGTGTCTGCCAGATGTCTTCCACTCTGTATAACGCGCTTCTCTGGGCAGAGATCGAGATCGTGAAGCGTGATTATCACGGCCTTCCGGTATCCTACGTACCGCTGTCCTATGATGCGACCATGGCAGGCGGTTATCTGGATCTGATCTTCCGGAACAATCTGGAATATCCGATCTACATCGAAGTTGACTGCAACACGGAAGAGGGTTATATCACCGCGAACATTTACGGCCATGAGTACCGTGACCCGCGGCGGAGCATTTCCTTCGACAATAATATCGTGGAACGGATCGATCCGCCGGAAGACGAGATCACGGTGGATCCGGAAATGGCACCGGGAACCGAGGAGGTAACGGCCAACGGAAAGACCGGTTACCGCACCGAGCTTTGGAAATATGTGTACTACGATGATGAGCTGCAGGACAAGGTTCTGATCAACAAGAGTGTCTACAGCGCAACACCGAAGAAGATCAAGAAGGGACCGGAGCCGGAGTCTTCGGAATCGGAAGCCACGGAGGATACCGAGGCAACGGAGGATACGGAAACTCCGAATGATCCCGGAAATCAGGAAGATCCCGGAAACCAGGAGGATCCCGGAAATCAGGAGGATCCCGGAAATCAGGAGGATCCCGGAAACCAGGAGGATCCCGGGAATCAGGAGGATCCCGGAAACCAGGAGGATCCTGGAAATCAGGAGAATCCGGATGATGTGCTGGTAATCGAAGGCGGAGATATTCCGGAGTCTGAGTAACTGTGGAACGGATGTGATCATAAGCTGTCAACGTAAGGCAGAGGTTCAGAAGATCACGCCGGAAATATCAAAAGACTATGAACCAGGAAGACAGAAAGAATCAGAATAAGAGTTTCCGCCCCGCGGGAGGAAGAGTGCTTTTGCAAAGCGTACTGAAGCATATCCCGCGGCGGGGAGACGGTGTTATGGAGGGGGCTGCGCTCGGTTTGGACGCAGCCATCTTTCAAAATGGGGAGATTACGGAGCTGCAGGCTGTGGGTGTACAGCCTTCTTCCCGTTTTCCCGAGGAGTATCCGCTGACGGCCGGAGAAGCGGCATGGATCACAGCGGAAAATCAGCTTGCAACGAAAGGGATCATCGAAGAAGCTTCCTTTGCGGCGCAGATCCTTCTGGTGGCGGGAATATCCTGCCCTGAAAGCCGGATCCGGCGAGAGATGCAGCGCCTTACGCAGTTCTCGGTCCGGCGGGGATGCCGGATCGTTGGCGGGAATACCGTGTTTTTTCAGGAGGGTGAGGACTGTCTGGTGCAGGTGGTGCTGACAGGAAGAAGCAGCGGGGAGACATACAGGCCGGAGCAGGAGTCAAAGCTTCGGATGCAGCCCGGAGACCGGGTATATTTCTTTGGAGAAGTCGGATGTCTGGGCGCGGATCTTCTGGTGAAAAGGAACCGGGAAATGCTGCAAAAGAGATTCGCGGACAGTTATATTGATACCATGGAGTATGATGCTTCGGATTTTTCGGTGAAGGAGAAAGCGGCAGCGGCACTCTCCGCAGGGGCGGTTTTTCTGCACGATGTTTCAAACGGCGGTGTCCATGCGGCTTTATACCAGCTGGCAGAGGCAGCAGGCTGCGGGATCCGGGTACGGCATGAAGGGCTGACTGTTCGGCAGAGTGTGGTGGAACTGAGCGAGTTTCTGAACATCAATCCGTATCAACTGCTGGGAACCGGAGGATTGCTGGCCGTTGTGCCCGCAGAGACTGCGGACGAATTCGAGAGGCGGATTCCGACCGGGTTTCACTGGGCGTATGCCGGAGAACTGACAAAAGAAAAGGCGCGTCTTGTTACGGCGGAGAGCTTTCATATGGAAAGATACCTGAATCTGCCGGAGGGAGACGCATTGGAAGAAGTGTAGTATGATAGAAGAAGTTAAGGGAGGGAATAACAGTATGAGAGAGGAAATCCTTAAGATCCTTGAAAAGAACAGCCGCCTTTCGGCAGCGGATATCGCGGCCATGATCGGGGTAGCGGAGGATGAGGTTGCTGAGGCGATCGCAGAGATGGAGAAAGAGAAGATCATCTGCGGTTACAGCGCCGTGATCAACTGGGAGAAGGCCAATGACGAAAAGGTCATGGCGCAGATCGGCGTAAAGATCTCACCGGTGCGCGGCGAAGGTTTCGATCGTATCGCGGAGCGGATCAGCCGTTTTGAAGAAGTGGATTCCGTGTATCTGATGTCAGGGGCGAGCCATGATCTTGTCCTGACCATCGAAGGAGAGTCCATGAAGGATATCTCTCATTTCGTTTATGAGAAGATCGCACCGATGGAGACGGTGCTTTCAACCTCTACATTTTTCGTGCTGAAAAAATACAAGGAGCATAACATGCTGTTCAATGAGCTCCGTGATACGGACGAGAGGATCCAGATCATGCCGTAGCCTTCGTTCTGCCAACAGACGAAACGGATCACAAGAAAGGAAATGTTATACTATGAAACCGTTAAACCAGACTGTACTTGATATGAAACCCTCCGGGATCCGGAAGTTCTTTGATATTGTGAGTGAGATGCCGGATGCGATCTCTCTGGGTGTGGGTGAGCCGGATTTTGATACGCCCTGGCATGTCTGTGACGAGGGCATTTATACACTGGAGAAGGGGCGTACGTTTTATACCTCCAACTCCGGTCTCATGGAGCTTCGCGAGGAGATCTGCAAATGGTATGCCGCAAAGTACGGCGTTCATAAGAATCCTGCAAAGGAAGCACTGATCACTGTCGGCGGAAGTGAGGGGATCGATCTGGCGCTTCGGGCGCTGATCGAGCCGGGGGATGAGGTGATCATCCCGGAGCCCAGCTATGTCAGCTATGTGCCCTGCGTGGCTCTGGCAGGCGGCGTGCCGGTTACGCTTTCCCTGAAAAACGAGAACCAGTTTAAACTGACGCCTGCAGAGCTGGAGAGTGCCATTACGGAGAAGACCAAAGCGTTGGTTCTGTCCTTCCCGAACAATCCCACGGGTGCGATCATGACGAAGGGAGAACTGGAACCCATCGCAGAGCTGGCGATCAAACATGACCTGTACGTGATCTCTGATGAGATCTACAGTGAACTGACCTATGGCGATGCACCGCATGCTTCGATCGCGGCTTTGCCGGGCATGGAGGAACGGACCATCGTGATCAACGGTTTCTCCAAGGCCTATGCCATGACCGGCTGGAGACTGGGTTATGCTCTGGCTCCGGAAGTGATCGCAAAGGAAATGACGAAGATCCATCAGTTCTGCATCATGTGTGCTCCCACCACCAGCCAGTATGCGGCTGTGGAGGCAGTGAAGAACGGAGATAAGGACATTCGCCATATGCGGGAATCCTATGACAAGCGGAGACGTTTCCTGCTGAAACAGTTTGAGATCATGGGTCTGCCCTGCTTTGAACCGAAGGGAGCGTTCTATATGTTCCCCTGCATCAAGGAATTCGGCATGAGCAGCGATGACTTCTGTACCACATTGCTGAAGGAAGAAGAGCTGGCAGTCGTTCCGGGTTCTGCATTCGGTAACTGCGGTGAGGGCTTCGTCCGGATCTCCTATGCTTATTCCATTGATCAGCTGAGAGAAGCGATGGATCGTATGGGACGGTTTATCCGCCGCAGACGCGGGCAGTAAGTCTTTGGGCGTATTCTGCAGGGAACAGCATCATGATAAATATCGTACTTTATGAGCCGGAAATGCCCGCAAATACGGGTAATATCGGCAGGACCTGTGTGATCACAGGAGCCCGGCTGCATTTGATCGAGCCGCTGGGATTTCATCTGAATGAGAAAATGATTAAAAGAGCCGGTCTCGATTATTGGGACCGGCTCGATGTTACGCGTTATATGGATTATAACGATTTTCTGGCACGCAATCCCGGTGTGGCGGGCACTATGGGCGCGGAAGATGTGACAGGCACATCGAGTGTAAAAATGTTCTATGCCACAACCAAGGCAAAACATCGTTACTCTGATGTCCGTTATACGGAGGACTGCTACATCATGTTCGGAAAGGAAAGCGCCGGAATCCCGGAGGAGATTTTGGTGCAGCACCCGGAGGAATGCATCCGCATCCCCATGCTTCCCGGAGAACGTTCCCTGAATCTGTCGAATTCCGTGTCCATCGTTCTGTACGAAGCGCTGCGGCAGCTGGATTTCCCGGGACTGGAAAGTGAAGGGGAGCTGCATCATTTGTCATGGTGACGGAGCACAGGCTCGAACGGATCATAAAAGCAGATAAGTGCCGGATACGTGCGAAGTGTGAAATATAGGAGTTAAATGTGAATAAACGAACCTTAAGGGTACTTGAATTTCAGAAAATATTGGAAATGCTTGCGGCTCATGCAACTTCCCAGGGGGCAAAGAAGCGCTGCCTGCGACTGGTTCCGCGGAAGGACCTGACGGAGATCGTTCAGCTGCAGGCAGAGACCCGGGATGCGTCCCGGCGATGGGAAGAATACGGATCGGTGGGCTTCTCCGGCGTGCGTGAGCTGGCGGAGCAGCTTCGTCTGCTGGAAATGGGTTCGCCCCTGAACCAGAGGGAATTGCTCGATGTTGCGTCCGTGCTGGAGACGGCGGATCAGGTCCAGGCCTACGGTGCGCGAAGAGAAGCACAGGAACCGGATACTTTGACAGACCGGTTTGCAAGCCTGCTTCCGGTGCGGGATGTGTCTACGGAGATCCGAAGATGCATTTTATCCGAAGAGGATATGGCGGATGACGCCTCCCTGAATCTGAAGAAGATCCGGAAAGAGATCCTGACCTGCGGGAGCCAGCTGCATCAGCAGCTGGAGAAGATCGTGAAGCGGGAAGCAGACAAGGGAACGTTGATGGATGCATTGATCACCATGCGCGGGGGACGATACTGCATCCCGGTGAAGGCGGAATATCGGGCGAAGTTTCCGGGTATGATCCATGACCAGTCCCAGACCGGAAGTACGGTGTTCATCGAACCCATGGAGATCGTGAACCTGAACAACCGGATCAAGGAACTGGAGGTGGAGGAGCATCTGGAGATCGAAGCCATACTGGTGAACCTGTCCCAGATGGCAGCGGCCGTGCGGGATGAGATCCACACGGATCTGACCTTGCTTACGGATCTGGATTTTATATTTGCAAAAGCAAAATTCGCCAAGAGCATAAAGGCGTCGGAACCCATTTTGAATACAGACGGGATCGTTGAGCTGAAACGGGCGGTTCATCCGCTTTTGGAGCGTTCCACGGCAGTTCCGGTTGACATAAAATTGGGCGACGAATATACGGTGCTGATCATCACCGGCCCGAATACCGGCGGTAAGACGGTATCTCTGAAGACCTTGGGCCTTCTGACACTGATGGCGCAGGCAGGTCTTCATATTCCGGCGGAATACGGTTCTCGGGTGTCTGTATTTGAAGATGTATTTGCGGATATCGGAGATGAGCAGAGCATTGAGCAGAACCTGTCCACCTTCTCGTCTCATATGAGCAATATAGTTTACATAATACAACATGCCACAGAGCATTCGCTCTGTCTCTTTGATGAGCCCGGCGGCGGAACCGATCCGGTGGAGGGTGCCGCACTGGCCGTATCCATCCTGTCGGATCTGAAGGCTCGGGGTGTGCGTGTCATGGCAACCACGCATTATACGGAACTGAAAACCTATGCTTTGTCGGAAGCGGGTGTGGAGAACGCTTCCTGTGAATTTGATGTGGCTTCCCTTCGTCCGACTTATCGCCTGATGATCGGAATCCCGGGGAATTCCAATGCCTTTGCCATATCGCGCCGGCTGGGACTTCCCGAATATATCATTGAATCGGCCCGTGCGAGTCTGGACGAGGATTCCGTCAGCATGGATCAGATCCTGACGGATCTGACAGAGACCAGACGCCGGATGGAGAAGGATCAGGCAGAGCTGGAGCTATACCGGAAAGAGGCAGAGGAACTCAGGAAGAGACTGTCCGCTCAGGAAGCAAAGATGGCGGAGAAGAAAGAGGAGATCCTTTCAAAGGCCAGGGAAGAGGCACGAAGCCTCCTGGATGATGCGAAAGAAACCGCCGATGCAGCCATCCGTGATTATCAGAGATGGGTGCAGAATCCGGCAGCTGCGGATGCCCGCCGTATGGAAGAAGAGCGGGCTGCTCTTCGGAAGAAGAAGGAAGCGCTGGCTGATAAGAAGGAAAAGAAACCGGAGAAGTCCGGCCATAAAGACAGCGATTTCCAGGTGGGAAATCTTGTGAAAGTTCTTTCTCTGGACACCGAGGGTCGTATCGTGAAACTGGCGGATTCCAAGGGCCTTTTCACAGTGGAAATGGGGATCCTCACCTCTCGTTTCCCGGCTTCTGATCTGCTGATCCTGGAGGAAGAGAAGGTCAAAGAAAAGGCACCAAAGGTGCGTGCGGCTTCGGAAGGCTCATTCAACAAGAGTCTGTCCTTCCGGCCGGAACTGAACCTGCTTGGAAAAACCGTGGACGAAGCCCTGATCGAAGTGGATAAATTTCTGGACGATGCCCTGCTGGCGCACGTTGAAACCGTCCGGATCGTTCATGGAAAGGGTACCGGAGCACTTCGGCGGGCGATCCATGAACATCTCCGAAAACTACGCTATGTGAAGTCCTACCGGCTCGGCGAGTACGGGGAAGGTGATTCGGGCGTTACGATCGTTACCCTGTAAATTTCGCGAACAAACCCCGATCAGAAACGCAAATAAACTCTGTGAAAATAGCGGGTTTTATGCTATACTACAAGTTGGTGGATTTTGCGCGCGTGCGCAGTGTGGAATAGAAAGGAGAATCCGATGGACAAACCCAGAATCCTGATCGTTGATGATGATGAGAATATCGCTGAGCTGATCTCCCTCTATCTGAATAAAGAATGCTTTGATACCCGCATCGCAGGGGACGGCGAGACCGCACTGACGATGGTGGAGGAATATAATCCGGATCTGATCCTGCTGGATCTGATGCTTCCGGGTATGGACGGCTATGAAGTCTGTCAGCAGATCCGAAGGACCCACGAGACCCCGATCATCATGCTGTCCGCCAAGGGCGAGGTTTTCGACAAGGTGCTGGGGCTCAAGATGGGTGCGGATGATTATATCATCAAGCCCTTTGATTCCAATGAAATGGTGGCGCGTGTCCGCGCGGTACTCCGCAGGTCCAAACGCCCCGAGGAGCCGGCCGTGGCCGAAGCGCCTGAACGGAAGGGCGAATACGTAGAGTATGACCGCCTGATCGTTAACATTTCCAATTATACAGTGACCTTCTGCGGAAAGAATATCGATATGCCGCCGAAAGAACTGGAACTTCTCTACTTCCTTGCGAGCCAGCCCAATCAGGTGTTTACCCGGGAACAGCTGCTGAATCAGCTGTGGGGTTATGATTTCATGGGCGACACCAGAACCGTGGATGTGCATATCAAGCGTCTGCGTGAGAAGCTGGAGGGGGATTTCTCGTGGTCGATCGTTACGGTCTGGCGCGTGGGATATAAATTTGAAGTAAGGTAGATATGACATATGCAGCATTCCATTCTGGACCGAATCTATATAGCATTCCTTGCGATTCTGATCGTGTCCTTTGGAGTGCTGATTGTTTTTACGTCCTTCATGACGCGGCGCTCGCTGGTATCCGAGAAGACGCAGACGCTGACAAATGAAGGGCGTCTTATTGCGTCCCAGACGGTGGCCGGATACGTATCCGGGGATTATTCCAAGGAGGCGCTGGAATACCTGTTCCAGTATTATTCCGCGGCTCTGGGGGCGGATATCTGGTATCTGGATGAGTATGGTTGGGTGGTTGCGACTTCGCGGGAGGTGAAGACTACTTCGGAAGAGGAGACTTCCCCGGATGCGCGGCGTGTCGGAAATATCCCAAAGAACATTTATCAGATCGATCCGGAATATGAGGTGAGCAAGGAACATTCGCAGACCGGAAATTTCTACGGGCTGTATAACGGAGATATGATCGCCGTCAATGTTCCGGTGAAGCTGGATCAGCTGAATCTCTTCGGAGAGGTGGTCACGACGGAACAGAAAGGATCTCTGATCCTGCTGGCTTCGGTCACGCAGATCAATGAAATGATGCGGAGCATTTACAGCATCGTCCTGATCCCCTGCCTGGTCATCATCGTTATCGCATTCGTTTTCCTGGCGGTGGTTTCCAAGAAGGTCCTGACGCCGGTAAAGAAGCTGTCGGTGGTAGCAAATGAATATTCCAAGGGGAACCTGGAGGTCAGGACGGGAATTCATTCCAATGATGAGATCGGTCAGCTGGCCCAGTCCATGGAGTACATGGCAGACGAACTGTCGAAGCTGGAGGATTACCGGCGCGATTTCGTGTCAAACATTTCCCACGATTTCCGATCGCCGCTTACATCCATCAAGGGTTATATCGAGGCCATGAAGGACGGGACGATTCCTCCGGAGAAGCAGGCGAGGTATCTGGATATCGTGCTGAATGAGACGCAGCGTCTGACCAAGCTGACCCAGGGACTTCTGGATCTGAACAATCTGGAGAGCTACGGACCGTACGTGAAGATGACGGAATTTGACATTATCGATGTCATCAACAAGACCCTCAACACCTTTGAGATCAAATGTATCGAGAAGGGTGTGGCCATTTACCTGAACAATCACGCAACGGAGACCATGGTCATGGCGGATAAGACCAAGATCCAGCAGGTCATCTACAATCTGATCGACAATGCTCTGAAGTTTACGCCGGAAGGCAAGCATATCTACGTCACCGTGACGGACAAGGAGAAGGATGACAAGCTGCATATCTCCGTCCGTGATGAAGGTATGGGAATGGATGAGGAGACACAGAAGAAGATCTTTATCCGATTCTACAAGGGAGATACTTCACGAGGGAAGGATAAGACCGGTTCCGGTATCGGGCTGGCGATCACGAAGGAGATCATCAAGGCACATCATGAAGTGATCACCGTGACAAGTAAAGTGGACGAAGGAACCGAGTTTGTATTTACGCTGAGCAAGGCGAGTTCGTCATCCGGAAAGTGACGGATGCGAGGGAGCGCAGCAGACAGAGAATTAACTGCAGGTTTTTTACAGAAGAGGAGCGTTACAATTGAGGTACATCAGAGAATTACACGAAGGCGAAAACATTTCCGGGATCTATTTCTGCAAGGCAAAGACCGTTGCGAAGACGAAGGCGGATAAAACCTATTACAGTCTGGTGCTGCAGGACAAGACCGGGACCATCGATGCGAAGGTCTGGAACCTGTCGAACGGGATCGAGCATTTCGAGGCGCTGGATTACATCCATATCGATGCACAGGTTACCAGTTTTAATAACGTACTGCAATTGAACGTCTCCCGGATCCGTCGGGCAAAGGAAGGGGAATACGTGGTCTCGGAATACATGCCATGTACACCTTACAAGGTGGACGAGATGTATGATGCGCTTGTGAAAATGATCACGGACACGCAGAATCCGTACCTTCATGCACTGCTGTCCTCGTTCTTTATCGAGGATGAGGAGTTTGTCCGGCTTTTCAAGGCACACAGCGCGGCAAAAATGGTACACCATGGTTTCATCGGCGGCCTGCTCCATCACAGCCTTTTTGTTGCAAAGACCTGCGAATTTCTGGCAAAGCAGTATCCTGTACTGAATCGCGATCTGCTGATCACGGCGGCAATCCTGCATGATGTGGGAAAACTGAAGGAACTGTCGGCATTTCCGGAAAATGATTATACGGATGAGGGACAGCTCCTGGGGCACATCGTGATCGGGGCCATGTGGATCGGAGAGAAATGCGATGCCATCGACGGATTCCCGAAGAAGCTGAAGGATGAACTTCTGCACTGCATCCTGGCACATCACGGTGAGCTGGAATTCGGTTCCCCGAAGAAGCCGGCGCTTATTGAGGCGGTTGCGCTCTCCTTTGCGGATAATATGGATGCAAAGATCGAGACCTTTACGGAGCTCCTGAATGCGAACCCCAACACCAATGACTGGCTGGGATTTAACAGGCTTCTGGATTCCAACGTGCGCCGGACGGAGACGAAGTAAGCGGAAAAGGGTCAGCCTGAGGGTTTAATGCGAGAGTTTCAAAGCCCGGTAGCGGTTCACCATAGCCCAAAGCTCCTGGCGCCGGATCATGGCTAGATTACCGGGAATCTGACCGAAGCCGGGGCTTCCACTGACACCGGATCGACCGGCAGAGCCGGAGCGATCAGCGGATTCAAAGTGGTTAGACGGGGTTGGCCTGTCATCTGCACCTGACCTGTCAGCGATGGCGGAAAACCCATAAGAAGAAAGTTTCAGATAAAGCTCCTCTACGCAAGCCGTGAGGGGCTTTTTTCCGTTAAAATAGTTTTCTTCCAACTGACGCAGCAAAAGTCCGAGAAGATTTGTCTGTTCATGATCCACGATCTGCTCTACAAAGCGGAGTTCCACGGATTCATGGTTCAGTGACACGCTGTCGGTTCCCTGTCCGCGCACTTTTACCTTGCGACTTTCGGTGATCTCCCGGTTGGGGAGAGGGATCCGGCTGTCGCGGAAGGAGAGAGGCGTCAAAGATGAAGCGGAGCCGGTCTGTGTTCCGGGTCGTGAACCGTCTTGTGCTTCGGCAGCGGCCTTCTTTGCGGCTTCGGTCACGTCCAGGGGCTTATACTCCTTCATTTGCAGGACACGGTCTGCCACATGGAAGAAGGCGCCGGAACTGCCGGCTACCAGGATGGTGGAGATCCCAAGATCATCGTAGAGTGTGCGCATGCGGCTGAGAAAGGGGATGATGGGTTCCTGATCCGGATGTATCACGGACTGCATCAGAGAGTCACGTACCATGAAATTTGTGGCAGTGGTATCCTCATCGATCAGCAGGGTGCGGCTGCCGGAGAGGATCGCCTCCACGGTATTTGCTGCCTGAGAGGTGCTGCCGCTGGCGTCCTCTGTGGAAAAGCAGGCGGTATCCTTTCCACTGGGCAGATCCCGGATAAATGCACTGATGTCCAGTTGTTTTACGCTTCGTCCGTCTTCGGAGCGGATCTTCATGGCGGTATCCTCCGTGATAACGTATTCCCGTCCGTCTCCGGGAATGTGGTTGTAGATCCCGCGTTCGATGGCGGAGAGAAGGGTGGATTTACCGTGATAGCCGCCACCCACGATGAGGGTGATCCCACGTCGGATCCCAAGGCCGGTAATGGTGCGGTTGCCCGGCAGAGAGAGTGTCACCCGGTCCTCCGCAGGACTTTCAAAGGGGATCGCATCCTTCATGGGTGCGTCATTTACACCGCTTTTACGTGACAATATGGCGCCGTCAGCAACAAATGCCACCAGTCCCTGTTCGCTCAGCTGATCGCGGATGGCTTTCTGGTTGTCTGCCAGTACGATCCGGGCCGATACGGTCTCCTTTGGGATTGCGCTGCAAAGAAGGCTGCGTCTTGCGGCTTCGGGAACATATTCCATGAGCATGCGTTTTAATTCCATGGCAAGCGTGGTCCGCCCTGCAGCCGGGAATCCTGCATAGAAACGCACGGTCATAATGCCTTTATCGGGATCGATCGTAAGGGCAGAGCGCTCCAGCACTTCCTGACCGCAGGCGCTGACGGAGAGGGAGCCGCTTTTTCCGGAGCCGCCGGCCTTATGGCTGAATTTCCCAAGTTCCCGATAAAATGTACGCAGCAGCAGATCCTGCAGCATGATCCTGCGGTGAGGCGTATCGTAATACTCTTTGGGCAGACCGTGATGTGCGGCGTCGATCCTGAGACTGAGCGCAGACGGCGCTGCGAAGGGATCTCCCTGTACATGGTCAACGGACAGAGTAAAAAACGGGAAACGATAACGTCCCTTCAGGGCTTTGTAGGCCGGATAGGGCTTGTGGTCGGACTGATTGAGTAAACGCTCCAGATTCTGCATAATAAACTCCTTATTATATGACGGGGTATGATATTACGATAGCAAATCAGGCCTTGAAAAACAAGATAAAGCGAAGAAGAATAAATGGAGAATGAATCCGGTGG
>JAILAR010000067.1 GCA_024681515.1 Eubacterium sp. | reverse complement strand
CAGGTGAAGGAATTCTTCGGATCCTCCCAGCTGTCTCAGTTCATGGATCAGAACAATCCGCTTTCCGAACTGACACATAAGCGTCGTCTGTCGGCACTGGGTCCGGGTGGTCTTTCCAGAGACCGTGCGGGTCTGGAGGTTCGAGATGTACATTATACCCATTACGGACGTATGTGCCCCATCGAGACCCCTGAAGGACCGAACATCGGTCTGATCAACTCTCTGGCAACATATGCCCGGATCAACGATTACGGTTTCGTTGAGGCTCCGTATCGTAAGGTGGACAAGTCCGATCCGGAGAATCCGGTAGTTACGGATGAGGTGGTATATCTTACTGCCGATGAAGAGGATAATTACGTGGTCGCACAGGCCAGTGAACCGCTGGATGCAGAGGGCCATTTTGAGAATAACAATGTGTCGGGTCGACACCGTGATACGATCTCCAACTTCTCGAAGAAGGAAGTGGATCTGATGGATGTGTCTCCGCGGATGGTATTCTCCGTGGCAACTTCCATGGTTCCTTTCCTTCAGAACGATGATACGACCCGTGCACTGATGGGTTCCAACATGCAGCGTCAGGCGGTTCCGCTTCTTGCAACGGACTCGCCGGTCATCGGTACGGGAATGGAAGCCAAGACGGCAGTGGATTCCGGTGCATGTATCGTAGCGAAGAATGACGGTATCGTAGAGGTTTCTTCCAGTGAACTGATCCGGATCCGTACGGATGAAGGAACGATCGATGAGTATCATGTGACCAAGTTCGCCCGCAGCAATCAGGGCAACTGCATGAACCAGCGTCCGATCGTGAAGAGAGACGACCGTGTGAAGGCCGGGGACGTGATCGCAGACGGTGCATCCACCAGCAATGGAGAGCTTGCTCTCGGAAAGAATCCGCTTATCGGATTCATGACCTGGGAAGGCTATAACTACGAGGATGCGGTTCTGCTTTCCGAACGCCTGGTCAAGGAGGACGTTTATACTTCCGTTCATATTGAGGAGTATGAGGCAGAAGCCCGTGATACGAAGCTCGGTGCAGAAGAGATCACCCGTGATCTGGCCGGTATCGGTGCGGATGCACTGAAAGATCTGGATGAGAACGGTATCATCCGTGTGGGTGCCGAAGTACGTGCCGGTGATATCCTTGTCGGAAAGGTGACTCCGAAGGGAGAGACCGATCTGACCGCTGAGGAACGTCTGCTTCGTGCGATCTTCGGTGAGAAAGCAAGAGAAGTTCGTGACACCTCTTTACGTGTGCCTCACGGTGCCTACGGTATCGTTATGGACACAAAGGTGTTCACTCGTGAGAATAAAGATGAACTGCCGCCGGGAGTAAATATGTCCGTGCGTGTTTATATCGCTCAGAAGCGTAAGATCTCTGTCGGCGACAAGATGGCAGGTCGTCATGGTAACAAGGGTGTCGTATCCCGGATCCTTCCGGTAGAGGATATGCCCTTCCTTCCGAACGGCCGCCCGCTGGATATCGTGCTGAACCCCCTCGGCGTTCCGTCCCGTATGAATATCGGACAGGTGCTTGAACTGCATCTCGGTCTGGCTGCGCAGGCGCTGGGCTTTAAGATCTCCACACCGATCTTTGATGGTGCGAATGAGAAAGATATTCGTGCGACTCTGGAACTCGCAAATGACTATATCAATACCGAGTGGGAAGAGTTTGAAGCTAAGTATAAGGATCTTCTTGAGCCTGAGGTTATGGAATATCTCTATGAGAATCGTGACCACAGGAGTGAGTGGAAGGGCGTGAACATTGATGGCTCCGGTAAGGTACAGCTGCGTGACGGCCGTACCGGTGAGAAATTCCCGGCAAAGGTATCCATCGGATTCATGCATTATCTGAAGCTGCACCATCTGGTAGATGACAAGATCCATGCACGTTCTACCGGTCCGTACTCTCTGGTAACCCAGCAGCCTCTGGGTGGTAAGGCACAGTTCGGTGGCCAGCGTTTCGGAGAGATGGAAGTTTGGGCTCTTGAGGCTTATGGTGCTGCATATACGCTGCAGGAGATCCTGACGGTTAAGTCGGATGATGTTGCCGGCCGTGTGAAGACTTATGAGGCGATCATCAAGGGCGAGAACATCCCTGAACCGAGCATCCCTGAGTCCTTTAAGGTGCTGCTTAAGGAGTTCCAGTCCCTTGGCCTGGATGTCCGTGTATTCAATGAGCAGGGCGAGGAAGTTGAACTTGGTGAGTCGGTAGATTATGATCAGAGCATGAATCGGGAGCTCTCAGGTGACCGTGATTCTGAATACAGTGAACGGGAACTGGCGTCTTCAGGCTTCAGCGGCGTGAATGAACAGGGCGAGCTGGAACGCATCGGAGATATCGAGGATGTCTCGGATGTGGACTATGATGAAGACGGTGTCGATGGCGAATCCGACTATGACGAGTAAAGGGAGGAGAAGAGTAAATGGCAAACCTTACGAATGCAGAAAAAGAACAGCCGCTCATTTTTGATTCCATCAGGATCGGTCTTGCTTCTCCGGAAAAGATCAAAGAGTGGTCAAAGGGTGAAGTAAAGAAGCCTGAGACCATCAATTACAGAACGCTGAAGCCGGAGAAGGAAGGTCTTTACTGTGAGGCGATCTTCGGCCCTACAAAAGATTGGGAGTGCCACTGCGGTAAGTTTAAGAAGATCCGCTTTAAAGGACTTGTCTGCGACAGATGCGGCGTTGAAGTGACCAAGGCCAGCGTTCGTCGTGAGCGTATGGGACATATTGAGCTGAAAGCTCCGGTCTCTCATATCTGGTTCTTCAAGGGAACTCCGAGCCGTATGAGCCTGATCCTCAATATTGCACCGAAGCAGCTGGAAAGCGTGCTGTATTTTTCCGCTTATATCGTTTTGGATGGCGGTAATACGAATTATCAGGTGAAAGATATCCTGAGCGATACAGAATATCGGAATGTACTGAAGGATAATCCGAATCCGGGCAGCTTCCGGGTCGGCATGGGAGCAGAAGCGGTTCAGGAACTTCTCCGGAATATCGATCTGGATGAGGAAGCAAAGTATCTCAAGGAAGATCTGAAAAATGCATCCGGCCAGAATCGTGCGAAGCTGATCAAGCGTCTCGAGATCATCGAGGCATTCAGAACCTCCGGTAATAAGCCGGAATGGATGGTCATGACCGTGATCCCGGTTATTCCGCCGGATCTTCGTCCGATGGTACAGCTGGATGGTGGCCGTTTTGCTACCTCCGATCTGAATGACCTGTATCGCCGGATCATCAACCGTAACAATCGACTTGGCAAGTTCCAGGAGATGTCTGTTCCGGAAATGATCGTCAGAAATGAAAAGCGTATGCTGCAGGAGGCTGTGGATGCGCTGATCGATAACGGTCGCCGCGGCCGTCCTGTTACAGGCCCGGGCAATCGTTCCCTGAAATCCCTTTCCGATATGCTGAAAGGAAAGCAGGGACGTTTCCGTCAGAACCTGCTGGGTAAACGCGTAGACTATTCCGGCCGTTCGGTTATCGTGGTCGGACCGGAGCTTAAGATTTATCAGTGCGGTCTCCCGAAGGAGATGGCGATCGAGCTGTTCAAGCCTTTCGTTATGAAAGAACTGACGGCACGTGGGATCGCAAATAACATTAAGGCGGCCAAGAAGAAGGTAGAGCGTCTGGATCCGCAGGTTTGGGATATTCTTGAGGATGTCATCAAAGAGCATCCGGTTATGCTGAACCGTGCTCCTACCCTGCACAGACTGGGTATCCAGGCCTTCGAACCGATCCTGGTTGAAGGTAAAGCAATCAAGTTGCATCCGCTGGTATGTACGGCGTTCAATGCGGACTTTGACGGTGACCAGATGGCAGTCCATCTTCCGCTGTCCATGGAAGCACAGGCTGAGTGCCGCTTCCTGCTGCTTTCCCCGAACAACCTGCTGAAGCCTTCGGACGGTGGTGTTGTATCCGTTCCTTCGCAGGATATGGTTTTGGGTATTTATTATCTGACAAATGATCGGTATCGTGAGGTACCGTATGAAGAAGAGGAGATCGTTCAGTCTTATCTTCTGGATGATGAGCATGAGAATCTGGATGCACTTCACCGCGATCTGGAGAATAAGAAAGTTCAGCTTTCCGACAAGATCCGGATCCGGGTAATAAAGAAGCGCTCCGATAAGACAGGCGCGATCTTCTACAAGAATATCGTCAGCACGGTCAGAGATATGGTCGGCCGCCGGTTCAAGAATACGAACCGCGCTCTGCTTGCGTATGAGAATAAGGAGATCACTCTGCAGCAGAACATTTATGTTGAGCATACCTATGAGAAGCCGGATACGAAAGTAAAATATACAGGTGTTGTATATACTACGCTCGGTAAACTGCTTTTCAACGAGGTGATCCCTCAGGATCTTGGATTTGTGGATCGTTCCAATCCGGAACATGCGCATGAGCTGGAGATCAATGTTCACGTTGATAAGAAGTGGCTGAAGAAGATCCTTGACAGATGTATCAATATCCATGGAGCGACACGTACGGCAGAAGTGCTGGATATGATCAAGACCATGGGTTACAAGTATTCCACACTGAGTGCCATGACCGTATCTGCGGCTGACATGACGGTTCCGGAATGCAAGGAAGAGATTCTTGATCAGGCACAATCGAGTGTTGACCAGATCAATGATTTCTATGACATGGGCTTCCTGACTGAGGAGGAGCGTTATCAGTCCGTTATCGATACATGGAAGAAGGCGGATGATCAGCTGACCATCGCGCTGATGGATGGCCTGGATCGTTATAATAACATCAATATGATGGCTGATTCCGGTGCCCGTGGTTCTGATAAGCAGATCAAGCAGCTGGTCGGCATGCGTGGACTTGTTGCGGATACATCCGGTAAGACCATCGAATTACCGATCAAGTCGAACCTGCGGGAAGGTATGGCGGTTCTGGAGTATTTCCTTTCTGCTCACGGTGCACGTAAGGGTCTGTCGGATACCGCACTTCGTACGGCTGACTCCGGTTATCTGACCCGACGTCTGGTTGATGTTTCTCAGGATCTGATCATCCATGAGATGGATTGCTGTGATCCGAATCTGGCTGAGAAGCCGGGTATTTATGCGGTTGCATTCCGCAACGGTGACGCTGTGGTTGAGTCCTTTAAGGAGCGCATTACCGGAAGATTTGCCGCAGTCAATGTGTTTGACAAAGAGGGTAACCTGATTGTCAAGAAGAATCATATGATCACACCGGCACGTGCTGATAAGATCATGGAGTTTGGTGTGGATGAGAACGGACAGCCGTTTAAGGATCCTGAAACAGGAGAGGAACGGATGGATGCGAAGCTGAAGATCCGCTCCATTCTGACCTGCCGTTGCCAGCAGGGCGTCTGTGCAAAGTGCTACGGTGCGAACATGGCAACAGGTAAGCCGGTTCAGGTCGGTGAGGCTGTCGGAATCATTGCAGCACAGTCCATCGGTGAACCCGGTACGCAGCTGACGATGAGAACATTCCATACCGGTGGTGTGGCCGGTGCCGATATCACACAGGGTCTTCCCCGTGTTGAGGAGCTTTTTGAGGCTCGGAAGCCGAAGGGTGTTGCCATTGTTTCTGAGATCGGTGGTGTTGTCACGGTCAAAGAGGCAAATGAGATCCAGCGTCTGAGAACGGTTGATGTCGAGTATAAGGATCCGGATCCGGAAAAATGTGAAACCAAGTCCTACCAGATTCCGTATGGTGCAAAGATCACCGTGAAAGACGGGGATGTGATCGAAGCGGCTGACAAGCTGACTTCCGGTTCCGTGAATCCGCATGATATTCTTCGGATCAAGGAAGAAGAAGGTAAGCGAAAGGGCGAGGGTCCGGGAAAGGGCGTTGAGGCCGTTCAGAATTACCTGATCAACGAAGTTCAGCAGGTTTACCGGGCACAGGGTGTTGAGATCAACGACAAGCATATCGAAGTCATTGTCCGTCAGATGCTGAAGAAAGTCCGCATCGAGGACGGTGGAGATTCTGAACATCTTCCGGGTTCGCTTGTGGATGTTCTGGACGTGGATATGGAGAATGAGCTTCTGGAGCTTGAGGGTAAGAGCCAGATCACTGCATCCCAGGTTCTGCTCGGTATCACGAAGGCTTCTCTTGCAACCGACAGCTTCCTGTCTGCAGCATCCTTCCAGGAGACTACAAGAGTCCTGACGGATGCGGCAATCAAGGGTAAGACGGATGATCTTCTCGGTCTGAAGGAAAACGTTCTGATCGGTAAGCTGATCCCGGCGGGAACCGGAACGAAGCAGTATCGTGATGTACGGCTGGATTCGGATGATATCAGCAGTGATTACGAGGAAGAGGATGAGATACTGGAAGACGATGCGGATTACAGTGCTTACACCGCGAATGACGAGTTCGCATCCGGTGATGCGGGATCGGACGGCCTGGTTTCCGATGAATCCCTTGTTATGGGAAATTATCCGGTAGATTCTGATGAAGGATCTACGGACGGCTCGGGCGACGGAGAATAAGATTTCAGAATAAGATTTCTCAAATAAAATTTCGCTTGACACCGTATTTCTATATGGATATAATATTAAGGCATGCGTGATGAGCGCATGCCTTTATCCATGTGGGCCGGGGACTGGCCCCGCTGCATGAGAATCAAACAAAAGGAGGTGAAATCATGCCTACATTTAACCAGTTAGTAAGAAAAGGAAGAGAGACTGCTGTTAAGAAGTCCACAGCTCCGGCTCTTCAGAGAAGCTTCAACTCTCTGAAAAAGAGACCGACGAACCAGAGCTCTCCTCAGAAGAGAGGTGTATGTACTGCTGTAAAGACTGCAACTCCGAAGAAGCCGAACTCAGCTCTTCGTAAGATCGCCAGAGTCCGTCTGTCCAACGGAATTGAAGTAACCAGCTACATCCCCGGTGAGGGCCACAACCTTCAGGAACACTCCGTTGTTCTGATCCGTGGTGGTAGAGTTAAGGACTTACCTGGTACCAGATATCACATCATTCGTGGTACACTGGATACTGCAGGTGTTGGAAAGAGACGTCAGGCACGTTCCAAGTATGGTGCTAAGCGTCCTAAGGATGCTAAATAAGTAAGCTAAAAAGTGAACGAGACGCAAAGCAATCCATACATACACAGTTATCTCACGTGAGGGCTGCTCTCGGTTTTAGGGGGAGCAGATCCGATGTGCTGGTTATGGCATGATTTTATTCATACAGACAGCACGAACACATGACCTGCGATATCGGTTCGTAATATGCATTTACCCGGTGATCGACAGGAAAACTGTGAGTACCTAAGATTTAATGATTATTAAGGAGGGAAGAACCGTGCCACGTAAGGGACATATCGTAAAGCGGGATCTGCTTGCAGACCCGATTTACAATGACAAGTTGGTTACGCGTCTTATCAACAACATTATGTTGGATGGTAAGAAGGGCGTAGCTCAGAAGATCGTATACGGTGCATTTGACCGTATCAAAGAGCAGACCGGTAAGGATCCGATCGAGGTATTTAAGGCGGCTATGAACAATGTTCAGCCGTCCAGTGAGGTTAAGGCACGCCGTATCGGTGGTGCCACCTATCAGGTGCCGATCGAAGTACGTCCGGATCGTAAAGAGGCACTCGGCCTTCGCTGGATTACTTTTTTCTCACGCAAGAGAACAGAGAAAACCATGGAAGAGCGTCTGGCTGCCGAACTGATCGATGCTTCGAATAACACGGGCGCATCTGTAAAGCGTAAAGAAGAGATGCACCGCATGGCAGAGGCTAATAAGGCATTTGCACACTACAGATTCTAATTATAATACGGATCATACAGATCGTATGACATTTTTGAATCTGGACGATACCAAGATAAGGAGGAAAAAGCCTTGGCTGCAGCAACTGGAAGAGAATATCCTCTTGCACAGACACGTAATATCGGTATCATGGCTCACATCGATGCCGGTAAGACAACTCTGACAGAGAGAATTCTTTATTATACCGGTGTTAATTACAAGATCGGCGAGACCTATGAAGGTACTGCTACCATGGACTGGATGGAACAGGAGCAGGAGCGTGGTATCACCATTACTTCCGCTGCTACAACCTGTCACTGGACCGTGCAGGAGCAGACAAAGCCGAAAAAGGGCGCGCTGGAGCATCGTATCAATATCATCGATACTCCGGGCCACGTTGACTTCACTGTAGAAGTTGAGCGTTCCCTGCGTGTTCTTGATGGTGCTGTCGGCGTGTTCGATGCAAAGGGCGGCGTTGAGCCCCAGTCTGAGAACGTGTGGCGTCAGGCGGACACCTATCACGTACCGAGAATGGCATTCGTCAACAAGATGGATATCCTCGGTGCCAATTTCTACAACACTGTAGATGAGATCCGGACACGTCTCGGCAAGAAGCCGGTCGTTGTCAACATCCCCATCGGTAAGGAAGATTATTTCCAGGGAATCATCGACCTTTTTGAAATGAAGGCGTATATCTACAATGATTCCAAGGGAGAAGACATCTCCATCACCGAGATCCCGGATGATATGAAGGAGCAGGCTGAGAAGTTCCATACGGAGCTGGTAGAAGCTTGCTGCGATTTTGATGAGGAACTGATGATGATGTATCTGGATGGTGAAGAACCGTCCGTTGATCAGCTGAAGGCAGCGCTTCGCAGCGCTACATGCGCACCGATTGATACACCGGCAGGAGAGAAGGAGCGTGTCGTTCCGGTTCTCTGCGGTTCCGCACATCAGAACAAGGGTATCCAGAAGCTTCTGGATGCTGTTGTTGAATTTATGCCCGCACCGACGGATATCCCTGACATCAAGGGTACCGATCTGAAGGGCGAAGAGATCACAAAGAAATCTGCTGATGATGAGCCGTTCTCCGCTCTTGCATTCAAGATCGCAACGGATCCGTTTGTCGGCAAGCTTGCATTTATCCGTGTATACTCCGGTAAGCTGAATTCCGGTTCCTATGTACTGAATGCTACAAAGGGACATAAGGAGCGTGTCGGACGTATCCTGCAGATGCATGCAAATAAGAGACAGGAGATCCCGACGGTATACTGCGGCGATATCGCTGCCGTAGTCGGTCTGAAGAATACAACGACCGGCGATACCATCTGTGATGATCAGCATGCAGTTATCCTCGAGTCCATGGAATTCCCGGATCCGGTTATCGAGCTTGCTATTGAGCCGAAGACCAAGGATGGCCAGGACAAGTTGGTGGACGCTCTGACGAAGCTGGCAGAAGAGGATCCGACCTTTAAGACACATACAAATTCCGAAACCGGTCAGACCATCATTGCAGGTATGGGTGAGCTTCACTTGGAGATCATCGTTGATCGTCTTCTGCGTGAGTTCAAGGTTGAGGCAAATGTAGGTGCTCCTCAGGTTTCCTACAAGGAGACCTTTACAAAGGCCGTAGACGTAGATTCCAAGTACGTAAAGCAGTCCGGTGGTCGTGGTCAGTACGGCCATTGTAAGGTGAAGTTCGAGCCCATGGATCCGAACGCTGAAGAGACCTTCAAGTTTGAATCCACCGTTGTCGGCGGAAGCATTCCGAAGGAATACATCCCGGCGATCGGCGAAGGTATCGAAGAAGCCTGCGGCGCAGGTATCCTGGGTGGTTATCCGGTACTTGGCGTATCTGCAAACGTATATGACGGTTCCTACCATGAAGTCGATTCTTCTGAAATGGCATTCCACATCGCCGGTTCCATGGCGTTCAAGGAAGCTATGCAGAAGGGTAATCCGGTACTTCTCGAGCCGATCATGAAGGTTGAGGTTACCATGCCTGCTGATTACATGGGCGATGTTATCGGTGACCTGAACTCCCGCCGTGGCCGTGTAGAGGGTATGGAGGATGTAGGTAACGGTAAGCTGGTTAAGGCTTACGTTCCGCTGGCAGAAATGTTCGGCTACTCTACAGATCTTCGTTCCAGAACTCAGGGACGTGGTAACTACTCCATGTTCTTTGAGCGCTACGAGCAGTGTCCGAAGTCCGTTCAGGAGAAGGTTCTCTCCAATAAGGGCGCGAAGTAATCATCGGGCATATTTATACTACGAGTATCACAAGAAATAGTGAAAAACACTTGAAATCAGGCCTGTTTTTTACTATAATTGCACTTAGGTTGCAAAACGACCCCGGGTTACAAAAACCAAAACAGGGGAGAAATTCTAAGAAACTCTAAGGAGGAATTTTTGAAATGGCAAAGGCTAAATTCGAAAGAACAAAACCGCATGTAAACATCGGTACCATCGGTCACGTTGACCATGGTAAAACAACTCTGACCGCTGCTATCACCAAGGTACTTTCCGAGCGTGTAGCAGGTAACGCAGCAGTTGATTTCGCTAACATCGATAAGGCTCCGGAAGAGAGAGAGCGTGGTATCACCATCTCTACCGCACACGTTGAGTATGAGACAGAGAATCGTCACTATGCACACGTTGACTGCCCGGGCCATGCTGACTACGTTAAGAACATGATCACCGGTGCTGCACAGATGGATGGTGCTATTCTCGTAGTTGCAGCAACTGACGGTGTTATGGCTCAGACCAGAGAGCACATCCTGCTCGCTCGTCAGGTTAACGTTCCGTACATCATCGTATTCCTGAACAAGTGCGATATGGTTGATGACGATGAGCTGATCGAGCTCGTTGAGATGGAAGTAACCGAAGCTCTTGAGGAGTACGGTTTCGAAGGCTGCCCGATCATTAAGGGTTCCGCACTTCAGGCTCTGGAGCATCCGGAAGGAGAATGGGGCGACAAGGTTATGGAGCTCATGAAGACGGTTGATGAGTACATCCCGACTCCGGAGCGTGATACAGATAAGCCGTTCCTGATGCCTGTAGAGGACGTATTCACCATCACAGGTCGTGGTACTGTTGCTACCGGCCGTGTTGAGCGTGGTACTCTGAAGCTGAATGAGCCCCTTGAGATCCTTGGTATCAAGGAAGAGAAGCTGAATACCGTTGTAACCGGTATCGAGATGTTCCGTAAGCTTCTGGATCAGGCACAGGCTGGTGATAACATCGGTGCGCTGCTTCGTGGTATCAACCGTGATCAGGTTGAAAAGGGACAGGTTCTGGCTAAGCCGGGTACTGTAACATGCCACAAGAAGTTTACTGCTCAGGTTTACGTTCTGACCAAGGACGAGGGTGGTCGTCATACTCCGTTCTTCAACAACTATCGTCCGCAGTTCTACTTCCGTACAACTGACGTAACAGGTGTCTGCAACCTTCCGGCTGGTACCGAGATGTGCATGCCTGGCGATAACGTTGAGATGAGCATCGAGCTGATCCATCCGGTAGCTATGGAGTCCGGTCTTCGTTTCGCTATCCGTGAGGGTGGTAGAACCGTAGGTTCCGGTTCCGTTGTTACTATCATTGAGTAATCGACGCGAAGCATAAAGCGACAAGTCATAACAAAAGAGACGCAGTGCAAGCTTGCTTGCAACTGCGTCTCTTTTGTTATGACCTGGCGGCGACTGCCGCGCGCCCCGGATCGCTTGCGATCCGAGGCAGTCGCTTTATGCGAATTATGTTATGACCTGGCGGCGACTGCCGCGCGACCCGGATCGCAAGCGATCCGGGGCCGTCGCTTTATGCGTTGGGAAATTGGTCTGATGTTAGATGGTCCGTCACGTCACTGAAAAAGACAATTTTAAACCCCCTCACGTATGGAAACGTGAGGGGGTAGTTGTTAGTGGGGTTATCAAGCAGGGAACCGTTTGTTAAGGTTCCACGTTATCCACGCCGTCTACGATGATCCTGCCGCGTCCATGGGTCTTGCCATAGTACATCGCCTTATCGGAGCGATCCAGTGTAAGCTCGGTATCCTGCACGGTGGTGGGGTAGTTGGCTACACCCAAACTGGTGTTGATGTTGATCTCGTAGTCCTCAAAATGGATCACGGTAGTGCGGATCTTTTCGTGTAGCTCAGCTGCGATCTCTTTGGCTTTCTCCAACGGCGTATCCGGAAGGATAAGGAGGAATTCCTCACCGCCGAACCGGACGGCCATTCCGTTATATTTCTTTGCCACCTCCCAATCGGAGCGGGCTACGTAACGGATCGCTTCATCACCGGCCAGATGGCCGTAGGTGTCGTTAACGTTCTTGAAGTGGTCGATATCCAGCATGAGGACGGAGATCGTGCTTCCGTTGTCCTTTGCAGCCTGCAGCATATCCGGATAAACCTGGTTGAAGTAGATCCGGTTGTAGATCTTGGTCAGACCGTCTTTCTTAGCCATATCTTCGGTGGTCAGATACAGCCGATCCTTGATCATGGCTGTGGTCAGATCACCGATGGCAGTCTTGTAGAAATCGTAGCCGCCGTAGAAGAAGTCATACTTCTCGCCTGCCAGCACCATAACGCCGTACAGTGAATCCTGCTCGTAAGCCGGGATCGCGGAGATACAGCATCCACGGCGCTCAAAGTAGGGAAGGAACTGATCGTAGTTGTCACAGATCACCATGGGATCGCGGGAGCCGCTCTTCTTGAACTCTTCAAAGATCTGGTAGGTTTCCTTTTTCAGACGTTCCCGTCCGTAATTCTTATCGGTAAAAGCTTCAAATATGATCTCTTCGTTCAGGCAGATGTCCTTGTCGATCAGGAAGCAGCAGATATTGGCGTTCTTAAGTTCTACCAGTCGCTGAACCATGAACTGCAGGCTTTCTGCAAGATCAAAGGTGGAAGTGAAGTGCGATGTGATATCGATCAGTGCGTGCGTTTCTTCGCTGCGTTTCTTTAGATCGGAGAGTGCGTCATTTAACTGTACACGCTGGTAATTGATGGTTTCGTTTACTTCTTCGAGACGCTGCTGCATCTCCACAAGTCCGGTGTTCTCTTCTTCAACGTCCAGGTTGCGGAAGAAGATGTGGGTGTACTGCCTGTCCATGTAGATCATACTCTGGATCGTGATCTGACGGAGCAGGTGGACCAGCGGGAAGAGGAATGCGCCGGCGATCAGAATGAGGATCGCGATGGCGGAATCAAAGAGGCTGCGGAACGGTAGTACCATAGCCAGCATCAGCATCGTTGTGAAGAAGAAATAATCACGATAGGTGATCATGATGTCATAGACGTCGTTCAGCAGAACGCTTTCACAGATCAGCAGGATGCCGTAGATCAGGAACATGCCCAGGAGCGGGATCGGAATGGAGCCGATAAATGCGCCGCCGATCAGTGCACCAAGGTACACAAATACTTTGTATACGTAGATCCCTGAGTAGTATTCTTTCCGCTGGCTGTATCGTTGATAGAACAGGTCAAAGACGAAACAGGCCACACACAGAACGAGATAGAAGATCATCGTCGCCGGTTTTGTTCCACTGTCCAGAAAGAGGTAGGACAGAACAACGGAGACCGCGAGAAAAAACAGAATGATCCTGTGGAACTTTCTGGAGGACTCGAGGTACGTGTTTTTCAAGATAGTAAGCATACACCTTCTCCTGTCCGGCACTCTGATGTTGTTTGGAATACGGGTTCCCAAAGGTCAGATGCCTGATTTTGATTCTGATTTTAACTGTTTTTTATGTTCGTACATACGGCTGTCAGCCAATGGTTCCTGTTCTTCCGGATTCTTGTCACGGCACCGGAAGACCGACATGCCATAGGCGATTTCCAGAGGAACGGGAGCCAAGCTCAGCTTTTCGGAATCCGATAAACATGGAAGCGTCCAGACCTTCCCCGCGGATCCTGAGCGTAACCTCGGAAGAGTCGGAGGGAATCGGAATGATATGGATATCATTTCCGTAGGTACTTCCATGCATGGTATGAATTGTAGGATGGTAGGAATAGATGAGACGGTCGCCCAGAAAAACATCGAATACGACGTTGGTACTGATCAGGCACAGATCCGTGCCGCCGCTTACGGCCTGATGATCAGCTGCTGAATGGTCCGGATTTTGATCCTGCGCATTTTGATCCGTGGATATCCGAAAACTGCCGACAACATCGAAAGACAGATCCGATGAGGACTCTGCGTGCAGCGTGTCCAGGCGCGCGTCAGAGCCGTCGCCGGTCTTCCAGCCGGCGTTGATGTCTGTCGTGGACAGATCTGCATTTCCTGTATCAAAACCGGTTGTAAATGCTGCGATCATAGAGATCAGAAGCAAAATTCCCAGACATAGAAGGCATATAAAATAGAATCTTTTCAATTTTACGCCTCCCCCGTTTGATGCTACTCCCCCGTAGTTTATTTTATCAAAAAAGGGTGTTTTATTCAATTCTTTTTTGTTGTAAAATGACAAAAAAGGTAGGGGGAAATTGGCAATGTGGATCGGAGGAAAGTGCTTTACTGACATCAAGGATCACGTATATATCATGGGAATTCTGAATCTGACGCCGGATTCTTTTTCGGATGGCGGGAGGTTTCTGGACTACGATGCGGCCATGTCCCATACGGAAGAAATGATCCGGGACGGTGCGGATATCATTGACCTTGGAGCGGAGAGTACAAGGCCGGGGTATCTGCCTGTTTCTGCGGAGGAAGAGATCGAAAGGCTGACGGCGGTTCTCCGCGCAATCAAAAAGAACTTTGATGTACCGGTATCCGTGGATACATACAAGGCAAAAGTGATGGATGCAGCATTTTCGGAAGGGGCGGATCTTGGAAATGATATCTGGGGGCTGAGATATGAGGAGCTTCATCCTGAAGACGGGGATGTATTAAGTAATAATTCTTCCGGAATGCTTCCTATGGCCGGAGTGGCTGCAAAATACGGAAAGCCTATGGTCCTGATGCATAATGATCTTCTGGAGCGGAAGAAGGAAAACCGGACAAAAGCACAAATGCAGCGTTCGGGGATTTCTGAGGCGGGGCAGATGGATGTGGTCCGCAGAGTGATGGAAGGATTGAAACGTTCTCTTGAAATAGCAAAGAACGCGGGGATCGAGGACCGGCAGCTGATTCTGGACCCGGGAGTGGGCTTTGCAAAAACTTTGGAAGAAAATCTGCAGGTGCTGGCAAATCTTCAGATGTTCCGAAGTCTGGGGTGTGAGTGGCTGCTGGGAGCATCCCGGAAATCCGTGATCGGTGATACCCTCGGTCTTCCGCCGGATGAGCGAGAGGAAGGAACTCTTGTCACCTCGGTTCTTGCGGCACAGGCCGGCTATCGGTTTGTTCGGGTGCATGATGTTCGAAAGAACAGGAGAGCTTTGGATTTCCTGCAACATGTTCGCTGCAGTAACGGAATGTGAGTCGTGAATGAGGCTGGAATGAAACGGAATGAAACGGAATGAAACGGGCTGAAACGGAAAAACCTTGAATAATAAGCGAAAGAGAGTGCATGAAGCTGAGAAAGACCGTAAAATCGGGGTTTTATGTAACCCAAAACCTCGGAAGCCGCATAAAATCAGCTAAATTTTGCGCTTTTTTTCGAAAAAACACACAATATCTTGTGGAAAAGTATTGAAATCCATGGGAAAGCCGTGTATAATAACGCTTGTAGCAAGACACAAGGTTTTGCAGATCATTATATAAAATTATTTATGAAAGGAAGCAGAAAACTATGAACAAGACAGAACTTGTAGCAGCAATCGCAGAGGCAGCTGATCTTTCCAAGAAGCAGGCAGAGGCAGCTGTAAAGGCATTTGTAGATGTTGTTTCTGATGAACTTCAGAAGGGTGAGAAGGTACAGCTGATCGGTTTCGGTACATTTGAAGTTGGCAAGAGAGCAGCTCGTACAGGCCGCAATCCGCGTACAAATGAGACCATCAAGATCAAGGCATCCAATCAGCCGAAATTCAAGGCTGGCGCTGCTCTGAAGGAGAAGGTAAACACCAAGCCGGCTAAGAAGGCTGCAAAAAAGAAATAAGAAGAAATAACAATAAATAACAATACTTTTTTGAGGTTCCCCGGTCAGGCTGACCGGGGTTCTTCGTATTTGTATGGATATTTGTACGGATATTTGGTTCGGTTTTGAATCAGACGTATACTCAGGAAAATCCAGTCAGAAGCTTTGTACGGAATCGAAAAAAACAAAAAAATCTGTAGGCTATGAGGCTTGTTTTATGGTATAATATAGTTGAGTCAGTCTGATTTGGACTGGTTTCATCGAACACTTTGAGAGTATAGGAAGCAGAGAGGCTATGATCGATCCGGGAGGAATCGCAGAAGCAAATATCGCGGAAACAACATTCTATGGGAATTATTCTCCGGTCGGCGACATTTTGGTGACGGCGATCTGTTTTGTGTGCCTGATCCTCATGGCCATCGCCTATATCTCAAAAAGCCGCACCTATACGATCTTTCGGCTGCAGATGGGTCTGCTTGTCCTGGCAGCATTTGCAAGCATGTCTTTCCATTTTCTTCTTACAAAGGTAGAGACGGTTCCGCATGTTCTGATCATGCTTCTCTATGCGTCCTATCACAGCCTTCTGTATGTGGATCTTCTTCTTTATATCCTGTATATCAGAGAACAGATGCATCTGGGACGGGACACTATGATCCATTGCGTGATCCCTTCCATCGGCATCACCATCGCACTTTGCGTTTTGGAATTTATCTCCATCCCGCTTCACTGGGGCTTTCATATCCATGAGGACAATCAGATCTCTTCGGGTGGAAATATCTTTTATTTCGGCTATCCCATACTTTGTACGATCATCATTTACATGCTGGTCCGTTATCGGAAACGGCTGTATAAGCAGGTTATGCGCGGTGTATTCGGAAGCGCTATCATGGCATTTTTGATGTTGATCGTTCAGCAGATCTGCAATCAGACGTCCTTTACCATTGCAACCTTCCTGTTCCCGCTGATCGCGGTGCTCTATATGATGCATTCACATCCGTATAATCTGGAAATGGGTGCGGTGGATGCGTCTGCATTTGAAGAGATGGTGGTGGACCAGTATTCCAGACATCGGAAGCTTCTGTTCATGAGCCTGTTCTTTATCGAACTGGACGAGGAAGGAATGGAATATCCCGAAGAGATCAAGAATCAGATCCGGCGATTTGCAGCGGAATTCCTGCGCGGCGCAACGCTTTTCCAGGTGACTAACGGACGGATGGTCCTGGTGGCGGATCTTTCGAAGAACATGAATTATGAGCACACGGTGAACCGGATGCTGAATCAGTTTTGTGGAGAATTCCCGAAATACCGTCTTCCATTTAAGAGCCTGATCTTTCAATCCATCGATCAGGTCAGCGAGGATAGAGATTATGTCAACTTGATCCAGTTTGCGGAAAACCGGATGGAAGATAACACGGTGCATTTCCTGTCAGAGGATGATATCCAGGCTTTCAGGAAACGGAAGTTTGTCATCACACAGCTGCAGGATATCTGCAAACAGGGTGACTTGGATGATCCGAGGGTGGAAGTGTTCTGTCAGCCGGTTCTGAATATTGAAACAGGCGTCTACGATACGGCAGAAGCCCTGATGCGGTTGAATCTGCCGGATATGGGAAGGGTATTCCCGGATATTTTTATCCCCATAGCGGAAGAGCAGATGCTGATCCATCAGCTCAGTCTGGTGATCCTGCATAAGACCTGCGAGAGGATCCGGGAAATGATGGCAGAGGGATATCACATCGTCCGGATATCCATCAACATTTCTGCACTGGAACTCAGGGACGAGCGCTTCTGCTCGGATATCAGCCGCGTGATCAGCGATTCCGGTATTCCGTTTGAGAAGATCGCCATTGAACTCACGGAGAGCCGGAGCGAAAGCGATTTCATGATCATGAAGACGAAGATCGATGAGCTGAAGGGAAATGGCATCAAGTTCTATCTGGATGACTTCGGAACCGGATACTCCAACTTCGAGCGTATCATGGAGCTTCCTTTCGATATCATCAAGTTTGACCGCTCCCTGGTGCTTGCGTCAGCCTCCGATCAGAAGTCGGAACGTATGGTGACGCATCTGGCGCAGATGTTCAGCGATATGAATTATGCAGTGCTGTATGAAGGCGTGGAGACACAGGATGATGAGACCCGCTGCAAGAAAATGGATGCAAAATATCTGCAGGGATATAAGTATTCGAGGCCGATCCCTATCGAGAAGCTGACGGAGTATTTCCGGAAAGACGATAGTGTGAAATAAAAAACAATATTAACCCAGGAGATTTAAGACAATGTGTGGTTTTTCAGGCTACTTTGGAACAGGTGATTATGACCGCGAGCAGGTGGTCCGGAAGATGAGTGAGAAGATCGCCCATCGCGGACCGGACGGAGACGGTGTATTTGTTGATGATTATGTGGCTCTGGGGCACAGGCGCCTCAGTATCATCGATCTGGAATACGGGACGCAGCCCATGTACAGTGCGGACGGACGCTATGTCATCGTATTCAATGGAGAGATCTACAACTATAAGGATATTCAGAAAAAACTGCAGAAGGATCACGGGGTGACCTTTCAGACGAATTCCGACACGGAGGCGCTGCTTCAGACCTATCAGATCTACGGAGAGAAGACCGCATCCCTGCTTCGTGGAATGTTCGCTTTTGTGATCTACGATCGTGAGGAGCATAAGATCTACGGTGCCAGAGATGCGTTCGGCATTAAGCCGTTTTACTATGCGAAAATGAAGGATACCCTGCTGTTCGGCTCGGAGATCAAGTCCTTCCTTCCGCATCCGGCCTTCAAAAAAGAGGTGAACCATGAAGCACTGAAAATGTACCTCATTTTCCAGTATTCACCGATGAAGGAAACGCTGTTCCGGAACGTATATAAGCTGGAGCCGGGAACCTATTTTACCTATGACGGGAAAAAGATGAAGACGGAGCAGTATTTCAACGCTTCCTTCCGTCCGAAGGATCTGACGGAGGAAGAAGCTGCGGAAGGCATCTTCAAAGAGGTGGAGAACTCCGTAAAATATCACCTGATCGCAGATGTGGAGGTTGGATCCTTCCTGTCCGGCGGCGTGGATTCCAGCTTTATCGCAACCATGGCACGGCCGGATAAGACCTATTCTGTAGGATTTAAGACAGACGGATTCGATGAGAGCATGGATGCCAAGGCGCTTTGCGACATTCTTGAGATCAAGAATAAAAGGCGGGAGATCACGGCGGATGAGTTCTTTGATGCACTGCCGGCTGTCCAGTACCAGTCAGATGAGCCCCATGCAAATCTGTCTGCGGTACCGCTTTATTTCCTGTCGGAGATGGCTGCGCAGGATCTGAAGGTCGTTCTGTCCGGGGAAGGCGCAGACGAATTCTTCGGTGGATATGAGACCTATCACGGCAGCAAGTCTGGGAATGTCTATAAGAAGATCGTTCCGAGGAAGCTGAGAGGCTGGGTCGGCCGGAAGATCGGAGACCGGGATCACAGAGGTCTTAACTTCTTCAAACGGAATGCCCTGAATCTGGAGGATTCCTATATCGGCCAGGCATTTATCATGGACAACGAGCAGGCAAATGCCCTGCTGCAGGAGAATTATCGCAGCAACCTGACCTATCAGGATGTGACGCGCCCGTATTTTGAGAAGGTAAAAGGAAAGGATGAGCTGCATAAAAAGATGTATCTGGATATGCATCTCTGGCTTCCGAATGACATCCTTCTGAAAGCGGATAAGATGACCATGGCTCATTCCCTGGAACTTCGTGTACCGTATCTGGACCGCAAGGTCTGGAGCTATGCACGGACGCTTCCGTCAAATCTTCTGATCGACGATCACCAGACGAAGACGGTATTCCGGAAGAGCTCCGACAAGGTACTTCCGGAGGAGTGGGTAAAGAGGAAGAAGAAAGGCTTCCCGGTACCGATCCGTCAGTGGCTTTGGGAAGAAAAGTACGCGGCAAAGTTCCGTGAGATGTTCAATCAGCCCTTCGCATCGGAATTCTTCCATACGGAGATCCTGCTTCAGTGGCTGAAGGACCATCAGGAGAAGAAGGCAAACAATCAGCGGAAGCTGTACACGGTATATGCGTTCCTGCTGTGGTATAAAGCCTACTTTGTGGATGCGAATTAAGCGTGCCTCATAACCGAATGTAAGGTATGGATCGGTAGTGCGAACGCATAAATACGAAGTGCACTCATTGCGAAGTGCACTCATTGCGAAGTGTGAAACATAATAGGGGGAGACAAAAAAATATGACTACACAGATCACAGACACCATCCGTTATATCGGCGTGGATGATAAGGACCTGGATCTCTTTGAGAGCCAGTATGAAGTGCCGAATGGCATGGCTTACAATTCTTACGTGATCCTGGATGAGAAGATCGCTGTCATGGATACCGTGGACGAGCGAAAGACCGGGGAATGGATCACAAACCTGCAGAAGGAACTGGCCGGGCGGACGCCGGACTATGTTGTGGTACAGCACATGGAACCGGATCATACCGGCAGCTTAAAGCAGCTGCTCGATCTGTATCCGGACATTCAGCTGGTAGGAAATGCCAAGACCTTCCAGATGCTGCCGCAGTTTTATCCCGTAGAAATTGAGGGAAAGACCGTAACGGTGAAGGAAGGTGATACCCTGTCTCTCGGAAGCCATACGCTTCAGTTCTTCCTGGCACCCATGGTTCACTGGCCGGAGGTGATGATGACCTACGAACAGTCCGAGAAGGTGTTCTTTGCGGCGGATGCTTTCGGAAAATTCGGCACGCTGGACACGGAAGAGGACTGGGCCTGCGAGGCGAGGAGATATTATTTCAATATTGTCGGAAAATACGGGGCTCCCGTACAAATGCTCCTGAAAAAGGCGGCAGCGCTGGATATCGCAGTGATCGCTCCGCTTCACGGACCGATCCTTTCCGAGAATCTGGACTATTATATCGACCTTTACAATACATGGAGCAGCTATAAGGCTGAGAGCAAAGGCGTCTTCATCGCAGTTGCATCGATTCACGGGAATACGCTGAAGGCAGCCAAAAAACTGGAGGAACTGTTGCTTGCCAAAGGGGAGGAACGCGTGGTTGTCAGTGAGATCTCAAGAGAGGATATGGCGGAGATCGTAGAAGATGCGTTCCGGCATGACCGGATCGTTCTGGCGGCATCCAGTTATGATGCAGGTGTATTCCTTCCGATGCATGACCTTTTGACACATCTGTCCTACAAAGCCTTCCAGAACCGGAAGGTGGGTCTGATCGAGAACGGTTCCTGGGCTCCCAGCGCTGCAAAGACCATGCGTGGTCTGCTGGAACCCATGAAGAATGTGGAAATCCTGGAACCGGTTGTGACGATCCGTTCCTCTATGAAGGATACGGACCTCCCGCAGCTAGAGGCACTGGCGGATGCTCTGATCGCGGCAGCGGAGGCGTGACGCATATCCTTCTTTGATTTGCTTGCGGGATCGTGTCCGGTGTGATACAATATTTCGATGGGTCGGAAAGCCCACGCAAAGCGATGAGCAACGGAGCACCGTAAAGCGCAGAATATGGAATAAACAACAAAGGGGTAGAACATGGCGGATTATATCGTGAGCTGTGAATCGGCAGCAGATCTCTCTCCGGAGTGGATGAAAAAAAGAGATCTGAAATACATATGCTTTACTTTCAGTCTGAACGGTAAGGAATATAAGGATGACCTTTGGGTATCCATGAAACCGGAGGAACTGTATCGCCGGATGTTGGCCGGAGAAGAAGCAAAGACTTCTCAGGTCGGTCTTGCAGAGTATATGGATCATTTTCGGCAGTATCTGAAAGAGGGAAAGGATCTGCTTCACTGCACACTGTCTACCGGTATTTCCGGAACGTACAATGCGGCGGTTCTTGCATCGAATCAGCTCAGGGACGAATTCCCGGACCGTAAGATCTATGTGATCGACTCCATGGCAGCATCTTCCGGTTACGGACTGCTGATGGATAAGATCGCGGATAAACGGGATGAAGGCATGAAAGTGGAAGATCTGGCAGCGTGGATCGAGGAACACAAGCTGAATGCGGTTCACTGGTTCTTCTCTACGGACCTTACCTTCTATATCCGTGGCGGCAGGGTTTCCAAGACCGCAGGATTTGTAGGACAGGTGCTTTCCATCTGCCCGCTTCTCAATGTGGATTATATGGGACGCCTGATCCCGCGGGAGAAGATCCGTACCAAGAAGAAGGTCCTCAGACGACAGCTGGAGAAAATGGTGGAACTGGCGGACAATGGTCTGGAGTATAATGACACATGTTTTGTATCGCATTCGGA
This sequence comes from Eubacterium sp., assembly GCA_024681515.1. Taxonomy (GTDB): domain Bacteria; phylum Bacillota; class Clostridia; order Lachnospirales; family Lachnospiraceae; genus Eubacterium_Q. The sequence continues at coordinate 105,576 of JAILAR010000067.1, read as the reverse complement.
TCCGGAAGCGGGAGAAGAGATGCGAAAGATGGTAGAAGATACCTTCCCCAACCTGAAGGGAAAGGTTCAGCTGTTCCCCATCGGTGCCACCGTCGGTGCGCATACAGGCCCGGGAACCGTGGCGCTGTTCTTCTGGGGCAAGAAACGTGTAGATTAAGAAGCGTGTGGACGGATCCGGTTCGCAGACATAATAAAAGACATAAAAAAAGGTGGCTTTCAGCCACCTTTTTTCGCTTTGAAATCACTCTGAACGAAGCACTTCGGTCTCTTCGATAGAAGTTTCAACGGAGGTAAGAACCTCAGTCTCGCCGTATTGCAGTGTCGGATCTGCCGGCCCCGCTGCAGGAAAATGATTGTTGATCCAGTTTACGATGTCGGCATAGACTACGCTGTTATCGGTTTCGTTCAGGATCTCATGCCGGTCTTCCGGATAAAGCTTGCATTCCACGTCGGTGATGCCGGCTTTCACATACATTTCATAGACCTTCTTAACCGACTTGCCCAGAGCACCCACCGGATCATCCTCGCCGGAGGCGATAAGGATCGGAAGATCCTTGGGGATTGCCTGAATGTTCCGCTTCTGATTACAGAAGAGAACAGTGGAGAGCAATGCTTCGTATCCGTTCAGTGTAAAACTGAAGGTGCAGAGCGGATTCTTGTAATAAGCCTCAACGATATCGGTACGCTTTGTCAGCCAGCTCTTTTCCGGATCCTCACCGGTGGTGTCAAACTTTTTGTAGTTTGAGTTGTAGAGCAGGCTTTTCAGCTTCTCGTCACGGTAGTCCCAGCCGTGGATCTTCGCCATGGAGCGGAGCATTACCAGACCGGCGGTACATGCGGCATCTGCCTCCTGGCCGGTACCCGTCAGGATCGCACCTGCAAGTCCTTCTCCCTGTGTTGACAGGTATCTGCGGAGCAGATAGGAGCCCATGCTGTGTCCCAGCATGAAATAGGGCAGTGCGGGATGCTGCATTTTCATAAAAATGCGAAGCCGATGGATATCCTGCAAAAGAACGCGGGATGGATCTCCCTCAGCAATGAATCCCAGTTTCTCAGGATCTGTTACGGATTCGCCATGACCCAGGTGATCATGTCCGACTACGAAATATCCCTGCTCCGTAAGAAACCTTGCAAAATCATCGTATCTGTCGATGTATTCCACCATGCCATGGATCAGCTGGACGATGCCCCTGGGCTTTACGGTATCGCTCATCCACAGGATCGCGTGGATCTTTGTGATCCCGTCTGTGGAGAGAAAACGCATATGCTTCTTCATGATTTGCTACCCCCTTATCGTTTTGTGAACCCCCTGCTCAATCATAATTGTCTGTCTGTTCTTACTGATTGTATCTTGCCTGCTGGCTTGCGATCAGAGTCTCATCGTCGAAGTAGTTGATCCGCATGGCTGCGCGGACTTCCGCAAGTGTTGCGTCGGCTGCCTTGATCGCGGCTGCCGTGCCTTCCTTCAGGATCTCATACACGCCCGGAATGTCTTTTTCGTACTGGGCACGTCTTGCCCGGATCGGTTCCAGTTCCTGGTTTAAAACGTTGATCAGGAATTTCTTCACCTTTACGTCTCCCAGACCGCCCCGGCGGTAATGATCCTTCATTTCGTCCAGATTCTTGTAATCCGGGCAGAACTTTGCAAAATCCTCATCCTTGCAGAATGCGTCCAGATAGGTGAATACCGTATTTCCTTCTACCTTGCCGGGATCGCTGATCTGCAGATGACCGGGATCGGTATACATGCTCATGACCTTCTTCTTCAACTCCTCCGGGGTGTCGGAAAGATAGATGCAGTTTCCGAGAGACTTGCTCATTTTCGCCTTGCCATCCGTGCCCGGAAGACGGGAGCAGACGGAATTCTTCGGGATCAGAGCTTCGGGCTCCACCAGAGTGTCCCCGTACAGGGAGTTGAACTTCCGGACGATCTCTCTTGCCTGCTCCAGCATCGGGAGCTGGTCTTCACCGACCGGAACCACCGTTGCCTTAAATGCGGTGATGTCAGAGGTCTGGCTTACCGGGTAGGTAAGGAAGCCTGCCGGGATATTCGCTTCAAAGTCCCGGAGCTGGATCTCTGATTTTACGGTAGGATTTCGCTCCAGACGGGAGACGGTTACCAGATTCATGTAATAGAAGGTGAGCTCCGTCAAAGCCGTTACCTGTGACTGAATAAAGATATGAGCCTTTGCGGGATCCAGTCCGGCAGACAGATAATCCAGAGCGACTTCAATGATGTTGTCGCGGATCTTGTCCGGGTTTTTAAAGTTGTCCGTCAGCGCCTGTGCATCGGCGATCATGATGAAAATGTCATCGAATTCGCCGGAGTTCTGGAGCTCTACGCGTCGCTTCAGGGATCCCACATAATGTCCCAGGTGAAGTTTCCCGGTGGGACGATCCCCTGTCAGTATGATTTTCTTCATAAATGTTCCTCTTCTCTGCAAACTGCTGTGTTAAGTAAAGCGGCGCGAAATGCGCGGCCGCCTCTCTACATCATAATGATTCCATGCGGAAAAGTCAAGTTTTTGAGGCGTTCTGAGGCTTTCCGGAGACAGGATGGCGGATGTGTCGTGAGTGTGTTTTATTCACCTTTCAGGTTGATTTTTCATATAAAAATGTTACAATATTAGGATGCCGGGATTTACAGGGAATCATAAAGAAGGAGAATGCCATGGTATATACGGACCTTACACGGAAGGCGATGCTGATCGCATATAAGGCGCACGCAGGAGATCTGGATCATTCAGGCGTTCCCTACATCCTGCATCCTGTACATCTGGCAGAGCAGATGACCACGGAAGATACCTGTGTGGTCGCACTTCTGCATGATGTGATGGAGGATACTTTCGTTACTGAAGAGACCCTTCGAAAAGCCGGCTTTACGGAGCCGCAGCTCACCGCGCTGAAGCTGATGACACACAGAGACGGAGTTCCGTACATGGAGTATGTGGAGGCGCTGAAAGATGATCCGATCGCCCGAACGGTGAAATTGGCGGATCTGGATCATAATATGGACCGGACACGTCTGACGGAGTTTTCCGAGAAAGACGAGCAACGGTATCAGAAATACCGACAGGCAAAGGCGCTTCTGCTTGAGGCGGAGAAGAATGATTAAGAGAAACGAGGAACACGGACTTGGCATATATCACCTGTGAAAATCTGGCGCTTGGTTATGACGGGAGGGTCATCACCGAGGATATTGATTTTTCCGTGGGGGAAGGAGATTACCTGTGCATTGTCGGAGAAAACGGTGCAGGAAAATCCACACTCATGAAAACGATCCTCGGCCTGAACAGCCCCATGCGCGGGCGTGTGGAATACGGAGAAGGGATCACGAAGAAGGATCTGGGGTATCTGCCGCAGCAGACCGTGGTGCAGCAGGATTTCCCTGCGTCCGTCTATGAGATCGTTCTTTCCGGAGCGCTGTCGAATCTCGGATGGCGTCCGTTTTACAGTAAAGCAGATAAAAAGCGCGCGGAGAGCGCGATGGAACGGATGGGGATTCTGGAGTTTCGGAATCGTTGCTACCGGCATCTTTCCGGTGGACAGCAGCAGCGGGTGCTTCTGTCCCGGGCCCTTGTAGCAACGGAAAAACTTCTGCTTCTGGATGAGCCCGTGAGCGGGCTGGATCCGAAGGTGACGGCGGAAATGTATGAGTTGATCCGGAAACTGAACTGCGAGGGAGTGACGGTCATTATGATCTCTCATGATATCGAGATGGCAACGCGCTACGCCTCCCACATCCTGCATCTCGGACGGCGGCAGATGTTCTTCGGAACAACGAAGGATTATCTGGCATCCGATGCCTGGAAGGTATTCGGACGGGCGATTGACGGTACGGACAGTTGGGATAATACAGATAGTACAGATAGTACAGATGAGACGGTACGTACAGAGGGAGCCAATGACACAGGCGCTTCGGACAAACCGGACAAATCGTACAAATCGTACAAATCGGACAAGAAGGGTAAGAGAAACGAATGACAGATATGGGCCTTTGGGACAAATTAATGTATTATCTGGAATATCCTTTTGTTCGCTATGCGCTGATCGTCGGATGTCTGGTGGCTCTGTGCTCATCGCTCCTTGGCGTAACGCTGGTACTGAAAAGGTATTCCTTTATCGGAGACGGTCTGTCCCACGTGGCCTTCGGTGTCATGGCAGTGGCAGCGGTGCTTCGGATCACAAATGAAATGGTTCTGGTCATGCCGCTCACGATCCTGGCTGCGATCCTTCTGCTCCAGACCGGAGAGAAGGCGAGAGTGAAGGGCGATGCAGCCATCGCCATGGTGTCGGTCAGTGCGCTGGCCATCGGATACATGGTGATGAACCTTTTTCCGGCGAATTCGTCCAACATTTCCGGAGATGTATGTACCACACTTTTCGGATCGACCTCGATCCTGACGCTTTCCACTACGGAAGTGACGGTCAGTGTGGTGTTCTCCGCGATTGTGATCCTGCTGTATGTGTATCTGTACAACCGGGTGTTCGCGGTGACCTTTGACGAGAATTTTGTGCGCGCTACGGGTATGCCGGCGCGGCGCTATAATCTGATCATTGCGGTCATCATCGCTGTGATCATTGTGCTGGGTATGAATCTGGTGGGATCGCTTCTGATCTCGGCGCTGGTGATCTTCCCGGCGCTGTCGGCCATGCGGGTGATGCATACCTTCCGCGGCGTGGTCGTGCTTTCCGCAGTGATCTCTCTTTTTGCGGCATTGACAGGTATGCTGATCTCCATCCTCGGTTCCACGCCGGTGGGTGCAACCATCGTAAGTGTGGACCTGGTGGTATATGGGATCTTCCTGCTGTTGGGACGGATCCTGAGACGGTGAGTGAATCCTATGTCGGGATCAAATGGTTTTTGTCCCGGCTGATGATATGCAGCACGCATGCTTCATGTGCAATGCGTCTGCCATCATATTTGACATGAATACAGAAAAGAAGAATATGAGAAAAATGAGCCATCAAAACGTAGTTCAAACAAGAATTACAAAACTGAATCGCAGGGTTCGCAGGGCATCGGGTCTTCTGCTGACTGCAGGTATGCTTTTTCTTGCAGGCTGTGGTTCGGAAGGCGGAAGGAATGTAAATTCCAAGAATGTAGTGGAGGATGCCATCAACGGTCAGATCGCTGTTGAAGATCAGAAGACGGCTGCTGTTACGGAAACAGTGACAGAAACACCGGCAACGTCAGAACAATCCACGTCCCAGGCTTCTGCATCCCAGACTTCTACTCAAGCCTCCACCTCGGAACTGGACCGGCTTATCGGCACAACAGAAGCGGCCACGGAACCCGTTACGGAAGCAGCCACCAAGGCGGAGCGCTCCTCGGAGAGCGATAAGCAGCTGATGGATGAGATCAAGGCTTCTTACACGGATACGCCGGATGCAACCGTGGATATTGATCTGACCGTAATGGACAGCGATATGGTCTATGCAACCGTTTACCAGATGGTCTATGCAGATCCGGATGCTTATATAGGAAAGACATTTAAAGTGGCAGGAACGCTGACGATCGCAAGCTCCAGCGTGACGAACCAGTTCTATCCCTATGTGGTCATCAAGGATGCCCTGGCCTGCTGTCAGCAGGGGATTGAATTCCAGTGGGGAGATGATAAACACACCTCCATAGAGGACTTCCCGGCAGAAGGGACGGAGCTGGAGGTGATCGGTACCTTTGAATCCTATAAAGAGGACGGCGATCCTTATCTCTATACAAGACTCAAGGATACGAAGATCAAATTGCTGGCAGAAGAGCCGCAGCAGATGAATCAGTAACCTCAGGGCGTGATCGTCAAGGAAAAAGCAAAAAAAGTGAATGGCATTATTTCAGAACAGCCGGTCTTGTCGGTACCTGGATTTGCAGGTGTGGGCAGGACCGGTTTTTGTTTGAAAAGAGTATCGTTGAAAATAATACTTGACAAATAACAAACATATGAATATACTTTCATATGAAAGGCTGTTCAAATGAATAGCTGTAACAGATCAGAGCACTCAGCCGGAAGAGAATCAGGGGGTACAGATGGAAGATAATAAAGAGATTAATAAAGAGATCGAGGGAACCAAAGAATATATCGCTGCACATGAAGAGATCGTTAAGAAAGTGAAAGACAATCAGCCGGAGGATGAATATCTGTATGATCTGTCGGAGCTTTTTAAGATCTTCGGTGATTCCACCAGGATCAAGATCCTGTATTCGTTGTTTGACACGGAGCTGTGCGTCAGTGATATGGCAACGATCCTGAATCTGAGCCAGTCTTCGGTGAGCCATCAGCTTCGGATCCTGAAGGATGCAAAGCTGGTGAAGTTCCGCAGAGACGGGAAGACGATCTTTTATTCTCTGGATGACGAGCATGTGCGCATGATCCTGAGTCTGGGGATGGAGCATGTAGAAGAGTAATCCGAAAAAGTGATCCTGAGCCTGTGAATTGAGCCTGTGGAAGAGTGATCCTGAGGGATCATGGCCGGAAGTATCATGCATTTTGACTACGGCATTATTGCTATACAAATACAGAGTCTGGAGGAGACCGATATGAAGAAGACGTACAAAGTAGAAGTGGACTGCGCAGCCTGTGCAGAGAAGATGCAGGAAGCCATCAAGGCAACGGAAGGTGTGAAGGATGCAACCCTCAGCTTTATGACACTGAAAGTAAAGGTGGAGTTTGAAGAGGGAGCGGATCCGGATGCAGTCATGCAGGCGGCGCGGAAAAACGTGAAGAAGATCGAGGATGATATGGAGATCATTTTATGACCTCCAAACAAAAAAAAACTCTGATACGGATCCTGGTCGCACTGGTTCTTACGGCAGGACTGACCATCGCATTTCATCTGATCGAAGTTCCGTGGTTTGTCTCCACGCCGGCCTATCTGGTTCCGTACCTGATCGTCGGCCATGATGTTCTTTACAAGGCGTGGCGGGGGATCTGCAAAGGTCAGGTTTTTGATGAAAACTTCCTGATGGCGGTTGCGACTGTCGGTGCCTTTTGTCTGGGCGAATGCATGGAGGGTGTGGCGGTCATGCTGTTCTATCAGGTGGGAGAGCTGTTCCAGAGCATCGCTGTAGGAAAGAGCCGGAAGAACATCGCAGCTCTGATGGATATCCGTCCGGACTATGCAAATCTGCTTTTGGAGGACGGAAGTACAGAGCGGGTGGATCCGGATGATGTGGAGATCGATTCCGTGATCGTGGTGAACCCGGGAGAAAAGATCCCCATCGACGGTGTGGTGATCAGCGGACAGGCTTCGCTGGATACCGCGGCTCTGACCGGGGAATCGGTACCCAGACATGTGGCCGAAGGACAGGAAGTCATCAGTGGGTGCATCGCACTGGATGCACAGCTGCGGATCCGTACCACAAAGGAATTTGGTGAATCCACGGTATCGAAGATTCTGGATCTGGTCGAGAATTCCAGCATGAAGAAGGCGAAGGCGGAGAACTTTATATCAAAGTTCGCCCGTGTCTATACGCCCATCGTATGTTACAGTGCACTGGCACTGGCAGTGCTTCCGCCGCTGGCTCGGATCCTGTTCGGGTATCCCGGAAACTGGATTGACTGGATCACCCGGGCTTTGACCTTCCTGGTCATCAGCTGTCCGTGTGCGGTGGTGATATCCGTTCCCCTCAGTTTCTTCGGCGGCATCGGATGTGCCAGCAGTCGGGGGATCCTTGTTAAGGGATCCAACTATCTGGAGGCTCTGGCGGACACGAAGACCATTGTATTCGATAAGACAGGAACACTCACCGAGGGCGTCTTTGCAGTGACCGGCTGCCATCCGGCCTCCGGCTGGAATCAGGATCATCTGCTCAGCGTAGCCGCACATGCGGAATCGGCGTCCAGCCATCCCATCAGTATATCTGTTCGGAAAGCCTTTGAGGAGACAGGAAGGACCGTGGAACCGGAGATGGTTTCGGACATCCGTGAGATCGCAGGCCATGGTGTGACTGCTGTGGTTGACGGCAGGAAGATCGCGGTAGGAAATGAACGTCTGATGGTGAAGGCGGGAGCGGTGATCACAGGCGTGCGGCCGGAAGGAACCGTATGCTATGTGGCGGCGGACGGAGAATATGCCGGCTGCATTCAGATCTCCGATGTGGTTCGTCCTACTTCCGGTGAGGCGATGAAGAGTCTGGCCGGACAGAGCATCCGTACCGTGATGCTCACGGGAGACCGCAGGGATGTGGCGGAGCGTGTGGCCAGAGATCTTGGTATCAGCACGGTTCGGGCAGAACTGCTTCCGGGAGACAAGGTGAGTGAGGTTGAGAAGCTTCTGGAGGAGAAAGAGAAAGGAAGCTGCCTGGCATTTGTGGGAGACGGGATCAATGACGCTCCGGTGCTGTCCCGTGCGGACATCGGTATCGCCATGGGAGCCATGGGATCGGATGCGGCGATCGAAGCTGCGGATATCGTTCTGATGGACGATGATCCTGCGAAGATCTCCCTGGCCCTTCGGATCTCCAGAAGAACCCTTCGGATCGTCCGGCAGAATATCACATTTGCAATCGGAGTGAAACTGCTGTGCCTGCTGTTGGGTGCACTGGGCATCGCAAATATGTGGATCGCCATTTTCGCGGATGTGGGCGTCATGGTGATCGCTGTACTGAATGCGGTGCGGGCACTTCGGATCAAATAATATTTTCAAATCACATAAAAACCTTTCCGGGCCGCGCAGAGATGCGCGGCTCTTTCTGTGTGTAAGATGAGTCGTGCACTGCGGCAAAGCATGTTTTTAAGGGACTTGATCGCAGGCAAAACCAAAAAAATCATGCAAAGAAATCCCTGCGCAGACTATCCGAAAGAGCCGGGATATGGTATACTAAGAGATACGTGATGACAGAAAAAATACGCACGAGTCTGGAGGGTTTATTATGCCGTTTATCAATTCAAAAGTAACAGTGAAGATCAGCGATGAGAAACGAGAAGTGATCAAGGCGGAGCTTGGCAAGGCAGCCATGATCATAGGAAAGCCGGAGAGCTATGTGATGATCGGCTTTGAAGATGAGTACTGCCTGTATTTCGCAGGTGAGAAGCTGGAAAAGGGTGCTTTCGTGTCGGTCGATCTGCTGGGATCGCCGAACTCGGCTGCATTTGAGAAGATGACCGCAAAGATCTGCGAGATCTATGAGAAGGAACTGGGAATTCCCGGCGATCATATCTATGTGGAGTATCAGACCACGCACGACTGGGGCTGGAACGGAAGAAATTTCTGACACGGAACGATCGGAGTGGACGGATCGGAGCGGACGGATTAGCACGGACGAATCGGAACGGAAGAATTGGTATGGAAGAACCGAAAGCGTTTGAGCAAACACTTACGAACTTCATGAATGACTTCGCCAGCGGGGATGCAGTGCGGCATCTGGCAGACGCCGGTCTGACCGTGACGGAGATAACGAAACGCCTGGCATTTCCGACGAAAAAGAAACTGGTGGCGGAAATGGTATGGAAGCATTATCTGGATACCGGTGTGATCCGTCTGACAAAGCCCGAAGAGGGCGGAAAAGGGAAGACACGGAAGGTTCGTTATGTGCAGGAACAGGGGCCATATGGGCGGACATCCCTGCGTCAGGTGGTGGAAGAAATCGATGCCCCTGCATATTCCTATACAGAGGTAAACTTCGGATACCGGCTGTATGCAGATCGGGAAGGGTTCCTGAGAAAGCTGCAGCAACTGGAGGAAGACGACCGGGATTATATCCTGGATCTGCCATGGCCGCTACAAAAGGTGTGGCATGTGGAGAATGGCAGGGTGAGAAGGATCCGTGTCGGTTTGGAAAAGCAATAATCGACGGAGCGCCGGAAGGCGCAAAGTGTGGAATAGGGGGACGTATGAAACTGTATCATATATCGGATCTGCATTTCGGAAAAAGTATCTACGGGCGCTTCATGCTGCCGGATCAGGCGGACTGGACTCAAAAGTTTTTGAAGCTTTGCAGTGAATCAAAGCCGGATGCTGTTTTGATCGCCGGAGATGTTTATGACCGGGCAGCTCCGAGTGAGGATGCCGTCCAACTGCTGGATCACCTGATCACTTCTTTGGAGAAGATGGATATCCTTGTCTTTATGATCGCCGGAAACCATGACAGCGGAAGAAGGCTTTCGTTTGGACGGAATATTCTGGCGAAACAGAATATCTTTGTTGCCGGAAAGGTTGAAAAGGAGATCGTACATCACACAGTCGAGGATCCGGGGGATGGATATGGCCCGGTGACGTTCTGGCTTCTGCCTTATGTTTCGCCGGAACAGGTGGCGGCTTGTCTGGGGGATGACAGTATCCAAACATATGAACAGGCAGTCAGGGCTCTGATCGAGGCACAGACGATAGATCCCACGCACAGAAATGTTCTTGTTGCACACCAGACGGTGGTTCTGTCAAAGGACAGTAAACTCGAGCTTGGAGGATCGGAAGGGGATTATGCACAGATCGGACGTGTGCGGGTATCTGTATATCATACATTTGATTATGTGGCATTGGGACATCATCACAAAACGTATTCTGTTGACGGAAAAGCAAACCGGGTTCGATATGCAGGGGTTCCGATCAGCTATCATTTTGACGAGGTCATAAAAGAATATGCGGGGCGCTGTGGTGCAAAAACAGAAACAGCAGATCAAAGTGAGCATGCAGATACGACCGTGGGAATGAAAAGCAAAGGCGTACAGGAAGTGATCCTGAACGGAAAAGGAGAGGATCTGTCCATAAGGAGCATACCGATCCCTCCGCTTCATCGTATGCGGTGTATTGAAGGAACAAGGGATGAAGTCTATGAGTATCTTGAGAAGGATCCCGGACATGAGGAATATATAGGACTCATTGTTACGGATCAGCCGAGAACGCCGGAAATGCGAATGCATTTTGCTAATCTTCTGAATCTGAGGGAAAGTATTCTGATGAATTTAGAATCGAAATATTCCAGAAACCGGAATAAACAAGATGAAGATGAGTCCCAGGATGAATCTAAGGATGGATCCGGCGAACCAAATAAAAAACCTCGGGAAAAACTGGATGAACAGTTCTTTGAGTTTTACAGGGAACAGCTGGGAAAGGATCCTGACGGGGAAGAAAAGAACCTCATTTCCCTGATAAGCACGCTGTCGCAGAAATCGGATGTGGGGGAGACTTCTGCAGCGGAGAAATATGTTGATCAGATCATTCAGATGTGTCTTCAGATGGGGGGTGAGGAGGAATGAGACCGATCAAACTGGAACTTACCGCATTTGGTTCCTATGTAAAGAAAACGGAGATTGATTTTTCAAAGTTTAAGAGAGGAAAATTCGTAATCTGCGGAGAAAAAGGTGCAGGGAAATCTCTGATTTTTGACGGGATCACATATGCGCTTTACGGAGAAACCAGTGGTGATGTAAGAACTGCGGATATGCTGCACAGTACACATGTGGATCCCGGCGTAAAAACAGAGGTATCCCTTGTGTTTGAACATGACCGAAAACAGTACACGGTAACCAGAACGTACTATTTTGGGAAAAGCAGGGAAGGAATACAGAGGTCAACAATTACAGCAACTGCGAAGTTAGTAGAACCGGATAAAGAGGATATTGTATCGTCAGGTGTGACCAAACGGATAGAGGAGATCATTGGACTGAACGCTGATCAGTTTCGCCAGATCGTTATGCTCGCCCAGGGGAAGTTTAAAGAGTTTTTAGATTCAAAATCCGGAGATAAGCAGAAGATCCTGGGACAGCTTGTGGGGGATGCGAAATACCAGCAGTTTCAGAAAATGGTCGGTAATGCGGCAGCCAAACTCTCGGGGATGAGAAAGGAATCTTCTGACAGTATTGAAACAGCCATGAAGGTCTCATTTATTCCGTCAGAAACATCAGGGACTTTTCCGGAAGAATCCTGGCTGACAGGAAGCCCGTCCCTTAAGGATAACCTGGAAAAACTGATCAGGCTGGATGAGGATGCATATCGGATCGCATCAGAGGAGCAGAAGAAGGCCAATCAGTTTCTTCTGGAGCTGACACGGGAACGCGGCGAAGCCCAAAAAAGAAATGATGATATAGACAGTTATCAGACGGCAAAAAAGAAACTGGAAGAATATGAAAAGCTGAGGGACTCTTTTTCAGCAAGAAAAGCAGTGCTTGAAGAAGTGAAAACGGCATTTGAGATCCGTGAAACAGAAAATCAGTGGAAAAAGGCGTTTAATGATCTGAAGGCATTGAATGACACCATTGATGGGAATCGAAGTCTTCTGAAAGGGCAGGAAGAAGCAAAAATACAACATGAACTAAAACAGAGTGAGTATGAAAACCATAAGGAAAAGAAGGAAGGTATCCTGAAAACAATCCAATCCTTACAGGATTCACTTCCAAATTATGATTCACTGGAGAAGAAAGCGGCGGATGCAGATCGGTTGAAGGAAAAACTGAAGGGAGACCGGGCTTTATTAGACCGTCAGACGAAAGCGCTGGAAAAACTGAATTTCGATCTGGATAAAGAGAAGACAGAAGCTAAAACTTTGGAAGGATCGGAACTGAAAAAACAGGAGGAAGAAGGAAAGAAAGAAAAGCTGGAAACCCGTTTTTCTGATATTCGGACATTGAAGAAAGCTGTGGAAGAGGTTCAGAAGAAGGAGGAGGAGCTTGAATCAAAAGAAAAATCCTATTCTGCCATTTATAAAAAAACAACTGATCTGAAAACAGAATATGATCAGATGTATACAAAGTTCCTTGCAGGGCAGGCAGGAAAGCTTGCGGAAGAAACACACAAGAAACTGGATAAAGATGGAACTGCGTCCTGCCCCGTGTGCGGCACAAAACTGATTCGGGGACAGGAAGTGAAATTTACCGTAAAACCGCAAGGCACCCCGGCCGAAGAAGAAGTGGAACAGTCTAAAAAAGAATGGGAGACTTCGGAAAAAAACAGGAATGATCAGTATGTGGAAAAAGAAAAGCTGAGCGCTGAGATCAGATCTGAAAAGGAAAATACACAGACCCTGGCTGAAAGATGTTTAGGTACCGAAACAAAGTGGGATACACTGGTTTCGGAGGGCTTTATTAACGGGAAGATCGATGCCTTGGCAAAAGAGATCCAGGAGGCTGCTGATCAGATCAGCGTGTGGAATACAAAAGCAGAGCGATTGAAGTCGTTGACCGCCGGCATTCAGAAGAAGGGAGATCAGGCGGCGGATCTTACGCTTCAGATCGGGAACCTGTCGACTGCGATCAAAAAGGATGAGGATGCAGTTAAGACGGCTGAGGCGGATGTCTTTGAGATGAGGGGGAAACTCCCGTATCCGGATAAAATCGCAGTAAATGCTGCAATTGCTGAGTATGATAATAAATGCAAAGAACTGACAAACCTGATCAAAGAGTATGAACAGCAAAGGGATAAGATCCAGCAGGAGATCAGCAGGATCCGTGGCGCCATTGAAACGGATGAACTGAAAAAAACGACCATGATGCAGGCTGAAACGGCTGCGAAAAGAGAACTGGACGACATATTGGAAAAGAAAAAGGTTTCTCTGGAGGACGTTCAAAAGAAACTGGAGCCGGTTGCGGATCCGAAGAGATGGATCGAAGATGAAAAAGAAGCCTGTTTCCGGTTTGACTCCGATCTTGAGCATGCGAAGGAGAACGAACGAAGCTGGAAAGAAAAAATTGGTGAGGATCGGGAAAAACAGGATCTGGGAAAACTTGATTCAGAGATTCAGGAAGCGCAAAGCAGGAGCACATCGGCCGTTGAGAAAAGCAGTCATTTAAAACGGCTGTGGGAGAATCATGAGGCTGTATATACTACCGTAAAGGCCGCAAAAGAAAAACTGAAAGAGAGCGACCGGGCATGGAAGATGCTGGATGAGTTAAACAGACTGTCTTCCGGAAGTGATAATGATATCGGAAAAGTGGATTTTGACCGGTATATGCTGGCAAAGAAATTTGTCATGATCCTGGAGAATGCAAACTATCGGCTTGATAACATGAAGGCAGATTTTCATCTGGCATATTCAAAGACAGATGGACATCGGAGTGACAGCGTCTCCGGATTCGGTGTGGATTTGGAGGATGAATATGGCAGACGTGATAAATACACGCTTTCCGGAGGAGAAGGCTTTCTGGCTGCCTTTGCACTTGCTCTCGGACTCTCGGATTATGTGAAGGATACTGCCGGCGGAAAGCAACTGGATGCCATGTTTGTGGATGAGGGCTTCGGTAATTTAGATACGAATTCTCTTCGGCTTGTGATGGATGAGATCTCCAGGATTTCCAGCGATGAAGGCTGTCTGGTGGGTGTGATCTCCCATGTAGACGAAGTGGAAAACGGAATTCCAGATAAAATATATGTAAACAAAGAAAAAGGGTGCAGTTCCGTGAGGATCGAGGCACCTGGAGATGAAGAAGGATCAGATCCGGACGAGGAGCCGGACAGCTAAAGCTTTGCAGACAGAAATTGATGAATGTTGGGAGAAGAGTGCGGGATGGAACAGCAATTGAAAAAAACGGAACGCTCGGGTGACCGCTTCAAGGCCTTTACCATAAAGGTGCTTGTTCTTTTTGCTGCGGTCATTTTGCTGGTGACTGCCATCCTGGACTTTGTAGTTCTGGAGCTGTCCGGCCGTGCCATGCAGACGAATGTTTCGAATCTGATCGCGGCCAACAGCCGGCAGATCGAGCTCAATATCAATTCCTATCTTGAGCGGACGGAGACCATTTCCACGCTGCTGTTCTCGGACGAATCCTATTATCTCTACGATGCGACGGATCCTGAACTTTCGGATTATGACAAGATCAAACGGGAGGAGACCATCAATAACCGGATCGTGGATATCGGGCTGATGGAGAATTATTCGGATTTCGGAATTGTTTTCTCGGATGATCATAGGGTTGGCTGGATCTCCCACGGAACGCAGGATCTCTTCCCGGAGGGAGGATACTACGATACCTTTGCGTCCTATATCACGAATTCGAGAAAGAAGGATGGCTGGTGTTTTGGTGTAAACGGAAGTACGGACCGTATCTATTATATCAAACGGCTGAATCCGAATGCGATCCTGGTGTCCTCGATCTACACGAGAGAGTTGTCTTCTGTTTTTGTATATCCGGAGCAGTTGGAGGATATGACCATCCGTCTGGTGGGAGAGGGAGATGTGATCCTCTTTTCTTCGGATCATTCGGAGATCGGATCCGTTCTGCCGGAGAAGATCCGGGAGGGCGCGAAGGCATCAGGTTCGGAGTATATCATCAACACCAATACCTGCAGTAACGGCTGGCGGGTCATCTGTTCGATCCCCACGGAGTCGATCCTGCGGGAGAATCATCGGCTGCGGATGATCACACTGCTGATCTCGGTGGGTATGGTGGCGCTGGTACTTCTGATCGGACTTCTGCTGATCACACGGATGTCCAAACCGGTGGATGGTATGGTGACGTCCCTGCAGGAGAAGGCGGATATCGACAGTCTGTCCGGCGTGATGAACAAGGGAGCTTTCCAGGAAATGACAGCGGATCGGCTTTCCCGCGAGGCGGAGAATATGACCCGGGTATTTGTCATGCTGGATGTGGATAATTTCAAGCTGATCAATGACCATCTGGGCCATGCTTACGGAGATCAGGTGATCATCCGGGTAGGGCAGCTGCTTCGGCGGATGTATGATCAGGAGACGGTTATCGGACGGCTTGGAGGAGATGAATTCGCACTCTACACGGAATGTATCAATATCGATCCGAAGGAAGTGGTGAGTGCCGTAAAAGAGCAGCTGGGGGATGTGCTGGAAGAATTCCGGAAAGAATTTGAGAAGGAGCGGGCAAGCTGTAATATCTCCCTGTCTGCCGGAGCGCACGTGTTCTGTGGAAACGGGATCTCGTTCGAATCGATCTATAAGGCGGCGGATGCGGCGCTGTATACTTCAAAAGAATCGGGAAAGGCAAGATATACAGTTACGGAAGGAGGAACCTCTTGAATCAGACAAGAAAAAAACACATCCTCCTCGTGTCGCTGATCTCACTGTTCGGTGTGGGTTTGCTTGTGGCAGCAATCATGCTGTTTCTGCACCGACTTCCCAACAAAGCAAAGTGGGAGCAGGAACCGACCCGGATCCAGCTGTCCTGGTGGGGAAATGACGGAAGACATCTTTACACCATGGAGGGTGTGAATCTTTTTGAAGAGAAGAATCCGGACATCGATGTGGCTCTGCGCTACGGTGTCTGGAACGGATATGAAAAGCGGACAAAGGTCTGGATGGAATCTCATTCGGAATCGGATGTCATGCAGATCAATTATGCATGGCTGGATGTGTACTCCAAAGACGGAACCGGGTTTTATGATCTGAATAAACTGTCCGATTATATCGATCTCAGTAATTTTACCGAAGAGGAACTGTCCTACGGGACGAAGAACGGGGTGCTGAATGCACTCCCCATCGCCATGAATACCCACACATTCTATTACAATCAGGATGTGCTGGATAGCTACGGACTTTCGGTACCTGAGACCTGGGATGATCTGTTTGCCATGGCAAAGGTGCTGGCGCCGGACGGACGATATGTCTGGGGGCTTGCAAAGAAGCATCTCTTCCTGCTGATGATCGCATATTATGAGCAGACTTACGGGGAACCTTTTTTTACTCAGGATGGGAAGATCACGGCGGATGCGGAGCGGATCGAATTCCTGCTGACATTTTACAAAAGGCTGATCGATGAGCATGTGGTATGTCCTCTCGATTCCTTTGACCGGAAAAACTACATGTCCGGGGAAGTGGTGGGAACCATGTGCTGGATCAGTGATACGAAGATCTACTGTGACGGTCTGGCTGAGACCGGAGTGAAGGTATCACGTGGGAGCTATCCGGAGCTGCCGGATGCAAAGCTTTCCGGATGGTATGTAAAGCCTGCGACCATGTGGGCCATCAGTGCGGATACGACACATCCGGAGGAAGCTGCAAAACTATTGAATTTCCTGCTGAACGATCCGGATATGGCGAAGCTTCAGAAGACGGAGAAGGGTGTTCCGGTCAGTGATGCGGCGGTGGCGGCTCTGACGGAGGAAGGCCTGCAGGAGACCAATGAGTATAAAGCGGTGCAGGACATGAACGAGCACCAGGCGGATTATCATCTGATCATTCCGAACATGGAGAAGGAGGCGATCATCGATGTCTTTAAGTCCGGAGCGGATGAGTATCTGTACGACAAGATGACAGCATCGGAGTGTGCAAAAAAAGTGCTGCAGGATATGAATGATGTGATAAATGGTCAGTGATCCTGAATTACGAAGAGATTTGCCTTGATTTTCGTAGTCAAATCATATATTCTATATGGGTGCTTTCGGAAGCTTTCGATTGCTTTCGAGAGCACCCATTTTACATCGAAATCTACGAGGCGCGGAGCACCGCGAAGTGTGAATCATAAGGAGGATTTATATCATGGAAATGAAACCGATCAAAGAGGGTAAGGTACGTGAGATCTACGACAACGGCGACAGCCTGATCATGGTGGCAACTGACCGTATCAGCTGCTATGACGTGATCCTGAAGAATAAGATCCACAAGAAGGGAACCGTGCTTACACAGATGTCCCGGTTCTGGTTTGATATGACCAGCGATATCCTGCCGAACCATATGATCTCGGCAGATGTAAAGGATATGCCGGAATTCTTTCAGCAGCCGCAGTTTGACGGCAATTCCATGATGTGCAGGAAGCTGACCATGCTTCCTATCGAGTGCATCGTCCGCGGTTATATCACAGGCTCCGGCTGGGCCAGCTACAAGGAAAATGGTACCGTCTGCGGCATCACCCTTCCGGAAGGCCTGATCGAATCCGACAAGCTGCCGGAACCCATTTATACACCGTCTACCAAGGCAGAGATCGGTGATCATGATGAGAATATTTCTTTCGAGCGTTCCGTGGAATTGCTGGAGAAGGAATTCCCGGGCAAGGGACAGGAGTATGCGGAGAAGCTTCGCGACTACACCATTGCTCTGTATAAGAAGTGCGCAGATTACGCGCTGACCAAGGGGATCATTATCGCGGATACCAAGTTTGAATTCGGATTGAACGAAGACGGAGAGATCGTTCTCGGTGATGAGATGCTGACACCGGATTCCTCCCGCTTCTGGCCGGCAGACGGTTATGAGCCGGGCCATGGACAGCCGTCCTTCGACAAGCAGTTCGCACGTGACTGGCTGAAGTCCGATGAGAACAAGGAAGAGCCGGAGAACTGGTTCCTGCCGCAGGAGATCGTGGACAAGACTATCGAGAAGTACCTGCAGGCATATGAGATGATCACAGGGAAGCCGCTGGAATAAGATAATATTGGCAGAGATATATGTCCTCACATCCGTATCGGGTTGTGGGGACATTTTTTTCAGATAATATAACAAGCGGACAGACATAAACCGTTACAGGCTTTGTCTGTCCGCTTGTTTTAAATGTGAATGAATAGACTACTCATATTTTGCGATGATCTCTGCATTGGCTTTTTCCGCAGCTTCGCGCATTTTGTCGCGTTCAGCCCAGAGCTTCGCCTTCAGATCTGCATTTCCGTTGGCCATGATCTGCAGCGCCAGCCAGGCGGCGTTCTTGCTTCCGTTGATGGCCACGGTGGCAACCGGGATTCCCGGAGGCATCTGTACGATGGAGTAGAGAGCGTCCTGGCCGTCCAGCACGGAGCCGGAAAGCGGTACGCCGATGACGGGAAGTACGGTCTGAGAAGCTACGACTCCCGGAAGGGCAGCCGCCATGCCGGCAGCTGTGATCACGACCTCGGTTCCGTCTTCATTGATCTCCCGGATGTATGCGGATAACTGTGCGGCTGCCCGGTGTGCGGACAGGCATCTTACGGATACCTGCACATCGAAGCTTTTCAGCAGCTCGATGGCCGGTTCCACTTTTGCGAGATCACTGGTGGATCCCATGATGATACTTGCTTTCATATACATTTCTCCTGATCTGACATAGTGTGATTTGAATTGAGTGATAATTCAGATACGAAAGAGTATAGCATTTGACAGAAGGGCACGCAAGCAGAGATTTTAAGCAGGACTTTATTCCGGTTTGTGGGTACTGTTTTTACTGACATCATATAGCAGATGTGCTACAATATGCATATGGGTAAATCGCACTGTTTTGTAGGTGGTTATAATCTATTGGGCATGCCTCAGTGCGAAGTGTGGGAAATAATAGATTATCAAGGGGTGTTTTATGGGGAAATATGTTATGGCGCTGGATGCGGGTACCACCAGCAACCGCGCGATCCTTTTTGATAAACGTGGGCAGATCATTTCCGTGGCACAGAAAGAGTTCACCCAGATCTTCCCGCAGCCGGGCTGGGTGGAGCATAATGCGAATGAGATCTGGTCCACTATGCTGGGTGTGGCGGTAGAGGCTGTGATGAAGGCAGGAGCAACGCCGGAGGATATCGAGGCCATCGGTATCGCAAATCAGCGGGAGACCACCATCGTCTGGGATAAAGCAACAGGGGAGCCGGTATGCAATGCCATCGTATGGCAGTGCCGCCGGACCTCGAAATACTGCGATGAGCTGAGAGCAGAGGGGCTGACGGATTTCTTCCGGAAGAAGACCGGACTTGTGATCGATGCCTATTTCTCGGCCACCAAGCTTCGGTGGATTTTGGAAAATGTAGAAGGTGTCCGGGAGCGGGCGGAGAGAGGGGAACTTCTCTTCGGAACCGTGGATACCTGGCTGATCTGGAAACTGACCCACGGCAGAGTGCATGTGACGGATTATTCCAATGCATCCCGCACCATGATGTTCAACATCACGGATCTGAAATGGGATGAGGAGATCCTTGAGAAGCTGGGGGTTCCGGCATGTATGCTGCCGGAGGTACGTCCCTCCAGCGAGGTGTACGGAGAGACAGAACCATTTTATCTGGGGAAGACGATCCCCATCGCCGGTATCGCCGGCGATCAGCAGGCGGCGCTTTTCGGACAGACCTGCTTTAATGAGGGAGATGCCAAGAATACCTACGGCACAGGCTGTTTCCTGCTTATGAATACAGGAAACCGGCCGGTGTTCTCGAAGAACGGGCTGGTTACTACCATCGCCTGGGGGATCGACGGGAAGGTGAAATACGCACTGGAGGGTTCGGTCTTTATTGCCGGAGCTTCGATCCAGTGGCTTCGGGATGAGATGCGTCTCATCGATTCGGCGGAGGATTCGGAGTATATGGCCAAGAAGGTGCCGGATACCAACGGCTGCTACGTGGTCCCGGCCTTTACGGGACTGGGAGCTCCCTACTGGAATCAGTATGCCCGCGGAACCATCGTGGGGATCACCCGGGGTGTCAATAAGTACCATATCATCCGGGCAACGCTGGAATCCGTGGCATATTCCACCAGTGATGTTCTGAAAGCCATGGAGGCGGATTCCGGTATCGTGCTTTCCAACCTTCGGGTGGACGGCGGTGCGTCTGCGAATAATTTCCTCATGCAGGTTCAGGCGGATCTGATCGACGCCACCGTGGTGCGGCCGGTCTGCGTGGAAACCACAGCCCTCGGTGCGGCGTACTTTGCGGGACTGGCTACCGGTTACTGGAGGGACAAGAACGAGATCAAGGTAAATGCGGACATCGACAAGATCTTCAAACCGAAGATCACGGAGGAAGAGCGGGCGATGAAACTGGCAGGATGGAAGAAAGCCGTTGAACGGTCCTTTGACTGGGCGGAGGAGTAGGCCGTGAAGCAGACAGTGATACAAATCGGAAGAAATATGGGAAAGTGTGTGAAAGGGGCTTTGCTGTGCTGCATGCTTTTCGCGCTTTGTCTTCTCTGCGGATGCGGGGGCAAAAAGACCGATGAAGCCGGCAATGCAGTGATCCAGTCTGACTGGGAATTCGCGGAAAGTACAATAAACGGGAGTACCCTTAACGTGGAGAATGATTCCGATGCGATGAAAGAGTTTACGGCAGATGTGACGCCGACGTTCGAGTGTTCGGACGATATGCATTGTGTGTTCACGCTGAACGGAAAATTCCATGACGGGACTGTTACGGAGGAAAGCACAGGAAGTTACCGGATCGATTTTTACGATAACTATAAATCATTTTTGGTTGAGATCGTCGGAAACCGTATGACGTTTCGGAATGAAAAAGGGAATGTATCCCTTGTATTTAAGGTAAAGCAGGACTGAAACGAAGTCCCGGAGTGCACGCTCCATGTTAAAAAAATTAAGATTTTCGGTTGGGAATGGCGCATTTTGGGTGAGAAAAGCCTCAGGATGCGTCATTTACTTTAAGAAAGTTAAGTAAAACGGAAATCGGTATAAAAAATATAAAAAAATATCAAAAAAACTTAATTTTCTTATTTACAGACGGGCGCGTATCATGTATAATTTTTTCAGTTTTGCAGAAATGGAACGATAATTTCTGCGGAAAAGTATTAAAAGAAAAGGAGAAACAGCTATGTCATACGTTGATGAGGTTCTGGAGCTCGTCCAGAAGAGAGACAAGGATCAGCCGGAGTTTATCCAGGCAGTAACGGAGGTTCTGAATTCCCTTCGTCCGGTTATCGACCAGGATGAGGAGAAGTATCGTAAGCTTGCAATTCTGGAGCGCATCACAGAGCCGGATCGTCAAATCATGTTCCGTGTACCGTGGGTAGATGACAACGGACAGGTACAGGTAAACCGTGGTTTCCGTGTACAGTTCAACAATGCGATCGGACCCTACAAGGGAGGTCTTCGTCTGCATCCGTCAGTAAACCTTGGTATCATTAAGTTCCTTGGTTTCGAGCAGATCTTCAAGAACAGCCTGACAACCCTGCCGATCGGTGGTGGTAAGGGTGGTTCCGACTTCGATCCGAAGGGCAAGTCTGACAATGAGATCATGAAGTTCTGCCAGAGCTTTATGACAGAGCTGTGCAAGTATATCGGCGCTGATCAGGACGTACCGGCAGGTGATATCGGAACCGGCGGACGTGAGATCGGTTTCATGTATGGCCAGTACAAGCGCATCCGCGGCCTGTATGAAGGCGTGCTGACAGGTAAGGGTCTGACCTACGGTGGTTCTCTGGCTCGTACAGAGGCTACAGGTTACGGTCTGCTGTATCTGACAGAAGAGATGGTTAAGTGCCATGGCGACAAGATGGAAGGCAAGGTCATCGCAGTATCCGGTGCCGGAAATGTTGCAATCTATGCGATCCAGAAGGCACAGCAGCTGGGTGCAAAGGTTGTTACCTGCTCTGATTCCACAGGCTGGATCTATGATCCGGAAGGAATCGATGTTGAGCTTCTGAAGGAGATCAAGGAAGTAAAGCGTGCACGTCTGGATGAGTATGCTGCCCTGAAGTCTTCTGCAGAATATCATGCAAAGCAGAACGGCGAGCATGGCGTATGGCAGTACAAGGTAGATATCGCTCTTCCGTGCGCAACACAGAACGAGCTGGATATCGAAGATGCAAAGATGCTGGTAGCAAACGGTGTTCAGTATGTAGCTGAAGGTGCAAATATGCCTACAACTATCGAGGCAACAGAGTACTTCCAGGCAAACAACGTACCGTTCGTTGGTGGTAAGGCTGCTAACGCAGGTGGTGTTGCTACTTCCGCACTTGAGATGAGCCAGAACTCCGAGAGACTGTCCTGGACCTTCGAAGAGGTTGATTCCAAGCTGAAGAACATCATGGTTGGTATCTATCACAACATCGATGATGCTGCTAAGGAGTACGGCATGGAAGGCAACTATGTAGCAGGCGCAAATATCGCCGGCTTCAAGAAGGTTGTTGAGGCTATGATCGCTCAGGGCGTTTGCTAATAACATACCCGAAGATTCGAAAGAGCATATTCAGAAGCACCCGCATGTACGTATGACGGGTGCTTCTTTTTATTGACTTTGTGATGTGAAAATATTTGTTTGTTTTCTTCGGAATCTATGGTAAAATGGTGATGAACTGAAAAGTTACCGCAAGGTTTGCAGGGGTGAACGGCATGAAGGAATTGGTGGTTGATGCAAAACTGGATAATCTGAATCAGGTACTTGCGTTTCTGGATGAATGGCTGGAGGAGCATGAATGCCCCATGAAGGCTCAGATGCAGATCGATATTGCTGTGGAGGAAATGTACGTAAACATCGCGCATTATGCCTACACGCCGAATGTAGGACAGGCGACGATCCGTCTGGATGCGCCGACGGATGCAAAAGGTGTAGAGATCACGCTGATCGACCGCGGGATCCCATACAATCCGCTGGCCAAGGAGGATCCGGATGTGTCTCTGTCCGCAGAGCAGCGCCAGATCGGCGGCCTTGGGATCTTTATGGTGAAGAAAAGTATGGACAGCATGCTTTATGAATACACCGACGGACAGAATATTCTGACCATGCGCAAAGATTTTTAGAAAATAATATCAGGATTATATCTGAAAAACGGGAGAGGTCTTTGGAACCTTCCCGTTTTTTTGTGTACAGAGGGGGCGAAGAGAAAGAAGTAAGAACAACAAATGATAGCATTGTCAGGCGTTTCGGTGTAAAATAAGCGTGGGAGTATTACGGAGCGCTTTTGGCGCGAAGTATGGAATAAATAAAAGAGAATCGTTATGACATTAAAAGAACTTGCGGCAGATAAGACTGCACGAATTATATCCGTTGGCGGAGAGGGAGCTCTGCGTCAGCATTTTCTTGATATGGGTGTGATCCCGGGAGCGGAGATCGCATTTATTAAGTATGCCCCTATGGGGGATCCCATGGAATTCATGCTCCATGGCTATGAACTGACACTGCGTGTGGCGGATGCTGAAAAGATTGAGATTGCGGAGAATTCCCTCCGGGACACATCGGGGACTACGGGGATCCTGATACCTGAGACGGGAAAAGGAGAGTCTGACAAAGCAGTGGCTCCGGGACGGGTCCATCATCCCGGTTACGGAGAGGGCGGTATCTTCCATGACCCCAAACACGAGAATCCGCTTCCGGAGGGAACCGTGCTGTCCTTTGCTCTGGCCGGAAATCAGAACTGCGGCAAGACCACGCTGTTTAATCAGCTCACCGGTTCCAACCAGCACGTGGGAAATTTCCCCGGAGTGACCGTCAGCCGGAAGAGCGGCGTGATCCGCAACCATCCGGATACAGAGGTGGTGGATCTCCCGGGCATCTATTCCCTGTCACCCTACACCAGTGAAGAGATCATTTCCAGACAGTATATCCTGCGGGAGCAGCCCAAAGGGATCATCAATATCGTAGATGCAACCAACATCGAACGTAATCTCTATTTAACCATGCAGCTGATGGAGCTGGACGTGCCCATCGTTCTGGCGGTGAACATGATGGATGAGCTCCGGGGGAACGGTGGCTCCATCCGGATCAATGTCATGGAGGAAATGCTGGGCATTCCGGTCATTCCCATCACGGCGTCGAAGAATGAAGGCGTGGACGAGCTGGTGGATCATGCCATCCATGTGGCGAAATATCAGGAAAGCCCCGGGATCAAGGATTTCTGCGATGAGAATGATCACGGCGGGACAGTACACCGCTGTCTGCATGCCATTATGCATCTGATCCAGGACCATGCGGACCGGGCAAAGCTGCCGGTGCGGTTTGCGGCGAACAAGGTGATCGAAGGCGATCCCAGAGTGATCCGTGCACTGCAGCTTACGCAGAATGAACAGGAAATGGTGGAGCACATCATCCTTCAGATGGAAGAGGAACGTGGACTGGATCGCGCGGCCGCCATCGCGGACATGCGGTTTTCCTTTATCGAAAAAGTGGTCCGGGCATCGGTCGTAAAGCCGGTGCAGAGCAAAGAACGGGAACGGAGTGAGAGGATCGACCGGATCCTGACGGGAAAATATACGGCGATCCCGGCATTTATCGGCATCATGGCGCTGGTCTTTGTCCTGACCTTTAACGTGATCGGCGCCTGGCTGCAGGGACTGATGGAACAGGGCGTTACATTTGTGACAGAGAAGGTGGATCAGCTGATGAACTCCATGGAAGTAAATGAGGTGCTCCATTCGCTGGTAACGGAAGGAATCCTGCCGGGCGTCGGAACAGTACTTTCCTTCATGCCCATCATCCTGGTATTGTTCTTCTTCCTGTCGCTGCTGGAAGATACCGGATATATGGCTCGTGTGGCATTTGTAACGGACAAGCCGCTCCGTAAGCTGGGACTTTCCGGACGGAGTATCGTGCCCATGCTCATCGGTTTCGGATGTTCCGTGCCGGGGATCATGTCCAGCCGGACGCTTCCGTCGGAGCGTGACAGAAAACTGACGATACTGCTGATCCCGTTCATGAGCTGTACGGCGAAGCTGCCCATTTACGGGTTTATCGTTTCCTCCCTGTTCCCGGGACGTGGAGGACTGATCATCACCGGCATTTATTGTTTTGGAATTCTGATGGGGATCCTGATGGCACTGGTGTCCAAGAAGACCGTGCTCCGCGGCGAAGCGGTGCCGTTCGTGATGGAACTGCCGAATTACCGGCTTCCGGGCGCCCGGAACGTGCTCCGGCTGATCTGGGAGAAAGCCAGAGACTTCCTTGTCAGGGCGTTTACCGTGATCTTCGTGGCCACCATCGTGATCTGGTTCCTGGGCTCCATTGATTTCAGTTTCAACATGGTTCCGAAGAGCCAGAGTATCCTGACGAAGATCTCCGGATGGATCACACCGGTTTTCGCACCTCTCGGTTTCGGCGACTGGCGGATCGTAACGGCACTGATCACCGGCTTTATGGCGAAGGAGAGTGTGGTCTCCACACTTCAGGTACTGCTGGAGGGAGCGCCGCTGCTCACGATCCTTTCACCGGAGGCAGGACTTCCGCTTCTGACGTTCTGTCTGCTCTATACTCCCTGTGTTGCGGCCATCGCGTCCGTAAAGCGGGAACTGGGCAGAAAATGGGCAGTGTCCATGGTGGGTCTGCAGTGTCTCATTGCCTGGATCATGGCATTTCTGGTGAAACTGGTGACCGGGTTGTTCGCTTAGATTCCGAAGCGAACGTGGTGCTGTGAGAATGATGTGGATTCTCTCTGCGTAAAATGATACAATAAGAGCCGCGGGATTGCCCGAACGAAGTGAGGCATACCGCGAGTCATGTCATTTGACAAAAGACGATTCACGAGGGAAAGAACGATAGAAAGAACGATAGAAAGAACGATAGAAAGAACGAGGACTGGAAAGATGAGTATGAATCCGGAGTTCAATCTGAACGAAGAGATCATGGATGATTGGAAGGTGACTGCCGAGCAGAAGCGAATCTGGCAGGTGGAACTGAAACTGACGGAGGAACTGTATCGCGTGTGCAAAAAACACGGGATCCGGCCGGTGGCAGGTTTCGGTACACAGCTGGGAGCGGTGCGGCACGGCGGATTCATTCCCTGGGACAATGACATGGATTTCATCATGTCCCGTGGGGATTATAACCGGCTCAGTAAACTGGCGGGAGAATTCAAGGCGCCGTATTTCCTGCAGACCGTGGAGACGGAGCAGGGGAAATGGTTCCGCGGCTGGATCCGTCTGGTGGACTGCAATACGACCTGCCTCACTCCGAAGGATCTCACGAATCCGGACTGCCACAGCGGCATTTACATCGATATCTTCCCCATGGACCGGAATCCGGATCCTGCAAAGAAGGGAAAATGCAAGCGCTTCGCGTTTCAGGTACAGCTCCTGCGATACCTCTGCCTTTTGAAGGTTTATGGAAAGCAGGAGATCAAGGGAGGATTTCCGAAGCGGATGATGGGTAAGACTCTCCTGAAACTGATGAAGCCGGTGGATGTCTTTAAACTCTGCCATCGGTTCGACCTGGTGTGCCGGAAATACAACAAAACGGATTTTGACGGGTTCAGCGCCATCGCGTTCGGTTATGGCAAGAACACCCGGTATCAGTATATGCATACGAAGGATCAGCTTCGTCCGCTCATGACGCAGAAGTTCGAGAATACAGAAGTGGAGATCCCCGTGAACTATGATCAGTATCTGCGGAGCATTTACGGCGATACGTACATGGAGTTCCCGTCCATGAAGGATAGGGAGTTCCATTATCAGAATATTATGGATCCCGATATCCCGTACAAAGAGTATATGGAGCAACAAATCGGAACGGAGCACGGACTCGAAACGATGGAATAAAGCTAGGAGGTAGCTCATGGAAAGCATTCAGACCACAGGTGGCCTGTTCACCGAAGAAAGCAGGAAGATCGTAGTCTCTAACATCTGCAGGGTGTTTGACTGCAAGGAAGAAGATGTGGAGAACCTGACTCCGGTACAGGCCGGTATGACAAATGTGGTTCTGTCCTTCCGTCTGCGCGGCGGAAAGTACATTTACCGTCATCCGGGACTTGGCTCGGACGCACTGGTAGACCGCGGCCGGGAGACCATCATGCAAAAGGTGGTGGAGGACGCAGGGATCGACACGACTCTGGTGGCCATGGACGTGGATGAGGGCTGGCGGATCGGCCGGTTTATCGAACATTATGATTTTGATTATAAGAGTCTGAATGACATGGTCCGTGCGGTGATGCTGTTCCGCAGGCTCCATGCGGCGCCCTGTCATGTACGCTGGAATTTCGATGTGCTGAAGAAAGCAGAAGGGATCAAAGCCCAGATCCCGCCGGAGAAATACGGAAATTTCCCGGAGTTTAACGAGATCCGCGACCGTGTCTATCGGCTGGCGGAACTTGCAGAATATGACGGCATAAAGAAATGCAATATCCACGGCGATGCCCGGGACGTGAATTTCCTGATCAACAAAGAGGAGATCTACCTGATCGACTGGGAGTACGGTGGTTACGGCGATCCCGGCTTCGACATCGGAAGCTATATCTGCGGCGGGCAGCATACACTGGCAGAAGTGGACAGGATCCTCTTTACTTATTACAGGCACTGGCCCACGGAAAAGCAGAGGAGGCATTTTCTGGCGTATATCGCCATCACCGGTTTCTTCTACCTGCACTGGACCATGCTGAAACAGAGTAAGGGACAGGTGGTAGGAATCCATAAGGAGCAATGGTATCATTTTGCGAGAAACTACTCGCTGCTGGCGCTGCCTTTGTATGGCGAGCAGGTGGATCAGGCACAGTACGATGAGGCGATGGAGAAAGCAGTGAAATGCGAACTCCGGATGCTGGACTGAAGAATAGAATAGGAGTTGTATATGACTTATATCATACTTGCTGCAGGGAAGGGAAATAACCTGCAGCCCCTGACACTGAATTATGCGAAGACCAGCTACAAGCTGGATGAGGAGACCACGGTGCTGCAGCGCATGGTGCGCAGCATCCGGCATTTTGACAAGAATGCGGAGATCGTTGTGGTCGTAGGATTTCTGGCGGATACCGTACGCAAAGAACTTGAGGATGAAAATGTTCGTTTCGTCATGAATCCCTTCTACGAGGTAACGAATTCCATTGCATCGCTCTGGTTCGCCCGGGATTATCTGGAGCGGGAGAATGTGGCCATCGTTCACGGCGATGTGGTATTCTCCGACGAGATCGTGGAGCAGTACCTGACGAAACCTACGGATTTCCCATATGTGCTGGTGGACAGCTCCTGCGAGAAGCCGGGTGCTTACAATGCGGTAACGCGGGAAGACCAGGTGCTTGTTATGTCCAAAAAGCTGGAACATTTCAATGCAAAATACAGCTGCATGACCAAACTGGACCCGGTATCCAGCCGCCTGCTGAAGCAGGAGATAGACATCATGATCAACAACAATATGTATGGTCAGTTCTTTGAGGACAGTCTGGTACAGATGATCATGTTCCATGACTTCTGCCTGTTTTTCCAGGACATAGCCGGACAGGCATGGGCAGAGGTGGACGGTGTGGATGACCTTCTGATCGCACAGGAGATCCATCGGAGGTCAAACGTATGAATATAGCAGTCATCCTGGCCGGAGGCATCGGCAGCCGGGTGGGAGCAGATATTCCGAAACAATTTATCGAGGTACTTGGGAAACCGGTCATCGCCTATACCATGGATGCATTTCAAAAGCATGAGGATGTGGACGCCATCCTGGCAGTCTGCGTGCCGGAATGGATGGATACGCTGGCGGAGATCCGGGACAGGTACGGTTTTTCAAAATTAAAATGGATTACCGAGGGCGGATCTACATTTCAGGAATCCGTCATGAAGGGTGTGGAGTTCCTGGAGGACAAGGTGACAAGAGAGGACATCCTGCTGATCCATTTTGCGGCGTCCCCCTTTATCGAAGAACCCATTATCACGGATGCGATCCGTGTCTGCAGGGAGAAGGGAAATGCCATCTCCACCACGGATTTCTTCCTGCTTTCCGGAAAGAAGGTGAAGGAGACGTCCGTCTCGGATCCGGAAAACTATACAGTAGAGTACATCAACCGGGACACGGTGGCCTGCATGAGCACACCCCATGCGTTCCGCTACGGTTTTATCGATGACATGTATAAAGAGGCGGTGGAGACCGGCGTGATCAATGAAGTGGAGCCGCATACCACCACACTGATGTATAAGATGGGGAAGCCCATTTATTTCTCCTACGGTACCCAGACGAACATCAAGATCACCCGGGCGGAGGATCTGGATCTGTTTGAAGGATATGTGCTGATGAAGCAGAGGCGAGAGAGGAACTGACAGATACGATATGGACACAGTCGGAAAAAAAGCGCTGAAGGCAGGAACCTGGTACACCATCTGTACCTTTGTTCTGAAGGGCCTGTCCTTCATTACGATGCCGATCTTCGCCCGGATCATGACGAAGACGGACGTCGGCGCATACAGTAATTTAATATCGTGGATCGCCATCCTGAGTCCGGTGCTGACTCTGGATCTTTATACCGCCGTCAATCTGGCACATTTTGAATTTGAGGATGAGATCGACCAGTTCATGTCTACGATCGTTCTGGCCGGAACCATGATCACGGCGGCGCTTTACGGCATCGCCAGTCTCTTTATGGATCAGATCACGTCCTGGATGGGCATCTCGGAATATATGTTCCATGTGATGTTCATTTATCTGCTGGTGCATCCGGCCCTCAGCACGCTGCACGTGAAATTCCGGGTCTACATGCAATATAAGGGGACCATCATCACGTCCCTGGTGCCGGCGATCATTTCCGTGCTGCTGTCGCTGCTTCTGGTGGTGCTCGTGCCGGAGGATGAGCAGCTGTCGATCCGTGTGATCAGCTATCACGGCGTATGGATCGCCGTGTCACTGGCCATTTATATCTACATCGTGATGAAGGGAAGGTGCTTCCGGCTTTCTTTTGTGAAATTCGCGCTTCCCATCGCCCTTCCCATGGTGCTGCATCTGATGTCCAACACGCTTCTTACAGCCTGCGACCGTGTCATGATCACGAATTTCGAAGGCAAGGAAGCAAATGCCATGTATTCCACGGCATACAGCTGCGCCATGATCGTCAATCTGCTTTGGGCATCCGTGAATCAGGCCTGGGCGCCCTGGGTCTACGAGAAACTGCACAGAGAGGAAGATAAGGATATCGGCGTGGTAGCACGCCCCATCATCCTGATCTTCGCCGGCGGCGTGCTTATGCTGACCTTGCTGGCACCGGAGCTGTTGCTGGTCATGGGCGGACGGAAATACATGGATGCGGTGGGGGTTATCCCTCCGGTCATGCTGGGGTACATCGCCCAGATGCTCTACACCATGTATGTGAACATCGAGTTCTATTACAAACGGCAGAAACAGATCATGATGGGAACCTTTGCCGCGGCCCTGCTGAACATCGTGTTAAACCTGATCTTTGTTCCGATCTTCGGTTATGTGGCAGCGGCTTATACCACATTGGCAGGTTACGTGGCATTGTTCTTCATCCATTATCTGTTTGTACGGAAAATGGGGAAGAGCGGGATCTACAATCTGCGGTTCAATATAACGGTACTGGTGATCTCCTGTGTACTCGGAATCTCCATGACGATGCTGTATGACCTGAACATCCTCCGGTGGATCTTAGTCGGAGCTGTGGGACTCTTCGTCATCGGATTTGTCTGGACGCGGAGAAAGGCACTGGTCAGGAGTTTAAAGAAGAAGGATATTGAGGGGATACTGAAGATCTGCAAGCTCATGTAAATCAGAACGAAGCACGGACTCAAACGAAAGAGAAAAGCATGTAAGCGGATGTATACGGCGAATGCCGCGACATCGACGGATTCGAAGAATCCGGAGAGGGCGGCATGGCGCAGGTGAAAAATAGGAGGTTACGCTATGTTACGAGAATGGGTAAAAGAAGACATGCCCTCGGAAGAGGAGATCGCGACACGTCTGGAGAAGGCAAGAGCGGAGCTGGCGGTTCGTCAGACCGCTATTAAAGAGAAAGGACTGCCGGTACTGGTGATCCTGGACGGCTGGGGAGCTGCAGGAAAAGGAAGCGTTCTGGGACGGGTGATCAAGGGGTTGGATCCTCGGTTCTTCAAATGCGAAACCTTATCGCAGCCGACGCAGGAGGAGACCAGACGTCCCTTCCTGTACCGCTATTTCGTGCGGATCCCGAAGCAGGGACAGTTCTCCTTCTTCGACGGAAGCTGGATGGGAGAGGTGACGTCCCATTTCCTGCACGGTAAGATCAGCGAGGAGAAATATCGGGAGCATCTGACCAGCATCAAGCGGTTCGAACGTCAGCTGAATGACAACGGATATCTGGTAGTAAAGTATTTCTTCCACATCGATGAGAAGACCCAGCGGAAACGTCTGGAAGAACTGGAGAAGGACAAGGTCACGAAGTGGCGCGTGTCCGATTCCGACCTGTGGCAGAACAAACATTACAAGGATTGTCTGAAGGTCTATGATGAGTATCTGGAGACCACGAATCAGTTCGTGGCACCCTGGTATTTCATCGATGCCACCAGCAAGAAATGGTCCGAGCTGCAGATGACGGAGATCCTGGTGGCTTCCATCGACACGGCGCTCACCAACATGGAAGCAAAGCAGAAGCCGCCGATGCTGCAGAATGTATTCCCGATGAAGAGTATTCCGAAGCTGTCGGAGATCGCACTGGATAAGTCCGTTCCGGAAGAGGAATACAAGAAGGAGCTGGATGCCCTGCAGAAGAAGCTGGGCAAGCTGCATAATGAGCTGTACTTAAAGAAGATCCCTGTGATCATTGCCTATGAGGGCTGGGATGCAGCCGGAAAGGGCGGAAATATCAAGCGTGTGGCTGCGGCTCTGGATCCCCGGGGATATGAGGTACATCCTATCGCCAGTCCGGAACCGGCCGAGAAAGCACGGCATTATCTGTGGCGCTTCTGGAACCGGCTGCCGAAGGACGGACACATCGCCATTTTCGACCGAACCTGGTACGGACGCGTTATGGTGGAACGCCTGGAAGGCTTCTGCACGGAAAATGACTGGCAGCGGGCTTACAACGAGATCAACGAGTTCGAGAAGGAACTGGCGGACTGGAATGCGGTGGTGATCAAGTTCTGGGTTCAGATCGACAAGGATACACAGCTGGAACGTTTTACCGAACGTCAGAACACGCCGGAGAAGCAGTGGAAGATCACGGATGAAGACTGGAGAAACCGGGAGAAATGGGATCTCTACGAGGAAGCCGTGGATGAAATGCTGCAGAAGACCAATACCAAGTTTGCCCCCTGGCATGTGCTGGAGTCCAATGACAAAAAATACGCGCGCATTAAGGCGCTGAAGATCATCATTAAGGCCATCGAGAAGAAGTTGGATGAGATGAAATAAGCCGACAGGCGCGACCTGCGTTAAGCGTCGAATCGACCAAGCCGGCAGGCGCGAAGGATCCTGACAATTTGCTGTCGAAATAGAAAAGGAGACACTGGATGAAAAAGAAACTCGCAGGTGCAGCTCTTGCAGCGGCGATGTCCATGACACTGCTGGTGGGCTGCGGAAAGGAAGAATCGACCACTGCTGCCGGAGATGCAACGGAATCAGCGACGCAGGCCACAACTGCCGCATCGGAAACGGTTACCGACGGTACCACGGAATCGGTTACGGAGCCGGTTACGGAAGAAGCAACTGAGGCCTATACGCCGGAAGAACCGGATGAATATCAGAAGTACCCGGTAAGTGATGAATACCATCTGGTCTGGGAAGAAAACTTCGACCAGCCCGAAAAGAAGCTCTCTTCGGATGACTGGAATTACGAAGCTCACAAAGCAGGCTGGGTAAACCGGGAACTGCAGGCTTATGTCAATACCGAGGAATACGCATTTGTTCAGAACGGGGAACTGGTGATCCAGCCGAAGAAGGAAGTGGATGATAACGGAAATGTTACCTATTCTTCCGGTCGTGTGAACACCTCCAAGAAGCATGATTTCAAGTACGGACTCATGGAAGCGAAGATCAAGGTTCCGACGGGCAAGGGCTTCCTTCCTGCTTTCTGGATGCTGCCGACGAAGACATCCCTGTACGGCTCTTGGCCGCGCTGCGGAGAGGTGGATATCATGGAGGTGGTGACCAACGATCCCACCCGTGAATACGGCTCTATTCATTACGGGGATCCTCACGGTCAGCAGCAGGGCTCCGTATCCAATGGTGCAAATTACTCCGAGGAGTATCATGTCTTTGCTGTAGAGTGGATGCCGGGACTGATCCGCTGGTACGTGGACGGCGAGCCGTTCTATGAGACAAATGACTGGTTCACGGCTTCCAACGGTGATGAGAAGCCGTATCCCGCGCCCTTTGATCAGGAGTTCCACATCATCCTGAATGTGGCGGTGGGCGGTGACTGGCCGGGCGACCCGGATCCGGATCTGGTATTTGACGAGAAAACCGCCATGTACGTGGATTATGTGCGCGTATACCAGAAGGATTCCTATGATGAAAATGTAGAGAAGCCGGTGGCGGAGCAGCACATGAAGGAAGCCGACAGCACCGGAAACTATGTGAACAACGGTGATTTCGCGGCGCCCGAGAATCTGTCGGATGATCAGGACTGGGTATACCAGAGCATGAATAAGGGCGTTGGCGCTGCGGAGATCAAGGACGGAGAGATCGTGATCACCACGACAAACGAAGGCACCGAGGATTACAGTATCCAGCTGGTACAGGGTGGACTGCCCATGATTAAGGGCCGGAAGTATAAATACTCCTTTGAAGCTTATGCGGAAGAACCACGGACCATGATCACCGCCATCACCGGGCCGGATGTGAGCTGGCTTCGTTATTTCGAGGATACGAAGCAGGATCTGACCAAGGACTGGCAGAGCTTCAGCTATGAGTTTGAGATGAAGGAAGCGGATGATGACAACGGCCGGATCGAATTCGACCTCGGCAAGCAGGGAAGCACCGCAACCGTACACATCCGAAACGTACGGCTGGAAACGGCAAACTGATTTTTCGGAGCAAAAGATCTGCGTGGAAAGCGGATCCTTTGATTATCACATGAAAATCAGCACAAAGATGTGCAGATCACGCAGGATTGTGTGGTTGGTGATGAAGTATAACATGTAATATTAGGATCAAGGCCGTCAGGTTTGGTGCGGACTGTCTGAGCGAAGCGAAGAATCCCTTCGCTGAATGACTGAGAAACACCATATCGGACGGCCTTGTCTGTATGTGACCGTTTGCCCGGGCCGGATGAGATACAGCACGTACGGCGTTTATTACATGTTGACCTTGCCATCATATTATCGAAAAGAACAGCATAAAATAAAAATACGCTGTCTGACATATCGGATATCATCAGATCGGAACTCCAATATTGTTTACGGAGGAATTGAAATATGAGAAGAGATCGGGAATATCATAAGAAAGCGGCAGCGGAGTTTCTGGTGGGATTGAACCTGGAACAGAAGCTGCTGGTCATCAGCGGACATGCGAAGGACCGTATGGCGGCAGGGCTTCCGCCTTTGGAGGCGCTGGGAGAGGCTGCTCATGGCGTGCAGGCCCGGCACGATCAGAGTTTTGACAAAAATGTGGGAGCACCTGTATGCACCACCATTTTCCAGAATCCGGTGGGCTTTGCCGCTACCTGGGACAAGGAACTGATGCGCAGAGTCGGGGATCTGGTAGGCACCGAAGGCAGGAGTCTGTACAATGCCGGCCTTCACAACGCACTCTGCATGCTGGCCCCCACGGTGGATATGGAGCGGGACCCACGCTGGGGACGGAACGAGGAAGCTTACGGCGAGGATCCACACCTCACATCCCGGATCGCCGGAGAGTATATCCGGGGCATGGCAGGGGAGGATCCGCGGTATGTACGCTGCGGCGCCACGTTGAAGCATTTTTATGGGAATAATGTGGAGAACGGACGTAGTCTGGAGAACAGCAATATCCCGGAGCACCTGAAGGATTCCTATTATATCCGGGTGTTTGAAGAGGTCATTGACTATGCGGATCCCATCGCGGTCATGTCCTCGTACAACTATGTAAACGGCGTTCCCAATACTTTTAATCCGGAGCTCACCACCCGTCTGAAGAATCGGGGACTTCCCTTTGTGACCGGGGACGGAGGTGTGATCGATCTTGCCGTGAAGCTGCAGAAGGAAGCGGAGTCGATCCCGGATGCGTTGGTGAAGGCGATTCATGCCGGCATGGATTGTTTTGCGGAAAATGCCGAGGTGATCCGCGCCGGTCTGCAGGAGGCGTTGGACAGCGGGAAACTGACGGAAGAAGAGATCGACCGGATCGCCATGAACCGGCTTGTGGCATGCTCGATGCTGGGACTGCTGCATCCGGAAGAGGGAGAGAAGACATTTCCAAAGGAAATATACAATGCGTCCCGCGTGGACACGGAAGAGGGACGGGCTCTCAGCCGGGAGGCATCCGCAGAAGCTGCGGTTTTGCTGAAAAATGAGACGGAAGCTCTTCCGCTTCATGAGGATGAGAGAGTTCTGCTGCTGGGACCTTTTGCGGATCGCTGCCCCATGGACTGGTACAGCGGGATCACAAGCCATCAGGTAACGCTGAAGGAAGGGATAAAGGACAGGATCGATGGATGTGAGTCGCTTTACCCCTATGTCCGAATCCGTCTGGGAGAAACCCGATTTGCGGGTCTGGAGGGGGAGAAGATCATCCCTGTGAATTATGAGGATGCGGAGATCTTCCGTATCATGCTCTGGGATGATTCCCGTTTTACGATCCGCGCCATGTCAAATGGAAAGTTGCTGACGACCCTTCCGCCGGGGCATACCATCATCAATTCCGAGGAGAAGGGATATCCTGTCCTTTTTGCGGCTCAGGAGGAAGCCTTTTCCTGGTTTGCGCTGGAAGCCTTCCGGTTCTATGACGGCTCCGGCAATCCGATCCGCTTTACGGAAGAAAATGTCCTGCATTTCTGGGAGGACGAGCGGATCTGCGGGATCTGCAATCATGACGGCGGTGTGCCCATGCGGTTTGAGACCGTGACCACGGCGGAGGAACTGCTGGATGAGGCACTGAGAATCGGAGAAGAAGGAAATCGCGCCGATGAGGAGAACGGCATAGACGCCGTCGTTGCCGCATTCGGCCTTCATCCCATCGTGAACGGGAAGGAAGAGCGGGACCGGACCTCCATCGAGCTTCCGCCGTTCCAGCGGGTACTGCTTCGGCAGATCCGGGAGAAGCATTCCAATGTGATCCTGGTGCTTCACACGAATTCCCCCATCGCTATCGTGGAAGAACAGGAGGATCCGCATGTGAGGGCGATCCTTTGGATGGCCACCGGAAGCGAGGAGTACGGAAATGCACTTGCCGACGTCCTTTACGGCTTTGTCAGTCCTGCCGGCTGCCTCTGCCAGACCTGGTACCGAGGCGATGACCAGCTGGTGGATATCCGGGATTACGATATCGAGAAGAATAAGATGACCTATCTCTACATGGAGGAGGAGCCGCTGTACCGGTTTGGCTACGGTCTGTCCTATACCACATTTGAGAAGACAATCCTGGAGAATGCGTCCGATCAGGTCACTGTCCTGGTTAAGAATACCGGAGACCGGACGTCAGACTGCATTGTGCAGGTATACGCCTGCCCGGACGGTGGCTTTTGCCTGTATGAAGACCGTAGCGGTCCCGGAAACCGGCTGGCTGCCTTTACCCGGCTGAAGGATATGAAGCCGGGGGAGGAGAGAAGCGTAACTTTATAAAATGCATGACGGAGAGGAAGATTCCCTTGGTATTCTTTTGCGAGGGGTTCCTCTCTGTTTTTGATATGACTGTGTTTTCAAGAAAATGGAAGTGGGAAAGAAGGCAGATATCGTTCTCTTTGATGAGGGTGCGACGGAGGCTGATGCGGAGGCTGCGCTTGCAGCAGATATAGATGCAGAAAATACGTATCTTGCACAGTTTTTTGATGGCGATGAGACCATATTTAAGGATTATTCTTCCCACAAAATGAAAATTTTCTACATGGAGAGAGGACAGGGTGCTTCCAATCTTCATATGCGTTTCAATCTGAGCTATGTGACACCGGGAAGTGTCATGCTTTCTAAAGACGTGACAGGAACGGAAGCGTTGACGGATAGTATGGATTTTTCACTTGTTGAATATCCGTATCAGATTTGGTATAAGGTCTCGGCAGAGGATGAGCCGAAATTGCTCAGAAATGATTCGGCGCATGTAAGTGACTCTTTTGTGGAAGAAGGGACATATGTATCTGATGCCTATGGAAGAGTCACAATTCTGTATGAATTTGCATATGATACAAAGTATCGGATCACACAGACGGCCTCGCCGAAAGGGTACATCGGTCTTCCGGAACCTGTTACTTTTAAAGTGACCCGGAATGGAGCAAATGACACCATAACGGTTGAAGGGAATGAGGAAATCTGGCGGGACGGATACTCTGCAGATAAGACATCAGGAGATAATTTAGTTGCGTATGTAGATCTCTACAACAAACCATATTCAATAGAAGTTTACAAGTATGACGGTGAGTTGCAGCTCCCGGAGGCTCATTTTGCCTTGTACAAGGGAAGAGTCGGTGGAAAAGGGACTATCGTCAAAGATTATGTGCCCATGACGGGTTATGGGGATCTTGTAACTGGTAATGGTATTATTTCGGAGATCAACCGTGAGCTTGCTGCCGGAACATACTATTTGACGGAGACGGCTCCGCCGGAGGGGTATATAGGGCTTTCTAATGATGTTGTATTTGAAATATCTTCTATGGGAGGCATTCAATTGGTGAGTGCTCCTGTTGGTTCAGGAGTTCAAATTGTGTCGACTGAAACCGAGGAAACCATAAAATATACATTAATGATTCCGAATGTTAAGGTTGGGGCTGGCGACGCCTCCCTCACCATCACCAAAACCGTAACCGGTTCCATGGGCAATAAGACCAAGGATTTCACATTTACCTTTACCAAGACCGGCGCTGCGGCAACGGATGAGTTTACCTGGTCGAAGAACGGGGTAGAGCAGACAACGAAACTTCTTTCCGGGGGAACATTTACCATGTCTCACGATGATGAGGTTGTTATTACGGTTCCGAAGGATGCGGAAGTAACGATCACTGAGGCAAATGAAGGATATAACACCACCTTTAAGCTTGGCGATGCTACGGCAGAGGAGGTTGCAACAAAAACCTTCACCGTATCCGACGACATCACCCTTGCCGTCACCAATACCTTAAATGCCGCTATTCCGACCGGCGTTTGGATGTCATTTGGAACCTTACTCCTTCTGGGAGGTCTGTGTCTGATCGGAATTTTCTGTATAACGAGTAGAAAGAGACGGACCGAAACGTTCCTTGAGAGGATGCGGGAACGCCGGCGTTGATCCAGTAGCAGTCCCCAAAAAAGCCGGGGAAGCGACCGCAGACAAAGTAAAACAAGTCATAACAAATATGAGGACTTTGCGTTTTTGTTGCAAAGTCCTCTTTCTTTTTGTATAATAAACTATGTATGTGCAAAAACAGGAAATGAAATATGATTATCTCTGGCGGAATTTGATCGGTTATTTATAAAAGTGGGGCGTCAGAGCAGTTTAGGAGACTTGGGATGGACATTATCGATATATTGCAATTGTTCGGCGGGGTCGGACTCTTCCTGTTCGGTATGAACTTTATGAGTTCTTCGCTGGAAAAGGTGGCGGGCTCCGGGATGGAACGGATCCTGGGAAAGCTGACCACGGGACGGAGCAAATGGAGCGGAAGGATCAAGGGTTGGTTTTTCGGTACCTCGGTCTCCGCGATTATTCAGAGTTCTGCAGCCGTGACCATCATGGTCAGCGGTTTTGTAAATGCCGGTATCATGAAGCTGTCACAGGCACTGCCTGTTGTATTTGGTTCCAATGTCGGTAGTACGGCTACTGCACAGATCCTCCGACTGGGTGATCTGGG
Source organism: Eubacterium sp. (assembly GCA_024681515.1). Classification (GTDB taxonomy): domain Bacteria; phylum Bacillota; class Clostridia; order Lachnospirales; family Lachnospiraceae; genus Eubacterium_Q. The sequence goes on along the minus strand of JAILAR010000067.1, from coordinate 66,455 downwards.
TTCGGACACCATCTGGCTGCAGTTGCTGAAGCCCGCATCCTTTGCACCCATGCTGGTGGGTATCGGCGCATTTATCCGTTTGTTTACGAAGAAGAAGGGCGCGAAGGAAGCAGCCGGGATCCTGGTGGGTCTGGGTATGCTGTTCTACGGTATGACCCTGATGGAGGCGGCTTTTGAGCCGCTGAAGGAAAGCATTGGCTCCCAATCCTTTTTTGTATCCTTTGAAAACCCGTTCCTGGGTCTTGCCATCGGTCTGGCGGTCACCGCCGTGATCCAGAGTTCCAATGCGGCAGTCGGTATCCTGCAGGCTCTTTCCGCTACCGGAACCATTACATACGCCGTGACGATCCCCATCGTCATCGGTATCAACCTCGGAAAATGTATGCCCATCGTGATCGGTATGATGGGCTCTGATAAGAAAGCAAAGAAGGTATCCTGGAGCTATCTGCTCTTTAACCTTTTCGGCGCAGTATTCTTCATGCTGGGCATTTACGGCCTGCATGCGATCTTCGGATTTGACTGGATGTCCAATACCGTAAATCGAGGCAGCATCGCAACGGTGCATCTGCTCTTTAACCTGATCACAAGTATCCTTCTTCTGATCGGTACGGAGAAGATGGCAAAGCTCTGCGACCGCCTGGGCGGAACGGAAGTGGAAAGCCGGCAGACGAAAGAACTTGCGAAGCTGGATGACATGCTTCTCAACACACCGACCATCGCTTTGGAGCAGTGTAATGAACTGATCCGGAAGATGACGGAGGCGATCCGGAAGAATTACAAGACCGCCACCAGCATGATCTATCATTATGACGCTTCAAAGTTCCCGGAGATGGAAGAGAACGAGGATTTCCTGGATCAGTGCGAGACGGCGCTTTCTTCCTACATCGTCCGTATCGACCAGAGACGTCTTACCAAGGATGACAAGCTCGTCGTATCCGAGATCCTGAACTCCATCAGTGATCTGGAGCGGATCGGCGACTACTGTATGAATATCGCCTATGTGGCGAAAGAGAAAAATGAACAGGGGATCCATTTCTCCCCGTACGGACACCGCGAGGTAGACACCATCATAAATGCGGTGGAGTACACCATGGATACCTGCTTCAAGGCATTCCAGTCGGATGATGAGGCACTGGCTGTCCGGGTAGAGCCGCTGTCCGAGATGATCGACAAGCTGAAAGAGCTGATCAAGTCCCATCACGTGGATCGTCTCCAGAGCGGGGACTGCAGCATCCAGGGTGGTGTGCATCTGTTCGATCTGCTGAACAGCTTCGAGCGTATCTCTTCCCACAGTGCAAATGTGGCGCTGCATGTCATCAAGCGTGTCAGCAACAATCGGGACTTCGATGAGATGCACGGTCATGCAAATGACAGCTTCAGCGAAGAGTATAAGGCGCTGTATCATTACTATACCGCGCAGTATGTTGAGCCGCTGCTCCGTCCGATGACGGCGGAGGAGATCCGGGCCGTGATGACACCGGAGGAGCTGGAGAAGCTGGAGGCTGAAGAAGCGGCAGCCGAAGCAGCAGCGGCGGCGGCAAGTGAAGCAGAGGCCATGGCCGAGGTGGAGCGGATCGCAAAGCGGGAGGCTGAAAAGGCGGAAGCGGAAATGGCTGCGCTGGAAGAGGCGGAACGTGCGGCAAAGGCTGCAAAACTGGAAGCCGAAAAGATTGCCAAGGCTGCCAAGGCTGAAGCGGAACGTGCGGCGAAGGCTGCAAAGAGTGCGAAGGCCGAGGCAGAGAAAACTGCCAAGGCTGCAAAGAGCAAGAAGGAGAGGGCTGACAAGCAGCCGGAGAAGAAGGATGTCAGATCCGCTGACAAGAAGGGTGCAAAGCAACCGGATAAGCATGCGGATTCCAGAAAAGACTCCGGGAATAATAGTTCGGAGAAACAAAACCCCGACAAGCATAAGGGGAATGATAAGACCAGTGATAAAAGCGGAGACGGTAAGAAGAAGTAAAACTGCCGGATATTTCAATGATTATTTACCGGTGGTTTGACAGGAGGCCGAGGGCTTTGAATTTTAACAAATACAGTTTACAGCGAAAACAGAATAGACTGGTTTCCAAGGGGCAGAGAAATGAGCGTCGCGTTCTGATCAGCGGTGTGAAGCTTCTTCTTGCGCTGATCGTTTTCCTGATCTTTGTGATGGCAGGAGCCGGTTTCGGTATGCTGAAGGGTATGCTGGACAATGCGCCCGACATCAATGGCATCAGTATCAAGCCGAAGGGCTTTAAGACCATCATTTACGATCAGAACGGAAAAGAGATCGATACCCTGTCTACAGTCAATTCCAATCGTATCTATAAGTATTACGATGAGATTCCGGAGCAGATGGTAAATGCCTTTGTGGCTATTGAGGACGAGCGTTTCTGGCAACACAACGGAATTGATGCCAAGGGTATTCTCCGTGCGGCCGTCCGCCTGGTCACTACCCGGGATGCGACCCAAGGTGCGTCAACCATTACGCAGCAGCTGATCAAGAACCATGTCTTCAATGTCGGTATGGATGAGAAGACCTTCATGCAGCGGCTGACCCGAAAGGTGCAGGAGCAGTATCTGGCCATCGAGCTGGAGAAGCGGTACTCCAAGAAACAGATCATGGAGTATTATCTGAATACGATTTATCTGGGACAGGGCGTCAGCGGTGTGGAAGCTGCGGCAAACCGCTACTTCAACAAATCCGTTATGGATCTGACACTTTCGGAGATCGCCATGATCGCCGGGATCACTCAGAACCCTTACGGTTATGATCCGGTTCTGTATCCGGAGAACAATGCGATCCGTCGGAAGAATGTGCTCTACAAGATGAAGGAGCTGGGCTATATTACGGAAGCAGAGTATGTGGCCGCTCTGAATGACAATGTATATGATCGCGTGGAACGTGTGGCCACCGACCGTCAAAAGAAGTCCGGCTATAACACCTATTACATGGATGCCATGATGTTCCAGCTTCGGGACGATTTCATGGAGATCTACGGCATGACCTCCTCCGAGGCCTGGGATGAGCTCTACAACGGCGGATACAGTGTGTATTCCGTTCAGGATATGAAGATCCAGAACATCGTGGATAACACGCTGAATAACGACGAAGAGTATTTCGCCGGGAAGGACTCTGTGGCGCTGGATTACCAGTTGACACTGCTGGATGCGGACGGGAAGACCAAGTACAACTATGATCACAATTCCATGGTCAGCTACAACCGTGTACTGACGGGGAATTACAAATACAATAACATTTATCCGGATGAGAGTAAGGCCCGTGCGGCGGCCGAAACCTATAAGGAAATGATGATGGAGGAGACGGGTGCGTCCTTCCTGGCGGAGAATATCAGTTTTCCGCCGCAGCCTCAGGTGTCCTTCACCATTCTGGATCAGCATACGGGCTATGTGAAGGCGCTTTACGGAGGACGTGGAGAGAAGAAGGCAAACCTCGGATTCAACCGCGCTACCATGGCGGAGCGGCAGCCGGGTTCCACATTTAAGGTGCTGGCATCCTTCGGACCGTACATCGATACCGGCGGATGTCTGGCTACAAGTTTTGACGATGCGCCATACAAATACAAGAACGGCATCGAAGTTCATAACTGGTACAACAGTTATCGTGGCGTGAATTCGCTGAGAGTTGCGATCCGTGATTCCATGAATATCATCGCGGTCAAGGCCATTACGGAGCTGACCCCTGAGGTGGCGTATAATTATCTGATCAATGACGGCTTCACCACCATCGTGGATCACTATACTGCAAGTAACGGCGATGTCATGTCGGATATCAACCAGTCTCTGGCACTGGGAGGTATCACCTTCGGTGTTACGAATCTGGAACTGACTGCAGCGTATGCGTCCATCGCAAACCTAGGCATTTACAGAAAACCTGTTTATTATTCCAAGGTTTATGACCATGACGGAAATCTGGTGATCGACAATACGAATCCGGATGATCCGAAACGGACCCATACGACCATGAAAGCAACTACCTGCTGGCAGCTGATCCAGGCGATGCGGGACGTTGTGACCAGTGGTACCGGTAAGAATGCAAGGATGCAGACCGGTGTGTATAACGTTGGTAAGACCGGTACGACTTCCGAGGATTACGACCTCTGGTTTGCGGGCATGACGCCGTATTATTCGGCCTCTATCTGGTATGGTTGTGATTCCAATGTGGATAACGGAAATGTCAATGTGCACCAGAAGATGTGGCGTGATATCATGGATCAGATCGCCGAGATGGAAGGACATGATACGGAGCTGAAATGGGAGAAACCGGAGGGTGTCACTTCGGTGAGCCTGTGTACCATTACGAATCAGCTTCCGGGAGAAGAGTGTCCGACCGTCAGTGATTACTGTTCCTCGGACAGTATCCCGAAAACAAGATGCGGCGGCCATGAGATCATAGAGATCTGTCTGGATTCGCACTATCTGGCAACAAATACCTGTCCGAACAAAGCAAAGTTCGCCGTGATCATGGACGAGGACGGTAAGAAACAGCTTGTGGGTGCAGACTTCGAATATGAGCAGAATGCAATGATCACACCGTGCCCGACCCATCCGGCAGCGCCGGAGGCGAGTACGATCAACACCAGCGCAGGACCGGGCGGCTCCATCACGCCTTCTACAAATGTAGAACTGGGGCAGGACTTCACGGTCTATATCGCACCGAGCGTGGGCTACAGTATCGGTGACGTGGTGGTGGACGGTGTCAGCGTGGGACCGGTATCCTCGTATACGTTCCTGCAGGTAAGTGAGCCCCATACCGTTTCGGTTACATTTGTGGGCGGACCGACGATTCCGGATAATCCGGATCCACCCGATCCCCCGGATCCTCCTGACGAGACAGGAGAGCCGGAGTAAACGGCAGAACAGAAATTATAGTAACAAATGTTTTGCAGGACAGGGATTTCCCTGTCCTGCTTTTGCGTGTAAAAAGAGCCATGCACAGACGCCCTCCCCTGGATTATTCGCGGCATGAAAGCAGAATTATAGTGAAGTATGGAATAATAATACAAGGGGGTATATTATGATGAATGTTTTGATTTGTGTAAGGGAAGACAAATACGCGGAGTATTATAAAACGGTAATCCGGGAAATGTGCAGAGATGCGAATATCTACCGGTGTCATATGCTGCGGGAAGCATGGCCAAAGGCGCTGACTACACGGATGGACCTCATGTTTTTCGACCTGCCGGTCCGGGAGAAGGGATCGGAAGGTACAGAATGGATCCGGGCAATGGAATGTCTTCGGAGAACACCGGAATATACACTGGTACCGATGATCTTCATTACGGAACTGGAAGATATCGGGTTTTATGCCTATAACCGGCTTCATGCGTATGCCTGCTATCAGAAACCGCTCAACAAAAGACTGTTTTGCCGGGACATCGGTGAACTTATGTCCGGGATCAGTCGGAAACGGGCTTATGACGATTTCTGGGATACGGTGCATTTCTTTCGAAACAAAGCGGATTGGCATGTGGTGAGAGCAGAAGAGCTGGTGCGGGTGGAAAAGCATTCGCACTTTGGGTATGTGGTTTCGGTGGATCATGAATTTCGGGCGGATATCCGGGCTCTTCGGCTGGACACAGAGCTTTTTTGCACAGGAAAACTTGTACAGTGCAGCCGCAGTGATTACGTGAATCTCCGATATATCCGTTCGGTGGAGAAAGGCAGGATTCTTCTGAAAGGAAAATTCGGAGAGGTCCAGCTGACCGCTGCCGGAAGAAAGAGGGTCCTTCAAGCACTGGGCAGAAGATAGCAGTAAATCCGGATTTCGGCCGGAAGAAAATCCGCAGGGGAGGGCGGCTGATCGCGGCAGGTGGGCGGTTATCGTTGCATAAAGAAGGTTTTTGCTGTAAAATAAGACATGCTTTGTGTGAGCATGCTCACAGGCATGGCGAGTATTATATTCACAGGAGGAATTCAGATGATCATAAAGAACGGAACCATAGTTGATCCTGTGGAGGGACTGGAAGAAGTCGGAACGGTATATATACGGAAAAATCGTATCGAACGTGTTGCAGTGGGTCCCTATGTTCCCGCGGAATCGGATGCCTCTGAGGAGATTATAGATGCAGAAGGCTGCTATGTCATGCCGGGTCTGATCGACCTGCATGTTCATTTCCGGGACCCGGGACAGACTTATAAGGAAGATATCAAAACGGGAGCGGCAGCGGCAGCGGCTGGCGGTGTAACGACGGTCTGTGCCATGCCTAACACCAGCCCCACGGTAGATTCGGTGGAAACACTGAAATATGTGCAGAAGAAGGCGGCCGAAGAAGCGGTTATCCGCGTGGAGCAGCTTTCGGCCATCACCGTGGGTGAGAACAATGAAACGCTTGTGGACATCCCTGCGATGAAAATGGCCGGAGCGGTTGCTTTCTCGGAGGACGGAAAGAGCGTCATGGATACGCTTCTGTTTCGGGAAGGTCTCGGGCGGATCTCTGCGGTGGACGGCGTAGTGATGTCCCACTGCGAGGATAAGGATCTGGTGGCAGGCGGCGTGATCAATGCAGGGAAGAAACAGCAGGAGCTGGGATATCCGGGGATCACAAATGCGGTGGAAGATGTGATCGCGGCCAGGGACATTTTCATGGCGGCGGAGCAGGGAGTGCAGCTGCATCTCTGCCATTGTTCCACAAAGGGAACCGTGGAACTGATGCGGATGGCGAAACGGCTGGGTTACCGCGTGACTGCGGAAGTCTGCCCCCATCATTTCACACTCACGGATGCGGATATTCCGGGAGATCTCGGAAACTGGAAAATGAATCCGCCGCTCCGAAGTGAGGAAGACGTCCAGGCGTTGATCGAAGGACTCCGGGACGGTACCATGGATGCAATCTCCACGGATCATGCGCCCCATGGGGAAGAAGAGAAGCAGAAGGGATTCAAGTCTCCCTTCGGGATCGTGGGACTGGAGACCAGTGCAGCGCTGACCTATACGGCACTGGTGGCACCGGGACTGATCAGTATCAGCCGGATGGCAGAGCTGATGAGTGCAAAGCCGGCGGAGATCATCCGGAAGAATGACGAGCGCGGAACCCTGCGGGCCGGAGCACTTGCGGATGTGATGATCTTCGATCCGCGGATCGAATGGACCGTGGATCCGGAAAAGTTTTTGTCCAAGGGAAGGAATACTCCGTACGCAGGAAAGACTCTGCTGGGTCACGTGACCACCACGATCTGTGACGGGAAGGTCGTTTACCGGATGGATTAAGCCCGGAATCATGATTGAAACAAGATCTGAGATTTTTAAAAAATGAAATATAGCAAAATACAGCACGGAAAGGAACACTGACATGATCTCAAAACTGATAGCTGAAATTAAAAAGAAAAATGCACCCATCGTAGTAGGGCTGGATCCCCAGCTTGGTTTTCTGCCGAAGAAGCTGATGGCAGACGGAATCAAGGAATATGGAGAATCTCTGGAGGCAGTTGCCGCAGCGGTATTCGAATTCAATAAGGCGATCATTGATGCTACTTACGATCTGATTCCCGCAGTGAAGCCGCAAATCGCCATGTATGAGCAGTTCGGAGTGTCCGGACTGGTGGCTTATCGCGAGACCGTGGAGTATGCGAAGTCCAAGGGCCTTGTTGTGATCGGTGATGTAAAGCGCGGCGATATCGGATCGACTTCCGGTGCGTATGCGATGGGTCATATCGGAACGGTTCAGGTAGGAAGCAAGACCTTCTGTCCCTTCGATGAGGATATGGTGACCGTGAATCCCTATCTCGGATCCGATGGCGTAAAGCCGTTTGTGGATGTCTGCAATTCCAATGACAGAGGGATCTTCGTTCTGGTAAAGACTTCCAATCCGTCTTCCGGTGAATTCCAGGATCGTGAGATCGACGGACGCCCGTTGTATGAGTATGTGGCAGAGAAGGTCGTAGAGTGGGGCGAAGCCTCCATGGACGGCGATTACAGCAATGTGGGTGCGGTCGTTGGTGCAACCTATCCGGAGCAGGGCAAGATCCTGCGGAAGCTGATGCCGAAGACCTATATCCTGGTGCCGGGCTATGGCGCACAGGGCGGACAGGGCAAGGATCTGGTGGATTTCTTCAACGAGGACGGACTGGGTGCCATCGTGAATTCTTCCAGAGGAATTATTGCGGCGCATACAAAGTCGGATTATGCTAAATTCGGAGAGGCGCATTTCGCAGAGGCGTCCCGTCAGGCAGTGGAGGATATGCTGGCCGATATCCGCGGCGCACTGGATGCAAGAGCGTAATATAGGTGCGGGGAATTACAAAGTGCACAGCAGATCGAATGACGGATCCGTATGTCGGATCGTGTGTCGGAATACGCGGCAGATTGCTTGCATCGGATCGAACATATCGAATCATATCATTTCAGGAGAATCAAAATGGGTAAACATATGCTCACGGCAGAAGTCGTAAGCCAGAGTAAGATCACGGATGATATTTACAGTATGGTCCTGAGGGCCGGAAAGATCGCCGAGGAGGCGGTTCCGGGGCAGTTTGTGTCGGTTTATACACATGACAGCTCCCGGCTTTTGCCGCGCCCCATCAGTCTCTGTGAGGTGAATAAGAATAAGGGAACGATCCGCCTGGTTTACCGTGTGGTGGGCGTCGGAACCGCTGAATTCTCCTCTTATAAATCCGGGGATGTGGTGCAGGTCATGGGGCCTCTCGGAAACGGTTTCAATCTGGAATGCAAAGAGCCGGTTCTGATGGGAGGAGGGATTGGTATCCCACCCATGCTGGAACTGGCAAAGCAGCTTTCGGAACGCGGGATCGGAAAGAAGAATCTGCATGTGATCCTGGGCTTCCGGGACACGGCTTTTCTGGCGGATGAATTCAAGAAGATCGCAACCGTACACATCGCAAGTGATACCGGAGCGGTCGGTTTCCACGGAAATGTAGTCGATCTGGCCCGTTCGGAAAATGTGATCGGTGATATGATCTTCGCCTGTGGTCCTACCCCTATGCTGCGCGCCATCAAACGATATGCATTTGAAAATGATTATCCGGCACAGCTATCCCTGGAAGAACATATGGCCTGCGGGATCGGAGCCTGCCTTGCCTGTGTATGCAAGACGGCAGAGGTGGATTCCCATTTCAAGGTCAATACCCGCAGGGTCTGCAAGGACGGACCGGTCTTCTACGCAGAGGAGGTGGAACTGTAATGGCTGATTTGATGGAAATGCAGGGAGTCTGTGATACGTCAGTTACCATCTGCGGCGTTAAGCTGAAAAATCCGGTCACGGTGGCTTCCGGTACGTTTGGTTCCGGTCTGGAATATGATGAATTTGTGGATGTGAGCCGTCTTGGCGCAGTAACTACCAAAGGCGTGGCACTTACCCCGTGGGAGGGGAATCCGACGCCACGGATCGCTGAGACCTACGGCGGGATGATGAATGCCGTGGGGCTTCAGAACCCGGGCATCGAAGAGTTTCTTCGGACGGATATCGAATTCCTGAAGAAGAAGGATACGAGGATCATCGTAAATGTCTGCGGCCATTCCGAGGAGGAGTATGTGGGCGTGGTAGAGCGCCTGCAGGACGAACCGGTGGATCTGCTGGAGATCAACGTCTCCTGCCCGAATGTAAAAGAGGGCGGCATCGCTTTCGGCCAGGATCCGAAGGCGCTGGAGCATATCACGTCGGAAGTAAAGAAGAAGGCAAAACAGCCGATCATCATGAAACTGTCTCCGAATGTTACGGATATTACCGAAATGGCACGGGCTGCGGTGGCAGGCGGTGCGGATGCACTGTCCCTGATCAATACACTGACGGGAATGAAGATCGATATCCGGAAAAGAGCCTTTGCGGTTGCTAACCGGACCGGAGGTGTTTCGGGACCGGCGATCAAACCCATAGCCGTACGGATGGTCTATCAGGTCTGCCATGCGGTGGAGGTACCTGTGATCGGTATGGGCGGTATCTCGAACTGGGAAGATGCAGTTGAGTTTATTATGGCGGGTGCTACAGCCGTTTCCGTCGGAACGGCGAATTTCCGAAATCCTTATGCGACAGAGGAAGTGATCCGAGGGATCGAAGCATTTATGCAGGAGCAGGGGATCCGTTCACTGGATGAGATCCGAAAGTGTATTTGACATATTATCGTCGGAGCGCGGATTCGAAAGAAGATGAAAAACAGATGATCGTGATCACGTGCGATGCGATAATGCACGGAGCGCCGGAAGGAGCAGGGCTTGTACAGGTTTCGAAAACGAAAACGGAAAAAATACAGATTTACGGATGATATGATGGTGGCGGACACGCTGATCTCATTCCTGTTCGCCACCGCATCCATCGCCTTTACGGTGGGATGCCTGATCTACAGTACCGTTGTCGGAGGCCGGGTCTCCGACCGGGTGGGGATCCTTCTTCTTATGTCATTGGTGATGGCCGTGACGGGACTGGGATTCGGACTGCATTCCTTCCGGCTGGTGGAGGGTGACAATAATGCCAAACGGATGACGGTGATCCTGTCCGTGATAGCTCTTGTGCTGCTGGTGATCCTGTTCTTTCTTTGATCGTACGACGGAATGACTGTGTTGGATATGGAGGGTGTATGGAGGAAATGAGAGAGGAACTGCTGGAACGCTTCGAACTGGCACGAGGCAGGATTCTTGAACTGAAAACGGAAATGGAAGCGGAAGGACCGGCGGAGGTCTTTCCGAAACAGATACCGGCAGAGATCAGAGAATCACTGACTGCTTATGTAAGGGCAGTCTGTGGTTATCTTGATTCCTGCTTTTTTGTTATGGAGCGTCTGAACTGGTGCGGGATCGCAGGTGAGTCAGGGCAGAATACGGACGATGACGGATCGGAGGAGAGTCTCGCGGAAGCATCCGTAGATGAGACCTTTGGGCCGGAAAGTGAGAGGTGGAAGAGTATTTCTCCGGAGGATTGGCAGGAGATCAACCGCAGGCTTTATGCACCGCTGACCGGTGGTTCCTATGAAAGGGATTATTCGAATCCGGAGGTGGCGGTTTCTCTGGGAACTTACGGGGAAGTGCTGTCCTTTCTTCTTGCGGAAATGTATACGCTTCCGCAGTACATTTTCGATGGGAAACTCATCCAGGTACTGATCCTGTTGGAACTGTTTCTGGAAATATACGGAAAGCTGACCCAGGACACGGCACCGACGGTGGAACAGCTGCGGGAATCCGTGCAGTACTATGCGGAGGATTATGCGGAGGATCTGGTGCGGGACTGGACCGTGGATCTGTTTGTTCCCCGTGAGAACACAGCCCTCCGGATCGTGGAAGGAGCGGATCTTACGGATCTCCGGTACCTGTATATGTTCGGAGAGTACATTTCCGAAAATGAAATTCGTACGGCGCAGTTCCTGAATGGACTTTCGGAGGAGGAGATCGATTCCATGGCTGAAACCATGGCCAAAGGATTCCGTCGCGGCTTTGAAACCATGAATGTTCCTTTTGAGGGAAAGGGATCCGTGAATATCCGCTACGCCATCGGCCAGGAACGGATGGTGCGTCGGGTGATCCGGCGTTTCCGGGATATGGGACTCCGTCCGATCCTTCACAGGGAAGCCGGCAGCAGAGTCCTCAGGAGAGGCGTGCGGCGGCAGGGCGTTCTGTCCACACCGCCCTGCAGACAGTTTATCTATGATCACCGGATGGACGAAGCGCTGTTTCTGGGGCGGAGATTCATGGAACGGAAACTGGCGGCGCTCCGGACGGCCTATGAGGAGGTCCGGGAGTTTTTGCCTGCCTATGCGGGACCGCTTTGGATCGCTACGTTCGGTGAGGATACCTTCCTTCCAAAGGCGAAGCCTGCCTGCATCGAACTGAGGGATGAGCAGCAGGAACTCTCTACGGAACTGTCTGCGCAACAGGGAGAACTATCGGAGGAGTTCCTTCCGGAGAGTGATTACAGCTTTGCGATCATTGCCTATCCGATCCCGGAGATCGGGGAGAAGTTTGAGGAGATCTTCCGTGAAACCGTCCGGATCAACACCCTCAGCAATGATGTGTACCTTCCGCTTCAGCAAAAGTTGATCGATGCCATGGATCCGGCGGAATATATCCTGGTGGAGGGATGCGGAGACAACCGGACACGGATGAAGGTGATGATGCGAAAACTGGTGCATCCGGAGAAAGAGACGCAGTTTGAAAACTGTGTTGCGGACGTAAATATTCCTCTTGGGGAAGTCTTTACTTCGCCGGTGCTGGAGGGGACGGAAGGAACGCTGCATGTCAGCGGCGTATATCTGAACGGGTACTTTTTCAAGGATCTGGAACTGCATTTTAAAGATGGCTGCGTAACGGAGTATTCCTGTGGGAATTACGAGGACGCGGAGGCCGGACGGAGATACATCCGCGAGAATATCCTGTTCCATCACAAGACATTACCTATCGGGGAGTTTGCCATCGGAACCAACGTTCCGGCATATCGGATGGCGAAGAAATACGGCATCCTCGGGAAACTGCCGATCCTGATCGTGGAGAAGACGGGGCCGCATTTTGCCGTGGGAGACACCTGTTACTGTCATTCGGAAGATACGGCGGTGTATAATCCGGACGGAAAAGAGATCATTTCCAGGGAGAATTCCTTCTCGCTTCTCAGGGATGAAGATCCGGCAAAGGCATATTTTAACTGCCACACGGATGTGACCATTCCTTACGAAGAGATCGGACGGATCACTGCTGTCTATCCGGACGGCAGTAAGCAGGACCTGCTCCGGGACGGCGTGTTTGTTCTTCCCGGAACCGAAGGTTTGAACCGGTAATGTACGGAGCACGCTTGCGTGCGAAGTATGGAATAGAGGGGGTAATATATGAGGGTTATTTGGATCGTTTTGGACAGCGTCGGTATCGGTGCACTGCCGGATGCCGCGGATTTCGGTGATACAGGTGCGGATACTCTGGGACATGTCGCTGCGTCCGCTCCGGATTTCAATATTCCGAACATGAGACGTCTCGGACTTGGAAATATCGAAGGGGTCTCTCCGGCCATCGGTAAGGCGGATTCGTCGGAAGGACCGACAGGTATTTACGGTAAGGCTGCGGAGCTTTCCAACGGTAAGGATTCCGTGACAGGCCATTGGGAAATGATCGGAATCCGTACGACGGAGCCGTTTCAGACATTTCCGGACGGCTTCCCGGAGCGGATTGTGAAACCATTTGTGGAAGAAGCTGGAATTCCCGGCGTGCTGGGAAACTGTGTGGCCTCCGGAACGGAGATCATCGCCAGACTGGGGCAGGAACATGAGATGACCGGTAAACCGATCCTGTATACCTCCCAGGATTCCGTATTCCAGATCGCAGCTTCCGAGGAGACCTTCGGACTGGACCGTCTGTATCAGATCTGCGAAGTGGCGCGGCGGCAGCTGATCGGAGAAAATCTGATGGCACGCGTCATCGCAAGGCCATTTGTTCGGGCGAGATCTGACTGGGGAAAGGTAGAATATGTTCGTACCACGAACCGCCACGATTATGCGGTGCCGCCGGGACATGAGAACCTCCTGGCCTATCTGGAGGATGCGGGTGTACCGGTGATCTCGGTGGGGAAGATCTATGACCTTTTTACCGGCTGTGGGATCGTCCGGTCGCATAAAACGGTCAGCAACATGGACGGGGTGGATAAAACCATCGCAGCCATGAAGGAGGAGAAAGAAGGCCTGATCTTCACGAACCTTGTGGAATTCGATTCCACCTGGGGCCATCGTAGAAATGTAAAAGGATATCGGGAAGGACTGGAGACCTTCGACCGCCGGCTGCCGGAGATCCTGGCGCAGATGACGGAGGAGGATCTTCTGATCCTGACGGCGGACCACGGCTGTGATCCGAGCTACAAGGGAACGGATCATACGCGGGAATATGTGCCGATCCTGATGTACGGAAAGAAGCTGCAATCCCGAGATCTCGGGATCCGTGAGAGCTTTGCGGATATCGGAGAGACCGTAGGACAGATTTTCGGTGTGCAGCATCTGCCGATTGGGAAGTCCATTTTTTGAGCACGGACTATATCGATGGTGTAAAACGTGTAAACGGAAATTACGTGCGACAGAAAAACGGGGGGTTAATATGGACTATCGAATGTACGATCTGATCGAAAAGAAAAAACATAAATCACCTCTGACGGAGGATGAGATCCGCTGGATGATCACGGAGTATACGGCCGGACGCGTCCCGGATTACCAGATGTCCGCCATGACCATGGCTATCTGGTTCAACGGTATGACTGACGAGGAGACTACCTGGCTTACCATGGCCATGGCAGAGAGCGGCGAGATGCTGGATCTGTCATCGATCCCGGGCACGAAGGTGGACAAGCATTCCACCGGCGGGATCGGAGACAAAACGACCCTGATCGTGACGCCGATCCTTGCCGCGCTGAATGTTCCCACCGCGAAAATGAGCGGCCGCGGACTGGGCTTCACGGGAGGTACCGTGGATAAGCTGGAGAGCATCCCGGGTGTGCGGTCGGAATTCTCAGAAGAGGAATTCCTGCAGATCGTGCGGGAGGTGGGATTTATCGATGCGGCGCAGACAAAGGCGCTGGCACCGGCGGATAAACTGCTGTATGCCCTGCGGGACGTTACGGCAACAGTGGACAGTATCCCGCTCATCGCTTCCAGCATCATGAGCAAGAAACTGGCGGCAGGCGCGGACCGGATCGTTCTGGATGTGAAATGCGGCAGCGGGGCATTTATGGGAGATTTCGAATCGGCACGTGCCCTTGCGGATCAGATGATCCGGATCGGGGAGCTGGCGGGCCGGAAGGTGGTTGCGGTGATCTCCGATATGAACCAGCCGCTGGGACATGCGGTGGGAAATACCGTAGAAGTGTTGGAGGCGTTGGAGGTTCTGAAGGGCGCGGGAGAAGAGCGCCTCAGGACGCTGTGCCTGGCCATTGCAACCGAGATGCTGCAGCTGTCCGATCAGGCAAGAGGCAGCCGTGAGGAGGCAGAAGCGGCCATCAAAGCAGCAGTCTCTTCCGGTGCGGCATATGAGAAGTTTGTGGAGTACGTACGGGCCGTCGGCGGAGATGAGAGCTATATCCGGAATGCCGCAGAGCAGATCGGGCAAAAGCAAATCAGTAATTCCGGCGAGTCGCAGGGACAGGATACCGCGCAGGACATTGCGCAGTGTATGGAAGGCGCATTCCCCGTGTCTTCGGTGCAGCAGGAGCAGCCGGTGTACGTCTATGCGGAGAAGGAGGGATATCTTTCCTCCTGCAACAATGCAGAGGTGGGCATGACCTCCGTGATGCTCGGTGCAGGGCGGGAGAAGAAGGACGATGTCATCGATATGGAAGCCGGGATCCTGATCCTGAAGAAACTCGGTGACTACGTGAAGAAAGGAGAACCGCTGGCCGTATTCTATACAAAACGGATGGAAATGCTCCCGGCGGCGAAGGAACGTTTTCTTGTTGCGTATGAGATCTCACCGGAGCGGCCGGAGACGGTACCTGTGATCCTGGAGATCCTCGGAAGTTCAAAATGATGATTAATTGAATTTTAATTGGTTCTTAATCGAGGTTTTATTATTTTCAGGTAAATTTCTGTTTGTCAAACGCAGGGAATCTATGTATAATAGACATGTCGAATTAGTGAACCGGTAATAATGGATGGCCTTCGGATCCGCGGCCTGTCGTAAGATCCTGTGATCATCCGTGAATAAAAGGAGGAAGATTTAGTTATGGGTATCTTGACAAGATTTAAGGACATTATGGCATCGAACATCAATGCACTTCTGGACAAGGCAGAGGATCCGGAGAAGATGATCGACCAGACGATGCGGAACCTGACCAGAGATCTGGGCAAGGTTAAGGAAGAGACCGCAGCCGTTATGGCAGATGAGCAGCGCGCAAAGCGTCAGCTGGATGAAGTGAACGCTGAGATCGCAAAGATGCAGTCTTATGCCGAGAAGGCAGTTATGGCAGGAAATGACGGCGATGCTACCAAGTTCCTGACAGAGAAGGCAAAACTCCAGACCAAGCAGCAGTCCCTGCAGCAGACCTATGACGTGGCAGCAGCAAATGCCATGAAGATGCGTCAGATGCATGACAAGCTGGTAAACGATATCAATGCTCTGAATGACCGCAAGGATGCGATCAAGGCAAAGATCAAGGTTGCCAAGACCCAGCAGCGGATCAACAAGATGACCTCCGGTCTGGGCGATTCCAGCGCAAGCATCGCAGCGTTCGAGCGTATGGAAGCAAAGGCAGATGCTATGCTGGATATGGCAAATGCAGAGACCGAGCTGAACCAGACAGCTGCTTCCTCTGAAGTAGATAACCTTGCAGCTAAGTATGACGCAGCTCCGGATGCAGCCGTTCAGGATGAGCTTGCGGCATTGAAAGCAAAACTGGGACAGACGTCCGCGCAGTAATATGGCCGGATTGAATCCAAGACAGGAAGAGGCCTGCTCGTATACCGAGGGGCCTCTCCTTATTTTAGCAGGCGCGGGCAGCGGAAAGACCCGCGTGATCACACACCGCATCGCGCATCTGATCGAGGATAAAGGAGTGAATCCCTTTAATATCCTGGCGATCACATTTACCAACAAGGCTGCAGGCGAGATGCGGACGCGTGTGGATGCCATCATCGGACCGGGAGCGGAGAAGGTCTGGGTCAGCACCTTTCATGCTCTCTGCTCAAAGGTGATGAGAAGATTTTACGAGCGGCTCGGCGGGACGAAGAACTTCACGATCTATGATGCGGATGACCAGAGGTCTGCCATGAAGGAGGTGCTCCGTCAGCTGAATCTGGATGAGAAGCAGTATCCCGTACGGGGCATGATCGCTGCGATCTCACGGGCGAAAGAGTCTCTTCTGTCTCCGGACGAATTTGAGGATCAGACGGAGGGAGATTTCCGGAACCGCAATATCGCACGGATCTATCGGGAGTACCAGAAACGGCTGGAGAGCAGCAATGCAATGGATTTTGATGACCTGATCTGCAAGACCATTGATCTGTTCCTTCAGGAACCGGAAGTGCTGGAACTGTACCAGGAACGATTCCGTTATATTATGGTGGATGAGTATCAGGATACGAATCATGCGCAGTTTATCCTGGTAAAGCTTCTTGCCGCAAAGTACAGAAATCTCTGCGTGGTCGGTGATGATGACCAGTCGATCTACAAATTCCGGGGAGCGAATATCCGGAATATCCTGAATTTTGAGGAAGAGTATCCGGATGCGAAGGTCGTTAAACTGGAGCAGAATTACCGGTCCACAAAGAATATCCTGGATGTTGCAAATGCGGTGATCGCAAACAATTCCGGGCGGAAGGATAAAAGCCTCTGGACCAGGAATGAAGAAGGCGAGAAGGTGCATTTTACCAGATACCGTGATGACCGCGGAGAGGCGGCAGGGGTATGCAAGAAGATCTTTGCGCTGCTTCGAAAGGGAGGCAACCTGCAGGATATGGCGGTTCTGTACCGGACAAACGCCCAGTCCCGTGTGCTGGAGGAGCAGCTGATCCGGGAAAATATCCCCTATCAGCTTGTGGGTGGTACAAATTTCTATGCGCGTAAAGAGATCCGGGATCTGGTGGGATACCTTAAATGCGTCGCCAATACGGCAGATGATATCGCCCTTGTAAGGATCATCAACTATCCCAGACGTGGAATCGGAGATACAACGGTCAAAAAGCTGAAGGATTTTGCATCGCAGCAGGGGATATCCCTGTATGATGCGATCCGGGACTGTGAGATCGTACCGGGTGTCGGACGTGCCGTGGGAAAGCTTCGGGATTTTGCGGAAATGATGGAAGGATTTCAAAGGACCGCAGAGCGCGGAGATCTGACCCGGCTTTATCTGGATATCCTGTCCGTTACGGGGTATCAGCGGGAGCTGGAGGCCGAGCGGACGGATGAGGCAAGAAGCCGTCTGGAGAACCTGCAGGAACTTCGTAAC
The DNA here is from genome assembly GCA_024681515.1 of Eubacterium sp. Classification (GTDB taxonomy): domain Bacteria; phylum Bacillota; class Clostridia; order Lachnospirales; family Lachnospiraceae; genus Eubacterium_Q. The sequence continues at coordinate 48,606 of JAILAR010000067.1, read as the reverse complement.
AAGATCACGGAGTATGAAACCAAGGCGGAGGAGGCAACTCTGGTGGGACTTCTGGAGGAAATCTCTCTGGTGGCGGATACGGATTCCCTGGAGGAGGATTCGGACCGGCTGACCCTGATGACGCTTCACAGCGCCAAAGGTCTGGAATATCCGGATGTTTTCCTGGTAGGGATGGAAGACCGGCTCTTCCCCAGCGGTATGGCGCTGGATTCGGACGATCCGGATGCTGAAGAGGAGGAACGCCGCCTGTGTTATGTGGGAATCACCCGCGCGGAAAAAAGGCTCTATCTCAGTGCGGCAACCCAGCGGATGACGAACGGAACGGTAATCTATCCCGACGTATCCCGGTTCATCCATGAGATACCGGAAAACCTTCTGGTGAAAGACGGAATTCAGGAGGACGGTGGGTTTTATACGGACGTTTCCGATTTTTCGGATTCATATTATGGCGATTCACGTTCCGGGTCATCCTATGGCGGTGCGCGTGCCGGACGTTTCGAGGCCCCGAAGAAAGACGATACACCGGATCTGTATTACGATGAATGGCAGGGATCTACATTTCAAAGGAAGGGCGGATCTAAGAACACGGATCCGGATATGGAGGCCGGTATTGAGAACGATAAAGATACGGCAGATAAGCGGGATCTGTCTGCCGGTCCGGGCGCTTCGGTTTCGGCTTCGATCTTCGGCTATACGGTCGGAGATCACGTGAAGCATATCAAGTTTGGCAGGGGTCTTGTTACGGAAATGATCCCCTGCGGAGGGGACTTCGAGGTGGCGGTAACATTTGACGAGTTCGGTGAAAAAAGAATGTTCGCTTCTCTTGCGAAGTTACGTAAAATATGATATACTTTTACACATAGCAAAAAACCACTTAAAGTAGGAGGTTCAAAACATGAAAGAAGTTGTTAAGGTAACTGAGGAAACCCCGGTTAAGAAGGCAAAAAACTGGTTTTTGTCTGTAGCAATCATCGTCGGTGTCGTTGCGATCATCGCTGGTATCGCCGTAGCGGTATATAAGTATCTGACACCGGATTATCTGGATGACTTTGATGAGTTCGATGATGATTTTGACGATGATTTCTTCGAGGATGATCAGGAAATCGCTGAAGATGTAAAGGCTGACGTTAAGCCGGATGCAGAAGCAGCGCCCGCTGAATAATCTGACTGATTGATTCAGATTTATCAGATCTACCTTTTGCGAACTGGCGCAAATCTCTGAAACGACAGGGGTTTGCGCCTTTCGTTTTTCTAAATATGGTTTCAAACGGTAATTATAAACTATGATCATAAACTGAAAGGACATGAAAATGATCTCATACTACAGAGTCGGTGACCTTTTTTTCTCAATGGACGGAGACGGGAAATACTATGACGCCTGTGCGGACTATTTCTCGGATTCTGCACGTACTTTGGGTGCGGAGGATAAATGTCTTCTGAAAATCCATATTCTGAACCAGAAGGATAAACTGAAGATCGATGAGAAGTTCTATGCGGTTTCCACCACGATTGCTTTTAATTCGGATACGTATCGGGTGAACGCAGGGCAGTATATCTATGCGGTGAAGGATTTGTTTGATCCGAATGCTCCGACAGAGGTATGGGTGAAACCGAAGAAAGGTTCCCGTGCGGAACGAATCTGTACGGCATTTCCGTTTCGGCTCCTTTTGGGTCACCACAGCAAGTATATCGGTTTTGCAAAGCGGATCACGAACTATACCTGTCTCTGGTACATTTTTGCCATCACATTGATGAAAGTGGATTCTGTCTTCCTGCATTCCGGAATGATCGGAAAAGGCGACAGAGGTATCATCCTGACCGGAACCGGCGGCTGTGGAAAGACCAGTACCATGGCGGAGCTGACCTCGAAACATGGGTGGAAATATGTGGCGGAGGATTTCGGTATCCTTTCCCTGGACGGACGGATCCAGCTGATGCAGAAGAAGATGTCCATCCATGGCAGTGATGTGAAATGGGGAAATGAGCGTCTCATCACAGCGGTGAATCATATGAAGCCCATGAGCAGGCTGGAGTGGAAGCTGAAGAAGCTGCTCGGAGGGAATCCGAGACATCGTTTCAAACCGTCAGAGGTTTACGGAAATGATGTGCAGGAGAGTGCACCCGTGACCACCATCGCATTTCTGTCCAGGTCCAAGGGCGTATCGAAACTGGAAATGCGGCGGATCGACAATGCCGAAGTAACGGAGCGGATCATGAACGCCTCCTTCCGGGAACTGAAAGAGCTTTATGAGCTTCTGACAAACATCAAGGCCGTGGGCGGCCCGGAATACACCAAAGGATATCCGAAGGTTTCCGAGCTGGAAACGCAGTATGCGAAGATCCTGTCGGAGGCGGTTACCCATGCTACTACCGTGCACCTGACACTCCCGCTGAATGTGAATCCGAAGGATACGGCAGCGGCAATCCTGAAGGCGGAGGGATAATATGGAAGAGAATAAGAACGAGCAGGTATCCGGAATAAAGCAGCTGCAGGAAGCGGCAGAGAGTATCAAAAAAGTCATAGCCGATACCGCGGAGAATACTATGCCGGATCCGGTGCGGTATTTCTTTGAAAAAAACGGGATCACAGAGTATCAGCTGGAAGCAGTGAACAAGCGAAAAGGCAGATACTGTTATTCCTATGAGAAGGCAGGCACCCGTTTCTTCCTGAAATGGAATCGGGAAGGGGAGAGTTATCAGTTATATCACGATGCACTGACATTGGAGCATACGGTCTACCGAACATTGCAGGGACAGGGGCTGACCCCTGTTTATATTGAGAGAGAGGACGCACCGGAGCTTCTGATCACGGAGTATATGGAAACGGAGGGTACCCTTCGTGAGGTGCTTAAAAATCTGGAAGAAGCGGGTGATACGGAGAGGATCTACCGGCTTGTTTCCGCGCTTTTCCGGAAATGGTGTAATTATGTGAAACTACTGTCTGCAGAATCAGAAGCGATGAACCTGAGCGGCACCGGAGAGGAACTGTATACCAAGTATCTGAACAGTCTGTATCTTTCCGGACCCTTTGATACAAAGGGAAAACGTGTCGAGATGTACCGCAACCGTGTGGTAAACAAGCTTACGAAAAAACTGGATGCAGGAAAAGTCAGGGAGATGATCGGATCTCTGGATTATGAAGTGCTTCCGGTCGTGCACGGGGATTTCCATGCAAATAATATTCTGGTGGCGGGAGATGAACCGGTGATCCTGGATCTGGAGAGTACCAGAACAGGAATTCCTGAAATAGAGCTGGCGTATATGTATGCGCAGATCGCAGTTCTGATCCGCAGCAGAAAGGAACTGATCCGGAAACTGAATACATTTATCAACCGGGAAGTGACCGTACTTCGTGACCGACACGTATTCTGGGAATTCTTCCGTACGTATTATACGGCGGCAAGGAGAAATCACAGATTTTACTGATTTTTTGTTGGCTGTTTTTTTTGAAAAAAAACTTGACATCCATGGGGTCACCCATTATAATGTGAAAAGTGCTGATGAAACGGCGCTTTCGGGATCTTAGCTCAGTTGGAAGAGCATCTGTCTTACAAACAGAGGGTCATAGGTTCGAGCCCTATAGGTCCCACGAAAACCGCAGATTGCGGTTTTGTCCCGGCGATGCCGGGTATTTTTTCGGAATCCGGAACAGAGTCCGGAATTTCAATCTATGGCGGGATAGCTCAGCTGGCTAGAGCACACGGTTCATACCCGTGGTGTCGAGGGTTCAAGTCCCCCTCCCGCTACTGCTGGTCCCTTTCCGGGACAAACAGGCATTGACAGTGAGGGAAGTGTTTTATATAATACTGTTTTGTAGGACACTTCTTGCCCGGGTGCCTTCCAGACCGGGGTGTGGCTCAGCTTGGCTAGAGTGCCTGATTTGGGATCAGGAGGTCGCAGGTTCAAATCCTGTCACCCCGACTTTCAAAACGAATAACGTTGAATTTGGTTATACTTGATCATACGAATCGGTATCAATCAAGAGACAACGTAACATGCGGGTGTAGTTCAGTGGTAGAACACCAGCCTTCCAAGCTGGATATGTGGGTTCGATTCCCATCACCCGCTTTCTTCTTTGCAACGGATACGGTAATGTGATCGAATTTGATCGAATTTGATCGAATTTGATTGAATTTGATTAAATAGACAGACGTATTCGAAGAAAGAAGGGTATGTGTCCGTAGCTCAGCTGGATAGAGCAACGGCCTTCTAAGCCGTGGGTCGGGGGTTCGAATCCCTTCGGGCACGATAGGTCGCGATTTTGAGAATCAAAATCGCGGTCCGAGCGTAGCGAAGGATGCCGGTGCGAAGCACCGACTCGGGTGCGAAGCAGCCGAGCATGACCGCGAAGCGGGCAAGGCACGACGTGCCGCGATTTCGCGAAGCGAAATGCGGCCCATGTAGGAAAATCGCGAAGCGATTTTCCGTAGGTGAGTTCGACGGTCGCAGTTGCTTCAGCAACGGAGAGCGGCGAACGAACCCTGCGAAGCTGACTATCATCAGGCTTCAGAATATGGTGGGTATGGCGCAGTTGGCTAGCGCGCCAGATTGTGGCTCTGGAGGCCGAGGGTTCGAGTCCCTCTACCCACCCTAGGTTAGTTGGATGGCCAAGTTTTTATTCACAGTCCCACATGGGCGACCGTAGTCCTGCCGTGCTTCGCACGTCAGTCGTGCCGTTGGCACTTATGACTCCGGTGCTCCATGCGGTCCCTGCTTCGCAGGTTCGCGGTATTCGGTCTGTGCCGCATTCATGCGAGCATGAGCGGCCAGATCGAATCTCGCGACTGTGAATAGTGATACTTTTTGGGCCATAGCCAAGCGGTAAGGCACAGGACTTTGACTCCTGCACTCGTTGGTTCGAATCCAACTGGCCCAGCACATGCCGTTATTTCGCGAAGCGAAATCACGGCGAAGGATTTGCGTCAGCAAATCCACAGACGAGTTCAGCGGCCGTAGCCGCCGATGCGGCGGAGGGCGATGAACGAGCTCTGGTTTATGCCGTTCGGCATACACTATGATGGGCTACTAGCTCAGGTGGTAGAGCACTTGACTTTTAATCAAGTTGTCGGGGGTTCGAGTCCCCCGTGGCTCATTTTGGATCTGTCAATCTGTTTTGAACAATCCGCCGAAAAAGGTCTTTTGAGATCGCGTTAGGATTGGTTGGCAGTACCCTATCCGTAAGAGATGTAAGTCGAATCCGGAAACGGGTTCGACTTTTTCTATGCGGCCATGGCGGAATTGGCAGACGCGCAGGATTTAGGTTCCTGTGGGTTATCCCGTGTGGGTTCAAGTCCCACTGGCCGCACGGTTCATATTTATAACGAGGAGGTTTGTCATGAGCGATATGAATATTGTCTGTCTGGATCTGGAAGGTGTACTGGTGCCTGAAATCTGGATCGCTTTTTCAGAAGCAACGGGAATCCCGGAGCTTAAACGTACCACCCGGGACGAGCCGGACTATGATAAACTGATGAATTTCCGTCTGAACATCCTGAAAGAACACGGACTCGGACTGAAAGAGATTCAGGATACGATCGCAAAGATCGATCCGCTTCCGGGAGCAAGAGAGTTTCTGGACAGTTTGCGTGAGATGACGCAGGTTCTGATCCTCAGCGATACATTTACACAGTTTGCAACACCGCTGATGAAGAAGCTTGGATGGCCGACGATCTTCTGTAATACTCTGGAGGTAGCAGAAGACGGAACGATCACAGGTTTTCGGATGCGATGTGAAAAATCAAAGTATACAACCGTGCGTGCGCTGCAGTCCATCGGATTTGAAACGATTGCGAGCGGAGACAGCCACAATGATTTGGGTATGATCCAGTCAAGCAAGGCAGGTTTTCTTTTCAAAAGTACGGATGCGATCAAGGCTGAATATCCGGAGATTCCGGCATATGAGACCTATGATGAACTGCTCGCTGCGATCAAGGCAGTGTTATAGAAGTTGCGGAGAAGAGGGGAGACCCGAATTATACCGACCGATTGTGACATTACAGAGCCGTGTGAAAACACGGCTCTTTTATTACAAAACAAGGAGGACAGGGTGTCAGCAGCAGCGTGTGGCCATCGCCCGGGCGCTGGTAAGTTTCGTGCCACTTTGTCATTTGTCATGTGTCATTTGTCAAATGTCAGAAAAAGAATCGCGGATTTGATATAATTCGGATTGATATAATATCCGATTTGGGATACTATAGTATCATGTGCGTGATATGCGCCCGGCATTCGATCGTTTGCGCACGATTACCTGTTAAGTTGAGGTTTGATGAATGAATGTAAATTGGCAGAAGGAAGCTCCGTTATATGACGCACTGCAAAGATTTCGGAGGCAGAGGGTGGTTCCCTTTGATGTTCCGGGACACAAGAGAGGGCGGGGAAATCCGCAGCTTGTGGAATTTCTCGGTTCCGGTTGCGTGGAGATCGATGTAAACTCCATGAAACCTTTGGATAATCTGTGTCATCCGATATCGGTGATCAAGGAGGCAGAAGCGTTGGCAGCGGATGCATTTGGCGCGTCCCATGCCTTCTTTATGGTGGGAGGAACCACCAGTGCAGTTCAGGGTATGGTCCTTACGGCCTGCAAGCATGGAGATAAGATCATCATGCCCAGAAATGTACACAAGAGTGCCATCAATGCGCTGGTGCTCTGCGGAGCGGTTCCGGTATATATCGATCCGAAGGTGGATACCAAGCTGGGAATTCCTCTTGGTATGGAGCTTGCAGATGTGAAAAAGGCAGTGGAAGAGAATCCGGACGCAAAGGCGATCCTGATCAACAATCCTTCCTATTACGGGATCTGTTCCAATCTGAAGGCTATCGTAGAGTTGGCGCATAAAAACGGGATGCTGGCGTTGGTGGATGAGGCTCACGGAACGCATCTCTATTTCGGGGAAGGGCTTCCGTTAAATGGTATGGCAGCCGGGGCGGATATGAGTGCCATCAGCATGCATAAATCCGGAGGATCACTTACTCAGAGTTCCATGCTTCTCATCGGAGAGGGTGTAAGTGAGGGCTATGTCAGTAACGTGATCAATCTGACGCAGACCACCAGTGCATCTTATCTGCTTTTGGGAAGCCTGGACATCAGTCGGAGAAACCTGGCGCTGCATGGCAGAGAAAGCTTTGCGAAGGTCAGTGAGATGGCGGCCTATGCCAGGGAGGAGATCAACTGGATCGACGGCTACTATGCTTATGGTTCGGAAATGATCAACGGCGGCAGCGTCTATGATTTCGATGCTACCAAACTGGTGGTAAATACAAGAGGTATCGGTCTTACCGGTATTGAAGTCTATGATCTCCTTCGGGAGGAATATGATATCCAGATGGAATTCGGAGACCTGTCAAATGTGCTGGCTTATATCTCCATCGGCGACCGCCTGCAGGATATTGAGCGGCTGGCAGGGGCTCTGGATGATATCGCACGTCTTTACTCAAAGCCGGCGGGGGACTTCTTCTCGGCTGAGTATGTAACACCCATTGTGAAAGCTACGCCGCAGGAAGCGTTCTATGCCGAGAAGGTAAAACTTCCGATTGAAGAAACTGTGGGGCGGATCTGTGCGGAATCGGTTATGTGTTATCCGCCCGGGATTCCGATCCTGGCACCGGGTGAGATGATCACAGAAGACATACTGAACTATATCAACATCGCAAAGGAGAAGGGCTGCTCCATGCAGGGCCCTGAAAGTGAGGATATTTCGGAGCTTTGCGTGTTGAAATAGAATAAAAAGAGGAAAAAATTATGGCCAAGAAGAGCATGGAATGCTGGTTCGAGGAAATGCATACCAACAATGTGAAGATGTCCATCCGTGTGAATCAGCATCTGTACAGCGGAGAAAGTGAGTTCCGAAGGATCGATGTTTTTGATTCTCCGGAATTCGGAAAGTTTCTTACATCTGACGGAAATGTGATCTTCTCCGAGCAGGAGGAGTTTACCTATGATGAGATGATCGTGCACGTCCCAATGGCCGTACACCCGGATGTAAAGCGGGTGCTGGTGATCGGAGGCGGCGACGGCGGAGTGGCCAGAGAGCTGTCGCATTATAACGAGATCGAGGTGATCGATATCGCCGAGCCGGATAAAATGTTCGTGGATGTCTGCCGGAAATATTTCCCTGACAATGCCATCGGTCTCGAAGATGTGCGGGTGCGTATCTACTATGAGGACGGACTTCGATTCCTACGTAGGTGTAAGGATAAATATGACCTGATCATCAATGATGCCACGGATCCCCTGGGACATGAGGCGGGGCTTTTTACCAAGGAATTCTACGGGAACTGCAACAAGGCGCTGCATGATGACGGGATCATGGTGTATCAGCATGGAAGTCCGTTTTTTGATGAGGATGAGGATAACTGCAGAGCCATGCATCGGAAGGCTTTTCGATCCTTCCCCATCACGCGTGTGTATCAGGCGCATATCCCCACCTGTCCTGCCGGTTACTGGCTCTTCGGTTTTGCATCGAAGAAATATCATCCGCTGAAGGACTTCGATCCGGAACGGTGGGAGAAGCGTGGAATTCAGACCTGGTACTATACCACACATCTGCACAGGGGAGCGTTCATGCTGCCCAAGTATGTGGAGGATATCCTGACAGAGGAAGAGTAAATTATCACGGAGCACGTTTGCATGCGAAGTGTTGAATAACAGGAGGTGGAAAATATGAGCAGATTACTTGTGATCGGTTGCGGCGGTGTGGCACAGGTAGCCATCCAGAAATGCTGTCAGAACAGCGAGACATTTACGGAACTGATGATCGCCAGCCGGACGGAATCAAAATGCATTGCGTTAAAAGAGAAGCTTGAGAAGGCGGGGACACCTGTGAAGCTTTCCACGGCCACTGTGAATGCAGACAGTGTGGAGGATCTGGTAAAACTGATCAGTGAATATAAGCCGGATGCGGTTCTGAATGTGGCTCTGCCATATCAGGATCTGACCATTATGGACGCCTGCCTGGAGTGCCGGGTGGATTATATCGATACAGCCAATTATGAGCCGGAGGATACGGATGATCCGGCATGGCGTGCCGTTTATGAAAAGCGTATGGAGGAGAAGGGCTTCAGCGCATATTTTGACTACAGCTGGCAGTGGGATTATATGGATAAATTCCGGGATGCCGGGCTTACCGCACTTCTGGGGACCGGATTTGATCCCGGCGTAACCTCCGTCTTTACCGCTTATGCCGCAAAGCATTATTTTGACGAGATCGACACCATCGATATCCTGGACTGCAACGGCGGTGACCACGGGTATCCCTTTGCTACGAATTTTAACCCCGAGATCAATCTTCGGGAGGTTTCTGCCAACGGAAGCTACTGGGAAGATGGAAAATGGGTGGAAACGAAGCCCATGGAGATCAAACGGGTCTACAATTTCCCGGAAGTGGGAGAGAAGGATATGTATCTTCTGCATCACGAGGAGATCGAGGCCCTGGGCCGTAACTTCCCGGGCGTAAAGCGTATCCGGTTTTTTATGACCTTTGGTCAGAGCTATCTTACGCATATGAAGTGTCTGGAAAATGTGGGTATGCTTTCCACCAGTCCCGTTCAGTTTGAAGGACATGAGATCGTTCCCATTCAGTTCCTGAAGGCACTGCTCCCGGATCCGGCAAGTCTCGGACCGAGAACTGTAGGAAAGACAAATATCGGCTGTATCTTTACCGGTCGGAAGGACGGTAAGGAGAGGAAGATCTATATCTACAATGTGTGCGACCATCAGGAATGTTATAAGGAGCTGGGAAGCCAGGCCATCAGTTATACCACAGGCGTTCCGGCCATGATCGGAACCGCATTGGTGCTGAAAGGCGTATGGAAGAAACCGGGCGTCTTTACAACCGATGAGTTTGATCCGGATCCGTACATGGATATGCTGAATCAGTACGGTCTGCCATGGGTCGTTGATGAGAATCCGGTGCTTGTTGACTGATGATGTTGATTGGATGATACCGGGGGCAAATACAGGTAATAAAAATGAAATATACGGACTTACAAACCCCTGCATATATCGTTGACGAAGCGACGATCCGGCATAACCTGGAGATCCTTAAGCGTGTGGAGGAAGACTCCGGCTGCAAGATCCTTCTGGCAGAGAAGGCGTTCTCCATGTTCCGGATCTATCCGCTGATCGCGGAGTATCTCTCCGGAACGACTGCATCAGGGATCTACGAAGCAAAACTGTCCCACGAAGAATTTCATGTAAATACAGAGAACAAGGATGGTTTGTCAGCGGTGAAGGAGAATCACGTTTTCGAACCGGCCTATAAACCTGAGGAGATGCAGGAACTCTGCAAGATCTGTACCCACATTTACTTTAATTCCATTGCACAGCTGGAGCTGCATCGTCCGATCTGGGAGCCGTATCAGAAGGCGGGGAAGCTGAAGATCGCGCTTCGGATCAATCCGGAATTTTCCACCCAGGAAGGGCATGCGATCTATGATCCCTGTGCGCCCGGTTCGAGACTGGGAATCCGGAGATCGCAGCTGCCGGCACATTTGCCGGAGGGCGTTAGCGGACTGCATTTTCATACACTCTGCGAGCAGAAGGAACAGCCTCTGATCGATACTTTCCGAAGTGTGGAGAAAAACTTTGGGACGTACCTTTCGGAGATCAGTTGGATCAATCTGGGAGGAGGACATCATATCACTGCAGAGGGATATGATGTGGAACGTCTGAAACACTTTCTCACAGAGGTCCGTGAAACATACGGATTTGAGATCTATCTGGAACCGGGAGAGGCGATCGCGCTGAATGCGGGAACGCTGATCACGTCTGTTCTGGATATCGTGGAAACAGAAGAGATGCCGACGCTGATCCTGGATGCATCCGCAGCGTGTCATATGCCGGATGTTCTGGAGATGCCCTATACGCCGCCGCTGCTTGGAGCGGTGCCGTGGGCGGAGTATAAAGAAACAGAAAACGTAGAAAAAGCGGATCGCAGGCGGACAGATCCGGTCGGAGGGCTGGTTCCCGTCCGCCTTGCCGCGCGTACCTGCCTTGCAGGAGATATTATCGGGATCTATGGAATGCCCGAGGTTCCAAAGGTCGGAGATATACTGACTTTTGGTGATATGGCCATTTACAGTATGGTAAAGAACAATACATTTAACGGGATGGCTTTGCCGGACATCGTACTGAAACAGGGTGAGGAATATGAACTGGTGAAGCGGTTCGGCTATCAGGATTTCAAGGAACGCCTGTCATGACAGATAAGAATGTAAAAGAAATTTTTCGATTTCCGGCGGAGTTTGAGCGCCATGAGGCGACGCTTCTTATATGGCCGGAGCGCCCCGGCAGCTGGGGAAAAGATCCCGGGAAGGCAGAGGTTTCTTTTGCGGAAATGATACGGGCGATCCTGATATCGGAGGATGTACATCTTCTGGTAAGCGGCAGTGCTTTGGAGAGGGTGGCAGAGTATTTTCGGCTCCCTGAGACAAGGCTGCTGCCGGAGCAGACTTGTACCGTCAGTCTTACCGGGCATAAACTGCATGTCCATATCATGGATACAGATGATTCCTGGGCAAGAGACACCGGTCCCACCTGGCTGGTATCCGGGGATCGGAGAAGGCGGCTGGCTGTAAACTGGAAGTTCAATGCCTGGGGCGGGACCTATGACGGACTCTATGCCAACTGGGAAAGAGATGATGCGGTTGCAGGAAATGTTGCAAGGCTGCTGGGTGATCCTGTAAGAGATGCCTCTCCTTTTGTGCTGGAGGGCGGAAGTATTCATACGGACGGAGAGGGAACCCTGCTGGTTACGGAAGCCTGTCTTCTCAGCAAGGGAAGAAATCCGGAGCTCTCGAAGGGAGAGATCGAAGCGAAGCTGAAACAGGCTTTGGGCGTGGAAAAGATACTCTGGCTGCCCAGAGGGATTTATGATGATGAGACCAATGAGCATGTAGATAATGTAGCTGCATTCGTAAGACCCGGGGAAGTGGTTCTGGCCTGGACGGAGGATGAGACGGACCCTCAGTATCCGCTGTCTGTTATGGACCATGCGTATCTGTCCGGGGTGACGGATGCCAAAGGAAGAAGGCTGAAGATCCATAAGCTGCCCATCCCACGGATTCCGGTCTGCTATACGGAGGAAGAGGTTTCAGAGTATGCGTTTGAGCCGGGAGAGGATACCCGGGAACCGGGAGAACGTCTGGCGGCAAGCTATGTGAACTTTTATTTTACAAATCGATCGATCCTGCTTCCATGCTTCGGAGGTGAGAATGAAGAAAGCGACAGGATTGCCGCGAAGCTTCTGGAAGAACTCTGTCCTGAGCGGAACGTGATCCGGATTCCGGCACGTCCTTTTATTCTGGGCGGTGGTAATATTCACTGCCTGACACAACAGATACCGGAAGTGAATCCGGATTGAGTCGGAATGAGTCGGGATGAGTCGGAATAAGTCGGATTAAGAAGAATTCATAATAACGGAAAGGTTTTGACCATGGCGAAGATCAAGGTGGCAGTGGTCCAGATGAATATGACAGACAGTGTGGAAGCAAATATCGCCCACGCAGACAGTCTGGTGCGTCAGGCGGCAGCGGAGGGTGCAAAGCTGGTGCTTCTTCCGGAACTGTTTGAACGCCCGTATTTTTGTCAGGAGCGTAGATATGAATACTATGACTACGCCCGGCCGGTGAATGAGAATGCGGCAGTGCGGCATTTTACAGAAGTCAGCGAGGAACTGGGGATCGCAATCCCTGTCAGCTTTTATGAGAGGGATGGACTGGTCCTCTATAATTCTGTGGCTATGCTGGACTCCGGAAGACTTCTGGGGGTTTACCGGAAGACGCATATTCCGGATGATCATTATTATCAGGAAAAGTTTTACTTTACACCAGGGAATACCGGCTTTCTGGTTTTTGAAACGAGCGTCGGACGGGTAGGCGTTGGCATCTGCTGGGATCAGTGGTTTCCCGAAACGGCGAGAAGTCTGGCATTGCTTGGTGCAGACATTATTCTCTATCCTACGGCCATCGGAAGCGAGCCGGTGTTGGATGTGGACAGCGTCGGACACTGGCAGAGAACCATGCAGGGACATGCGGCGGCCAATATCATTCCGGTGGCAGCGGCGAACCGATATGGGATCGAATCCGTGAAACCCTGTAAGGAGAACGGAGGACAGGAGAGCAGCCTTTCTTTCTACGGCAGCAGTTTTCTGACAGATGAGACCGGAGTCATCCTTCAATCCGCAGGTCGCGCCGGGGATGCCGTGCTGACAGCGGAGTACGATTTTGAGAGCATCCGGGAGGCAAGGCTGGCCTGGGGGCTTTTCCGTGACCGCAGGCCGGAAATGTATAAACTAAAATAAATTAAGAAAATTCATGATGTAAAAAAACAATCCAGATTTTTGATGAAAAATATCCTGTAATATGCTATAATATTGCAGGATATTTTTGATTGTGTAATGGGGGAATCACATTGGACGAGAATCAGACAGAAGATCGGAAGGACAAGGGGACAGAGAATCCCGTAAATCCGGAGAATTCGGCAAATTCGATCGAAGATGATGTTAAAATATATGAATATTCAGGCGAGGAGCGCAGACGAAAAGATCGTTTTGCGCAAAGCATGTTCGCCAAAAAAACCAGTAACTGGAGCAAGCAGGATATCCATCGGGGGATCATTCTGACGATCGCACTCTGCCTGGTTGTGGTTTTCATGAGCCTGCTTGATAAGATCCCGGTCGTTTTCGGCTGGATCGGAGTCTTCATCTCGGCGCTGACGCCGCTGATCATCGGGTGTGCATTTGCATTTCTTCTGAATCCGATCGTAAAGTATTTCAAAAAACAATTCCGAAAGATCATCAAGAAAAAGAAAGCGGCAGAAGCGGATAAACTGGCAAATACGATTGCGGTTATTGTGACCGCGGTCATCTTTGTCGGCATGATCATCGCGCTTCTGGCGATCATCCTTCCGCAGCTGAAGGATTCTTTGTTTACGCTTTATGAAAAACTTCCGGGTTATTTTGATGGTATCAAGAAATGGCTGAACGGGGTGTTCTCCAACAGTCCGGAGATCCAGAAGACCATCAGCCAGTATATGGATAATTTCCAGAGCGTACTGAGCAAGCTGTTCAGCGAGACGCTGCTTCCGAATATGGATTCCGTCATTTCCTGGATCACCTCCGGTCTTATGGGATTCCTCACGGCAGTTCTGGATATCATCATCGGCGTTATCGTTTCAATCTACATCCTGATCGATAAGGAAAACCTGAAGGCAAAGAGCAAACGCGTCATTTACAGCTGTGTATCCAAGAAGGCCGGAAACAAAGTGCTGGATGCGCTGGAGTATGTGAACCGGGTATTCGGTGGATTTGTAAACGGCAAGATCATCGACTCCATTGTGATCGGTGTTATGACCGGTCTGTTCTGCGGAATCGTGGATATGCCGTATGCCATGCTGGTGTCCGTGATCATCGGTGTAACGAACATTATCCCGTTCTTCGGACCGTTCATCGGTGCGATCCCGTCTGCGTTCCTGATCCTCGTGGAAAGTCCGCAGATGGCTCTGATCTTCATCATATTTATTCTGGTACTGCAACAGGTGGATGCAAATCTGGTTCAACCCATGGTACTGGGCGATTCCACCGGCCTGTCCGGACTTGGCGTACTTCTGGCCATCATCGTGGGAAGCAACCTGTTCGGATTTGTCGGCATGATCCTTGCGGTTCCGGGCTTTGCTATTATCATGACGATTCTGACGTTCATTCAGAAACAGCGTCTGAAGAAACGCGGACTTACCAGTCGGACGGAATATTATGTCAACCTGAAATGCTTTGATGAGGATGGGGTTCCCATCCGCGGAGAACGGACCAAGCCCGAGAAACCGAAGAAATACCACTATATGCTTGGATTCCTGAATAAGAAGCGTGATAAGGATTCCGCACTGGAAAAGAAAGATGAGTTTGATGATACGGATGAGGAGCCGGAGGACTATTCCGAGATCGAGGATGCGTACTCCGTGATCGAAGAGAGCGAGGAGCCGGATTCAAAAGAATCGGATAAAAAATCGGAATAAGAATCGGAATAAGAATCGGAATAAGAAGGTTCATCATCGAAACGTAAGAAGAAATAACAGGAGGACTGATATGGCTGCAGAAAAAAGAACCGCATACAGCAATAAGGAGATGCTGGCCTGGACGGCGCATTTCTCGGATATCATGAATACCAGTGCGGAGAAGATCAAACTGGTGAACATCTGTGGGAAGGAGAAGAATGTCGTTCCCACCATCGAGACTCACAAGCGGGTTATGATTTTCGCTGATTCTACTCATGAAAATCTCTTCTACGAACTGTGGGAGAAGGGGCTGGGTGAATATGACGTATGGTTCGCTGAGGGCCTGATCCCCAATGAGAATGTGAAGCAGGGAAAGATCATGGATTTCGCAACCAGAAAGCTGTCGAATCCGTCTGTGATCTTTATTGTGAACGAGAATACCCGTGAGAGCTACCGTATCGGTATGAAGAACGAGTTCTTCAGCAAGGGTACCGTTAAGTATGTGGGAAATGAGATCCGTGCCGTGATCATGAGCATCCTGGGTGTGGATACCCACGATACCATCGCCATCGTCAGCGGAGAGACCATCGTGATCGAGTCGGCCATCATTGCCAGTGAGGGTCAGATCATCGCGGTAGAGCCGAATGCACAGGATCTGAAGACCATGGAAGAGAACATAAACAAGTTCGGGATCCACAACGTGACCATCATTCCGGATCTTTCGGATGAGTCGTTGGAGCAGATCCCGGTTCCGCGTCTGTCTTTTATCGTGGCCACCAAGTATCTGGAGAAGGATATCGAGCGTTTGCTGAAGAAGAATCCGAAGATGCAGTTTGTCATCTATACGCTGGAGCTGGATGTCCTTTCGGGTATCAAGCAGATCTTTGAGAAGTTCAATATCCAGGATATGGAAGTAACGCAGATCACCATCAGTAAGACGGACAAGAACAGCGTCTTTGTAACACAGCCGTCTCCGTGGCTGATCACGGGAGAGATCAAATAATAGATCATATATAATTTCAAAACAGCAAAAAACAGCAGACGCGAGTCTGCTGTTTTATTATGCATGGGAGCGGCGACAGAGTGGTTTGGAGACCTTAATCGCGTCCGCCTTCCCGCATGGTGAAATCGGTGTCTTCGTCGATCATCTGGATCATGATGCGTGCAAACTGAGGATCAAACTGGGTTCCCATGCCGCGTTCGATCTCGCTGCGGATCTTCTCCTGGGGCATGATATTGCGGTAGCTGCGTTTGCTGGACATGGCATCATAGGCATCAGCCACGGCAACAATGCGTGCTTCCTCCGGGATCTCTTCGCCGGCCAGACCGTCGGGATATCCGGTTCCGTCATAGCGTTCATGATGCCATCGGGCACCGATGGAGAGCTTCGGCATCTCCCGGATATTCTTCAGGATCTGGGAACCGATGGCGGGATGACGTTTGATCAGCTCAAATTCTTCATCGGTGAGACGACCCGGTTTGTTGATGACAGAATCGGGGACGCCGATCTTGCCTACATCATGCAGAAGCCCGAGAATGTAAATGTCGTTCTGTCCCTTCTGATTGTAGCCGAAGCGTTTCGCGATCTCTTTAGAGTATTCCGCAACCCGGCTGGAATGTCCGTTGGTGTAGGTGTCTTTGGCGTCGATGGCACCGGCCAGAGAGCTGACGACATGCAGGAACAGAAGTTCATTTTCCTTCGTCTTTCGTTCGACCTCTTCGGAAAGGTTCTTCTGCAGGCGCAGCAGCTCTGCGATCTGCTTGACACGCATGGTCAGGATCTCAGGGATGAAGGGCTTTCGGATGAAGTCCTTGGCTCCCAGCTTCAGAGCTTTCTTTTCGGTGGCGGTGTCATTTTCCGCAGTCAGGAAGATGACGGGAATGTCTGCCGTCTTGGGCTTTCCTGTGTGCAGACGCTCCAGGGTTTCAAAACCGTCCATACCGGGCATGATGATGTCCAGCAGGATGAGATCCGGCCGGCTCTCATCCAGGAAATCCATCAGTGCTTCACCGGAGGAGAGCTTTGTTACTTTTACATCGTTCTTTGTGAGGATCCGCTCTGCCAGACGGAGGTTCATTTCATCATCGTCGACTACGGCTACCCACAGAGGTTCCGGTCTGTTTGAACCTTCTGACAGGGCGTTTTCAAAACTGTTTCCATAGGGTGCAAGTCCGGCGGGCAGTGCTTCGGAGGGAAGGATGGACAGTGCTTCCTTGATGGCAGAGGTGCTGTCTTCCGTGGATTCTTCTTCCTCATAAATGCAGTAGCCGTGCATGCCGCTGTACTTCACCTGATGCTGGGCCCGGGCTGCTTTCCGGAGGGCGTCATCGTATTCTTCACCTTTGCCGCGGAGCACTGCGATCCCGATGGAGGCACCGATGGGAAGGGTGATGTCCTCAACCAGGATCTTCTTTGCATCGGCGAGGAGGGTGGCGTTCAGGTTCTCTGAAAAATGCTTCAGATCCTCTTCACTTTTCAGGAAAGAGGAAAATGCTACAAACTCGTTCCAGCCGAAACGCCCTGCCACGTCTTCCGGTCCCAGAAAACCTCGGACCAGAATGGCAAAGCTGACTAGCAGCTTATCGCTGGCAGCATGTCCGTAGAAATCGTCCACCATTTTGAAGGCGTCCAGCTGGATCCGCATGAGATACCCGGGTTTCCGGCGGCAGAGCATTTCCAGTTTGCTGCTGACAGCGGTTTTATTCAGAAGTCCGGTCAGATTGTCCCGGGTGGTCTCTTCGTCAATGTTGTAGAGTACGGAGTGACGGCTGAGGACGTTGGTGATCCGGCGGATCAGAACGACAGGCTCGAAGGGCTTTCTGATAAAATCGGATATACCCAGCTCAAAGGCACGGGTCTCGGTCTCACTCGAGGTTTCCGAGGTCAGAAATACCACGGGAATGTCCTCCAGATCCAGTTCTTCCTCCAACTCCCGAACCTTTTTCAGAGTTTCAAAACCGTCCATTTCCGGCATCCGGATATCCAGCAGGATCAGGTCCGGAGAGCTTTTCTTCCTGTAGTCCAGAAGCTGGGAACCTGAAGAGAGAACAGTGACTTCAAAGCCATTGCTTTCCAGGATATCTTCGGCGATCTTTTGGGAAAAGGGATCATCGTCCACTAAAACGATCTGATTAGCCATGTTTGGTTCCTTTCTATTCCACACTTCGCGCCTTCCGGCGCTCCGTGACTGATCATATCGCGCGTATATTCTGCTATCATCTTTTTTCTATCGTTTGAGTCCGCGCTTTGCGCATGATCGTATAAAATTCTCCTCTTATAGAATACTTGAAATGTACGCATTTTGCAATTATACTGTTATTGGATTTTTATATTTTTAGCAGGATTTTTGGGTTTTTATGCGCCTTTTGAGTGTTTAAATTTCCGGATTTACAGAGATTTACAGAGAAAATTATTGAGAGAAAGATATGAAACGGAGTCGGAAAAATCTGATCATAACCTTGTCGGTTACCTTCGTGCTGATGGCCCTGCTGGTCGTCTTTACTTCGAGGGTGGTCTATCGGACTGCGTTCAAAACCGTGCAGGAGCTGGGTGATGACAAGGCCATGGCCATCACTGCGGATCTGGAAAATTATCTGGATACGGCGAAGAGTGTTCTCTGGCTCACGGCTGACACGGTGGATCATATGGTTGCAAAAGGTGCGACGACGGAGGAGATCATCGAGTATATCACCCGGGAGTCTTCGCGGACAGAGCAGCAGTTTGATTCCAGCTATACCGGCATTTACGGGGTGATAAACGGCACTTATGTGGATGGCGTGGGCTGGGTTCCGCCGGCGGATTACGATCCGACGAAGCGGGACTGGTATCTGCTTACGGTCGCGGCCGGTGGAGAGGTCACCATCATTCCGCCCTATGTGGATGCACAGACGGGGAGTGTGATCATTTCCGTGGGAAGGGCGCTGACGGATACGCGAAATGCCATGGCGCTGGACCTTACGATGAATGGTGTGCAGGAGGTCGTGGAGACGATCCAGATCAACGGTTATGGGTACGGTTTTGTTCTGGATCAGGAGGGCATGGTGGTTGCTCATCATGACCGGAAGGAAAACGGGAAGAATTACAGAGACCTTCCGGAACGGGAGGAGCTTTACCGGAAGGTGAAGGAGGTCGGAAAGGGTAATTTCAATCTGGAACTGGACGGAGAAAACTGCACCGTGTTCGTGGATGAGGTTCTGGATCAGTGGAATCTGGTCATTGTGATGAAGGATTCGGAGCTGTACAAGGAGCCCCGCTGGCTGATGAATGCCAGTATCCTGATCAATCTGATCGTGTTCGTTCTCATTTCCGTATTCTATCTGTTCGGCTACCGGAAAGAACGGAAGATCAGTGCCAGAGTCGAGGAAATGAAGGAGATCGAGCGGAAGAAGGATTACGAGGCACAGGTGCTGAAACTGGAGAAGTCCGCAGCGGACAGCGCCAACAAGGCGAAGAGCCATTTCCTGGCGGATATGAGCCATGAGATCCGGACTCCCATCAATGCCATCCTGGGCATGAATGAGATGATCCTCCATGAATCCAAAGAGGAGGAGACCCGGGAGTACGCGGCGAACATCAAGAGCGCCGGAAATACGCTGCTGTCCATCATCAATTCCATCCTGGATTTCTCCAAGATCGAGGACGGGCGGATGAGTCTGGTGCCGGTGGAATTTGAACTGGAAACGCTGGTGAACGGTCTGGTGAATTCCATCAGCGAGCGTGCAAATGCGAAGGAACTGGAAGTACGGGTGGAGATCGATGAGACCCTTCCGTCAAAACTGATCGGGGATGATGTCCGTATCAGTCAGGTGATCATGAACCTGCTCACGAATGCTGTAAAATATACGGAGAAGGGATATGTGCTTCTCTCCATGAAGAATCTCGGCGTGGCGGAAGGTCGCTGCAAGATCCTGGTGGCTGTCAGGGATACGGGCATCGGAATCCGGAAGGAGGATATGAATAAACTGTCCATTTCCTTTGAACGGATCGATGAGAAGAAGAACCGGCACATCGAAGGAACGGGACTGGGAATCTCCATCGTAACCAGGCTTCTGACCATGATGGGCAGCGGGCTGAAAGTGGAGAGTGAATACGGCACAGGCTCTGTATTCTCCTTTGAACTGCCGATCGAAGTGGCAGATGGCGCACCCATCGGACAATATAACGTAGAATCCCGGGGCGAGACGGGCATGCTGGGAGATAAGGTTACGGTTTTTGCTCCGAAGGCGAAGGTCCTGCTGACGGACGACAATGAAATGAACTGTAAAGTGGCAGCAAAGCTGATGCTGCTTTTCGGTATCCGGCCGGCGGTTTGTCATAGCGGATGGGAGACACTGGACCGGATGAAGGAGGCAAAGGAACAGGGGGCGCCCTATGATGCCTTGTTCCTGGATCATATGATGCCGGAAATGGACGGTATCGAGACGTTACAGGCACTGAAAGCTGCGGATCTGGTGGGGAGGGCAAAGGTGATCGCACTTACTGCCAATGCAGTGGTAGGCGCGAAGGAGCAGTATCTGGCTGCAGGCTTCGATGATTACCTGGCAAAGCCGGTCCGGATTCCCGAACTGGACCAGATGCTGCGGAAGTGTCTGCCGGAGGAATTGCTGGAGGAGCCGGAGGAGACAATAACGGACGAGCAGACAGTGCCGGACGGTCAGAGTAAAGCTCCGGGAACCGGGATGGCAACTGCTGACGAGGTATCCGCCGGCGCAGCAGACAAAGCAGGCGCTTCGGAAACGGATGCGAAGCAGTATGACGGACGTCTGGGACAGCTGCAGAGCATCGGCTTGAATGTGGAAGACGGCCTTACTTACTGTGCGGATGACGAGGAATTCTATATGGAGATCCTGCAGGAGTATGTGGATTCGGCTCCGGAAAAAAAGGAGAAACTGACGGAATTCCTGAGGGACAGGAACCTGAAGGATTACAGGGTTGTGGTTCATTCCGTGAAGAGTGCATCGAAGACCATCGGGGCGCAGGGGCTGTTCGAAAAAGCACTGGAGCTGGAATATGCCGCAGGGGACGGAAAGCAGGAGTTCGTTACGGAACATCATCCGCCTCTGATGGAGGAGTATCACGCGCTGGTGGAGGCAATTTCCCATGTTCTCAGTGGGTGGTATGACGATCCCCGGAGGTGAAAATGTCGGAATTACTGGAACAACTGAATGAATCCCAGAGGGAAGCTGTGACCACGACGGAAGGGTACGTGCGCGTGATCGCAGGGGCCGGCAGCGGGAAGACACGGGCGCTCTCG
Source organism: Eubacterium sp. (assembly GCA_024681515.1). Taxonomy (GTDB): domain Bacteria; phylum Bacillota; class Clostridia; order Lachnospirales; family Lachnospiraceae; genus Eubacterium_Q. The sequence continues at coordinate 27,366 of JAILAR010000067.1, read as the reverse complement.
CACCGGTTTGCATGGCTGGTTGAGGAACTGGGAATCCTGCCGGGACACGTGCTGTGCGTTACATTTACGAATAAATCCGCAAATGAGATGCGGCAGCGGATCCATAATCTTACAGGGGATCAGGATACGGGATATATCAATACCTTCCATGGCTTCTGTGTATCCGTACTGATGGAAGACAGTTATGCCGTGCAGTACCCGAAGAATTTCCTGGTGCTGGACAATTCGGATATCGATGATATGCTGAAACTGATCTATGAGGAACGGAATCTGTCCCTTCGGGATATGACCTATTCCAATGCCCGGGATATGTTTGAGATGCGGAAGCTGAAGGAGAATCCGAAGTATTACGAAGATCTGCTGGGCATGTCGCCGGAGGCGCTGAAAGAGAAGTACGACCGGGCCACCAGTGTCCGGGATATCCTGTTCTACGGGTATCTTTATCAGGAGAAGAAATGCTTCGGACTGGATTATAACGACCTGATCGTGGTAACGCTGCACATCTTCCGGGAGCATGCGGATATCCGGGAAAAATGGCAGTCCCGGCTGGAATACATCATGATCGATGAGTTCCAGGATATCGATCCGCCGCAGTACGAGCTGATGAAGGTACTGGCGGATTATCATAAGAATCTTTTTGTGGTGGGAGATCCGGATCAGACGATCTACAGCTGGCGCGGTGCGGATGCACGGTTCCTGCTGGACTTTGCAGAGCAGTTTCCGGGGACGAAAACCATTTTTATGAATGAGAATTACCGGTCAACGCCGGAGATCCTGGCCGCAGTAAATTCCCTGATCAGTGCGAATACGCTCCGGATCAAGAAGGATCTCGTTCCCATGCGGAAGAAGGGGGAGAGTGTTTTCTGCTATATCGCGAAGAATGCGGAGGATGAGGCGGATTGGCTGACCGGAGAGATCCTGTCCTTAAAGGGCGCGGGGGTTCCCTATCGGGATATGGCGGTGCTTTACCGGGCGCATTATGTGACGCGGACAATTGAGCAGGCACTTTTGCATGAACCGGCTACCGGGAAACCCATTCCTTATACGATCTATTCCGGAGTGCCTTTCTACGGACGGATGGAGATCAAGGATGCGCTTTCGTACCTGCGTATGATCCTGTTCAGGGACGATCTGTCTTTCAGGCGGATCTGCAATGTTCCGAAACGAAATCTCGGAAAGAAGCGGATGCAGTTTCTGGAACAGTACGCGAAGGAAAATAAAGTTTCACTCTACGCATCGCTGTATGAGAATCTGGAACATGAATTATTCCGAAGTACGAAAGCAAGCGCATTTGTCAGCCTGATCGAAAAATATGCGGACCTGGCGGACAGTCTCTCCGCATCGGAGGTCCTTTCCAAGCTTTTCGCGGAAAGCGGTTATGAGGAAATGCTCCGCACCGAGGGCGGTCAGGAGAGGCTGGACAATCTGGCGGAGCTGAAGCAGGCAGTGTTCGAATATGAGACGACCTGTGGCGAGGAGGCCGGTCTGGAGGACTATCTCCGTCATGTGGCGATGTATACAAATGCCGATGCGGATGCAGGGCGTGAGGACCGGGTGCGTCTGATGACCGTACATGCTGCAAAGGGACTGGAATTTAAGTATGTTTTCCTCTGCAGCCTGAATGAAGGAATCTTTCCTTCCAGGAAGATCAGAACTTTGGAAGAGATGGAGGAAGAGCGCAGGCTGGCTTTTGTGGCCATGACCCGTGCGATGGACCGGCTGTATCTTTCCTGCGCCGAGGGGACGCATTTCGACGGGATCCCGAGATATCCGTCCCGGTTCCTGCTGGATATCGACCAGGACCTTCTGGAGTATGCGGATATCCCGGAGGAGCAGTTGATCGAGAATACACGCAGATTCATCGAAAGTGAAAGTAAGATCCTGAAAAAGCAGGAGGACCGCGAACTCTTTGAGGTCGGGCAGCGGGTGGAACATGCCGTCTTCGGACAGGGAACCGTGCTTGAAATAAACGGAAAAGACCGATGCTATCGCGTGAAGTTTGACAAGGTCGAAACACCGCGGATGATCTCCTTCAAGGTGAAGATGAAGGCGATGCCGTAAAAAGGGGGATCCTTTTGCAGGATTTTCGATTGCGCATTTTCGGCTCCATATAGTATAATCAACGTTAGGGGAGACAGGTTTGAACCGGTTTGATCTGAACCGGTTTGATTCGATAATTTGATTCGATATTTTGATTCGATATTTTGACTCGTATCAAATAAAGAGAAGGGGGTATCTATGTTACATTCATTTACAAGAAACTATAATGATCTTTCGACGGAAGCAGGCTTCCAGTTCGAGTATTTCTGTGACTGTTGCGGAAACGGATTCAAGAGCTCCTTCATGGAGTCTTCCACTTACGGAAAGCAGCAGAAGACAAGACGGTTCGGAGGTCTTTCCGGGACCATCGGCGGGATCATGGGAAGCTTCGGAAGCGGTCTGGGAAGCAATATCGGACATGCGGTGGAGCGCGGTGCGGACTTTGTGGGAGACCGCTATGAGAATCAGTCTCCGGAGTGGCGGAGAGAGCAGGAACAGGCCTTTGATCAGGCTCAGGCAGAGGTTCAGGGATTGTTCCGTAAATGCCCGGCCTGCAACAAATGGGTCTGCGAGACCGATTGCTGGAACGAAGAGGAAGGACTTTGCGTAGAGTGTGCGCCGAGAGAAGCCGGTTATGTGGCACAGGCAAGAAACAGAGCCATGCGCAGAAATATCGATGAGGCTGCGGAGACGGCGCAGGTATGGCAGGGTAAGCTGGAAACACGTACCACGGTTTGTCCGAACTGCGGAAAGCCGGCAGGAGCAGGAAAGTTCTGTAATGAATGCGGTGCACCGCTGGGAAGTCAGCGCTGCCCGAACTGCGGTGCGCAGGTGGCGCTTGGCGTCAAGTTCTGCGGAGAGTGCGGAACACCCATGCAGAAATCGTATAAGTGCGTAAACTGCGGCTTTGACAATCCGCCGGGAACCAAATTCTGCGGCGGCTGCGGAACGAAGCTGTAAATACAAAGATGCGGCTTATGCATCCGGCATTATTTGAATAGCAGAATATGTATAGCATGACACCGGGGATGACTTGGAAGGTTGTTCCCGGTGATTTGTATCTGTGCAGCCGGTCATCGATCTGATGCCATGATTATGGAACATGGACACGAATCGGAAGTGTAAGGTGAATCATATCGCAGGAGGTATCAATGAATTATACTGCCAATTTTAATATTCAAACGGCAAGCGGCGGCGTGGGTGGTTCGCAGATCGCCCTGGAAGAGGCTAAGATCGTCATCGATAAAGAAGGCGTAGATTACGGAAAAGGCCGCATCGATTTTTCGGACGTTGCTTATATCAAACCGCTCAATCACCGGGTATATATCACGTTATTTGACGGGAGACAGGCAGAGATCTCCATGCTGGGGTTTTCCTTCGACGGTTTCTGGGAGGAACTGGTGAAGCTGTTCGGGGAGAGGTCCTGCGCGTCCCTCTTTATCGAAGAAGAGAAGCTGATGGACTGCGAGGCCGAGTATGATCTCCCTGAAAGCAGCGTGGCTCCGCGGGAAGCAGGGAGAGGACGGGTGCTGCTTTATTCGGATGCGGTGTGTATCCTTCCGGTCAGCAGCCATGCACTTCGGATTCCGCTTTGTTACACGGATCATATCCAACTGGACGGCTATATCCTGCACATCCAGATGCGAACGGGTGAGCATTATACGGTGGGACGCATGGGTTATGATACACAGCCCTTTGCGGATCGCTGCAATGATCGGGCAAAGAAGGTGAAAGCTGCCAGAGAAAAGCAGCTGGGAAATGTTCAGATCCGGGAACCCTGGACAGGAAAGGGATTGTTCCGAACGGCGCAGACGGAAGAATACTGGCTCACTGCATACGGAGAAAAGACCTGTGCGGTGGAACTCTTTACCGGAGAAAGTGCGGCAACCTATCTCTATCGTTTTGAAGACAGACGGCTCTTTACCTTCCGCCTGGAAGAGGCCATGGAAGCCGTGGGAAGCCATCGCGAGATCATTTTCCTGGATGCGGCGGATCTGAGGGATAAGCCGCTTTATCGTATGGCCATTCATCGCTCTGAGGCTGTCCGTTTCCTCAGAAGCTGCTCCGCCGGACGGATCATTCATACGGCGGCACATGAAGAGAAACTGAGGGAGTTTCTGGCGCAGTAAACAAATGTGGTTTCAATATGTGGTTTTAATGTTGCGCATTTGTTATACGGGGTGTGATACTATCATGACCGAAATCGAGAGATAAGGAACAAATAAGAAGGAGCACGCCTAAGTGCGTAGTATGGAATGGAGGAAGAGTATGCCGGGTCCGGTAGAAGAAAAGAAAGAAAAGGACGAGAAGGAAATATCATTTCTGTTTTGGGATGAGAAGGAACAGAGGGAGATCCTTCTCACAAAGCTGAAAGAATATCAGCCAAAGCACGCGGAATATGACGATTTCCGGGAAGCCATGTCCGGTTTGGATCAGGATATGGAAGATCTCATGAAGCCCGGAGCCGATGGCTGGCAGACCGTGGATGCAGAGAAGAGAAGTGAACTCATCCAAAAGTATGAAGATGCAGGCGCGAAGCTGGAGGGCTTTCTTGAAAAGGTAAAGGAAAGTAAGGATCCGGCAGACGTAAACGCCCGTGAGATCTGCGTGCAGATCGGCGGCCTCCTCTCCAAGGATATGGATACGCTCCGGAAGTATGATCCGTCGAAGGAAGCCAAGTCACTTCCGACCCTCCTGGAGGATGCCAGGGTCAAGGTGGTCGGAACGGACGCAGACTCGTATGATACCGTGGGCGGGGCAAATTCCAGCCGGAAACCTTTCGTTATGATCGCGGATGACGGTAAAAAAGTGCCGGGTTTCTTTACGGAGAAGAAGATCTTTGAACCTGTAAAGGAAGTGAATGAGATCTGCGAATGGGCCGCACGAAGTGCAAAAACCGAAGACGGAAAACAGTGGATGCGGGACTTCTTTAAGAATTATCGGGATTACTATACGAAAAATCCGGATCCGGATCATCCGGTGGATGGGGATAATAAGACGACGCAATCCTTTATGCTCGGAATGCAGGAAGATGCGACAACCACGAAAAGCAAGATTCTGAGAGACAAGGTTGTGAACACGCTGGCTACCGTGACGGGAAAAACTGCGAGAGAGATACGGCAAAACTGCGGAAAGAACTCCATCGATCTTCTGATGCTGGGAATGCAGAAGATCAGGACAAGTCATGCCATGCATTATGGGATGGATATGCCGGAGAATGCCAGGATCGATTCCAGGAATTCTGCCATGTCTTCCGTGGCGGAACTGATCGGGGCTTCGGGACTGGTATGCCGTGCGAACCCCATGAAGATGAAGACGAAGAACGGAGAGGTCGTGGAAGGAACGTTCATGGAAGAAGCAAAAGGCGTGGATCCCAACTATCCGGAGTCAAAGTACATGGCGGTCGGAAGATCGGATCCCTTCCGCGGAACCAATGGGCAGATCTTCCGCCAGCTGGCGGATCTGCAGGTGCTGGATTATATCTGTGGAAATATAGACCGGCACAGCGCCAACATGTTCTATCAGTTTGATGATCATTATAAGCTGATCGGTGTGCAGGGCATCGATAATGATGCTTCCTTTGGCAAGAATACAGGACTGAATCCGGATAAGGGAACCGTGAAAAGAATCGGTATGATGGCCCCGCCCACCAGCATGGGAGTGATGAGCAAAGAGATGGCAGATCGGGTCATGGCACTCAAAAAGGAAGACCTGGCATTTACGCTCCGAGGGCAGATGGAGGAATCTGCCATAGATGCGGCATGGAAGAGAGTGGATATCATGCAGCAGATCATTACCATCAGCAGGCAGAAACTCTCGAAAGGTCAGAAGACCGTGGAATTCCCCTATATCCGTGAACTCTCCGGCGATGACTGGAAGAACATGAAGATCGAAACACTGGCCGGCAAGAATAATATCTTCAAGGAAGCAAACGCAGGGGTGATTTTGATCTCTGTAAGGGCCGAACGTGGCCGTCAGATCTCGGCCGTGGACAATCTGGTTGGAAATGACAACCGCGCCACCCAGGGCGGCATGTATGATCAGCAAAAGCGTGCCGCAAATCTGAATACGCTTCTGGATAAGAGAACCTCCAGCCGCAGGACATCGCCGAATTATATCGCGCTGCAGACGGCCATGAAGGAATATCTGGAGCTGACCAAGAAGCTGAACCGTCGGATGGAGAATTCCAGGAAAATGGCAGCCGGGGAGACTGCGACTCCGGAGGTGATCTTCGGACAGTATATGTCCAGATCGGACATGTCGGCCATGACCGAGGCTGCGAAGAAGCTGAAGGAAGCGGCGGATAAGTACCTGACTGACAAGAGGAAGGAACTGAAAGATAACAATAAAAAACCGAAAGATTACACGAAGGACCGGATGGACGGAGCGCATCAGGTATCGCTTTTTGCGGGTCAGCTTCTGGAAATGACGCAGGAGGAAAAAACTGCTCTGCAGAAGAATTCCCGCCGCGCGACGGAGGAAGTGGCGAGGAGGCAGAAAGAGGGCACGCTGAGGGAAAATGTAACCGAGATCCGGAAGGCAAAACCAAGGCCGAAACCGGCACACGAGAATAAAGCACGTCATATGGGCAAGTAAGAATCATGAATAATCATGAAAGAGTCATGACGAATCCTGAAACATGGGCAGCACATGAACGGCTGCCCATGTTTTTTGCGTGATACGGTCGGCAGACAGGTATATTTCTTCTATATTTTCATGATTCCATATTGTGATAATCGCAGGAGATATGCTATAATACACGTTTGTATATGTTTGTATATATACGATCGTAAGTGAGTTGTTTGGAGGACAGATATATGGCTAAGTACAATCATAAGCTGATCGAAGCAAAATGGACCAAGAACTGGGCTGACAAGCCCATCAACGTGAACGACGGCAAGAAGGACAAGTATTACTGTCTGGACATGTTCCCGTATCCTTCGGGCAACGGTCTTCACGTCGGCCACTGGAGAGGCTATGTCATCTCCGATGTCTGGAGCCGGTATCAGCTGATGCATGATAAATACGTGATCCATCCCATGGGTTGGGATGCTTTCGGACTTCCGGCGGAGAACTACGCCATCAAGAACGGCGTGCATCCGTCCATTTCCACCGCATCCAATGTGGCCAACATCAAGCGTCAGATCCGGCAGATCGCTGCAATCTATGACTGGGATATGGAAGTGAATACCACGGATCCGGAATTCTATAAGTGGACCCAGTGGATCTTCGTTCAGATGTTCAAGAAGGGTCTGGCCTATGAGAAGGAGATGCCCATCAACTGGTGTCCTTCCTGCAAGACCGGTCTTGCCAACGAAGAGGTTAAGGAAGGAAAATGTGAGCGCTGCGGAGCTGACGTTACCAAGAAGAATCTGCGTCAGTGGATGCTGAAGATCACGGCTTATGCGGAGCGCCTTCTGGCAGATCTGGACAAGCTGGATTGGCCGGAGAAAGTAAAGAAAATGCAGACCGAGTGGATCGGTAAGTCCCGCGGTGCAGAGGTTGATTTCAAAATCGATGGCCGCGATGAGTCCATTCGTGTATATACCACAAGACCGGATACCCTGTACGGTGCTACATTTATGGTTCTGGCACCGGAGCATAAGCTGGCCGCAGGCCTGGCTACACCGGAGACCAAGGAGGCGGTAGATGCATACATTTACCAGACGTCTCTTCGTTCTTCCGTAGATCGTATGGCGGATAAGGATAAGACCGGTGTGTTCACCGGCAGCTATGCCATCAATCCGCTGAACGGGGCAAAGGTTCCTATCTGGCTGTCCGATTATGTACTGGCAGATTACGGTACCGGAGCCATCATGTGCGTGCCGGCGCATGATGACCGTGACTTTGAGTTCGCAAAGAAGTTCAACCTGCCCATCATCCAGGTTATCGCCAAGGATGGTGTGGAGATCCCGGATATGCAGGAGGCCTACACAGAGGCATCCGGTATCATGATCAATTCCGGAGACTGGAACGGTATGGAGTCAGCTGTTCTGAAGCAGGAGGCTCCTCAGTATATCGAGGATAAGGGTTACGGTAAGGCAACCGTGAATTACAAGCTCCGTGACTGGGTATTCTCTCGTCAGCGTTACTGGGGCGAGCCCATTCCGATCATTCACTGCCCGGACTGCGGTGCGGTACCTGTTCCGGAAGATCAGCTGCCGCTGCTCCTGCCGGATGTAGAGAAATACGAGCCCACAGGTACCGGCGAATCTCCGCTGGCAGCCATCGAGAGCTGGGTAAATACCACATGTCCGTGCTGCGGAAAGCCGGCAAAGCGTGAGACCAATACCATGCCCCAGTGGGCAGGATCTTCCTGGTATTTCCTGCGTTATGTGGATAATAAGAACAGTGAAGAACTGGTAAGCAAGGAGAAGGCAGACAAGTACCTTCCGGTGGATATGTACATCGGTGGTGTGGAGCATGCGGTGCTTCACCTGCTGTATTCCAGATTCTATACCAAGTTCCTGTATGATATCGGTGTGGTAAGCTTTGAAGAGCCTTTCAAAAAGCTGTTCAACCAGGGTATGATCTGCGGTAAGGATCGCGTTACCGGCAAGCCCACGAAGATGAGCAAGTCTCTGGGTAACATCGTATCCCCGGATGATATCGTGGAAGAGTACGGCTGCGATACCCTGCGTCTCTACGAGCTGTTCGTAGGACCGCCGGAACTGGATTCCATCTGGGACGATGCAGGCATTGACGGTATCTATCGTTTCCTGAAGCGTTTCTACACCATGGTGATGGATAACATCGAGAAGGGGGAAGTGGCAGAGACACCGGAACTGGTTGCACTGCGTCACGGCCTTGCAAAGGATGTATCCCAGCGTCTGGAGAGCTTCAGCCTGAACACCGTTGTATCTGCATTTATGGAGTACAACAACAAGTTCGTGGATCTGACCAAGACTTCCGGTGTAGACCGTGAGACCTTAAAGACCATGGTCCGTCTCATCGCACCGTTCGCTCCGCATGTGGGTGAGGAACTCTGGGAAGCGCTGGGCGGAACGGATTCCGTATTCCACCAGACCTGGCCGGAGTACGACGAGAAGTTTCTGGTGGCTGATACCATGGAGCTTCCGGTACAGATCAACGGCAAGACCCGTACCACCGTACAGGTACCCACCGATGCGGATAAGGATACCATCCTGGCTGCAGGTAAGGAAGCCGTTGCCGCAAGGCTGGAAGGCTTCACGGTTGTGAAGGAGATCTATGTTCCGAAGAAGATCATCAATATTGTGGTGAAACCGCAGTAGACGATAGTGAAAAGTCGTCTTAATCCAAACTCTTACTTTTCGGGAAGTGTTTTCGGAAGGCGATGATGAATAAGACTATGGCAAGAGTGGCAGCGATGTAGTCCGTTACGGGCTGCGTCATGGCTGCCATTTTTGCTGTGTCAAAGAAGGTCGTAAAGATGATAAGCACGGGGTAGTAAATGATACCCTGCCGTGAGATCGAGAGGATCAGGGACGGCAGCATCGCACCCGTGGACTGGATCGCATTGATCATTACGAAGAGAATGCCGATCACAGGTCCGGACAGGATGTACACTCTGGAGAATTCAAATCCGTAGGCATAGGCTTCAGGCTCCTCCAGGATGAAACGTACCAGTGGCCCGGCAAAGACATAGCAGACCACGGTCATGACAAGGCTGGTGATAAAGGCCACCATTAACGTGAAGCGTAAAATGGACAGATACCTTTTTCGCAGTCTTGCCCCATAGCAGAAGCCCAGCACAGGCTGAATACCGGTACCGATACCGATCAGAAGCATGACGCAGATGGTATTCACCTTCATGGCAACGCCAAGCCCTGCCACGGCCATGTCACCGTAGTTGGCCATGACTTTGTTGATCACGATGTTTGAGGTGCTCATCAGTACCGAGTTCAGTGCCGCCGGGATTCCGATGGCAAAAACACCCAGGGAGACGGCACGTTTTAATGTGTAATATTTCAGCCGGAGGGAAAGCATGGTTCCCTTTGAGCAGAGATGGGAGATGTAGAAGATGGCGGAGACCACATTTCCAAGCACGGTTGCCAGCGCCGCGCCTGCCACGGTCCAGTCAAAGGTCAGGATGAACAGGGGGTCCAGAAGGATGTTTACGAGGTTCCCGACGATCATGCCGGTCATGGCGGTCTTCGGATGTCCCTCTGCTCGGATGATATTACTGAAGGAGTTGCTGATGATCAGGAACGGAATGCCGAAGGCAACGATGCTCAGATACTGCTTGGTATATTCCAGAGAGTCGTCACTGGCGCCTACCGCACGGGCCACCGGTTCTGCAAAGATCAGGATCCCAATCATGGAAATGATTCCGATCACGGCTCCACTCCAGAAGCAGAAGGAGGAGGCGCGCTTCGCCATATGATGATCGCCTTCGCCGAGCTTTCTGGAGATGAGAGATGTTCCTCCGATACCGAAAAGCATGCCGATGGACATGAAAAGCAGGAACACCGGGGTGGCCAGCGATACGGCGGTCACCATCAGGGCGTTCTTGGTCTGTCCGATGAAGACGGTATCTGCCAGATTGTAGAACAGTACCATCAACATGCTGATCACGGAAGGAATGATATTTGAGAAGACAGCTTTCGGAACGGAGGCGTCCCGGAAGAGTGCCATGGATTTTTCGGGTGAATTCATAGTGTTTTTCCTGATTCTGATTTATATTGGTGATTTGATGATGAAACGTAAAAAGTGTGTGAACTGTGTATCATCGCAACAAAAAATGGAAGTGATTCTACTATAATAAGCGATAACTTTCACATTATAGACATTTCGGATTAATTTGTAAATATGTAAATTAGCTGTACACTTTCGGTGGATTGCATAAAAACATAAATAATATTTGTACAATTACGATAGATGTGGTAAGATATGAGGGATTATGAGGATATTACCATAAGTACAACAAGTGTTTTCCTCAGGGGGTTCTATGAAGTTTAAGAAAGAATGGCTAAAAAATAAATGGGTGGAAAATGCACTGGCGCTCTGCATCGGTGTGCTTTTCTTTGTTCTGCTCTGGAATTTCGGTGCGGTCTTTGGTGTGATCGGCCGGATATTCAAATTCATCACGCCGGTGATCATCGGTGCGGCGATCGCGTACATCATTGATCCGCTGGCGCGTCTTTTTGAGCATCATCTGTTCGGGAAACTGAAAAAATGGCAGCTTCGCCGTATGCTTGCGGTGACCGTGGCTCTGATTCTCATCCTGGTGCTGGTTGTCACGCTGATGGTTTACCTTGTTCCGCAGCTGGTGGACAGTATCAAGCAGTTTGTGGAGAATCTGGACGGATATTCCGCGTCGCTGAAGAAGTTCATTAGCGGACTGTCGGACAAATTGAAGATTAATCTGTCCGGTGTCAATGATTTTCTGGACAATCTGGTGTCCAATGTCGTGAAATGGATTGGCGACAACAAAGAATTGATCTTGAATAAGGGCCTGGATTTCGGATCGGGACTGATCACATTCCTTCTGGGAGCAATCCTGGCAATCTATTTCCTCTTCGGAAAGTATTTCATCCTTGCCGGCGGAAAGAGGTTCTTCCGTGCAGCCATGCCTGCAGAGCGGTATCATTCCACCATGAGCTTTTTTAACCGGTGCAACCAGATCATGACACGGTATGTGGCATGTGACGTGCTGGATGGAATTATCATCGGTGTCGTAAACGGTATCTTCATGGCCATTATGGGCATGCCCTATGTGATCCTGATCTCCGTGGTTGTTGGAGTGACGAATCTGGCTCCGACCTTCGGTCCGTTGGTAGGTGCGGTGATCGGAGGGCTGATCCTGGTTCTGGTGAATCCGCTCTATGCTTTGATCTTTCTGGTATTCACCCTGGTTCTGCAGACCATTGACGGTTATGTGATCAAGCCGAAGCTCTTCGGAGACTCCCTGGGGGTATCCTCGGTAATGATCCTGGTGTTCATTATCCTGGGCGGGCGTATGTTCGGTATCCTGGGCGTGCTGCTTTCCATTCCGATCGCAGCGATCGTGGATTTCTCCTATCATGATTTTATCCTGGCCCGTTTGGAGCGGAAGCGAGGAATCTCTGACGGTGAGGTCGAGACGCCCGAGGCGGAGAGTAAGAAGTCCATGCAGGAACTCTCGGATAAAGAGCAGGATCGTGAGGAACGCCGCGAAGAACGGAAGGAACAGCGAAAGACCGAGAAGGAACAGGAGAAACAGGCAAAGGAACAGGAACGCCAGGAGCATGGTGAGCGTCCCGGTGTGAAAGGGATCCTGGATCGCCTGAAACGAGATGATGATAAGGACACGGGAGCATCGGATAAGCCCGAAGAGGGAGAGGAGGACTTTTGGGAAGAGAAAGATGATGATTTGAATCCCAAGAATCCGAAATAGTACTTGAAAACGCATAATAAATAGGATATAATCTCCATTTGGGTTTTGCAGACCGTTTGCAGCCCGAATGGAGATTTTCATTTTTACAAAAAAGGAGAGTATGTCATGAGCGAAGCGAAAGCACAGTCCGGCGGCTGGAGACAGAACAAATGGATCCGCGCTGCCATCCCGGCATTATTGCTGCACTGCAGTATCGGTACGGTTTACTGCTGGTCGATCTTCAGTCAGGAGATCGCAACCCATATCGGATTTTCCAAGGGAGCAGCTGAATGGGCGTTCAGCTTTGCCATCTTCTTCCTGGGAATGTCAGCGGCATTTCTTGGAAATTTTGTAGAGAAGGATATCCACAAGGCTTCTCTGATCGCAACCATCTGCTTCTCCGTAGGTATGGCTCTTACGGGTTTCTTCATCTATTACGGCGGCCAGCACAAGGGAAGTACGCTTGCACTTGTAGGTATCTATGTAAGCTATGGTTTTATCATGGGTATCGGACTCGGAACCGGATATCTGTCTCCGGTTAAGACATTGATGCTCTGGTTTAAGGATCGGAAGGGTCTGGCTACCGGTCTTGCGGTTGCAGGATTCGGTGCCGCAAAGGCAATCGCAAGCCCGATCATGACCAGCATGCTGAATGGGCTGTCCGGTACAAATCCGGACGGGACTTCCGACGGAACCGGTGTTTATAAAATGTTCTGGATCCTGGCCGGTGTATACTTCGTTATGATGTTTGTAGGTCACCTGCTCCTGGCTAAACCGGCAGGCTGGCATGAACCGCAGGGTAAGGGTGAGAAACCGAGTATCATTCAGGTTCTGAAAACCAAACCGATCGGAAACTATATCGGTATCTGGCTGATGTTCTACATCAATATCACCTGTGGTCTGGCTCTGATCTCTCAGGAGAAGATGATCGTAAAATGTATCGGTCTTGCCGCATCCGTAGGTATCATTTCCACGTTCTCCGCAATCTTCAATGCGGGCGGACGTTTAGGCTTCTCTGCATGGGCAGATACCATGAAGGACCGGAATACGATTTACAAACTGATCTTTATCCTGTCTATTGCATTTACCGCGATCGTTATGGTAACGCAGGGTATCAAGACTGCATATGACGGAGAAACCGGTGATAAGAACATGCTTCTTGTAATTCTCGTGATCGCGCTGATCATGATCGTAAATGCAGGCTACGGCGGAGGTTTCTCCAATGTTCCGACCTTGCTTTCCGATCATTACGGAATGGGTTCCATTTCCGCGATCCACGGAATCACGCTTTCTGCATGGGCATTTGCAGGACTTACGGGTAATCAGGTGGCTTCGTTCATCGTATCGCATACCGGATCAACAAAGGTCATCGAATATGTTGAGAACGGTGTAAAGCACACGGCGGAGGTGAATCCGGACGGCTATCAGAACGTTCTGTACTTCACCCTGGCACTCTATGTCGTAGCGCTTCTGCTTTGTCTCTTCCTTGTCCGTCCGACGGAGAAGGCGTTGGAAGCAAAGCGTGCAAAGAAAGCAGCAAAGGCTTAAGGCGGGATTCGGATCCGACAGTCTTTCTGCAGATCATATAAAAAGAAGAAGTGGCCAAAGTGCCACTTCTTTTTTTGAGGAAAAGCGTGTATAATCCATTTTTGGATATAAGCTTTGGATATAAGCTTTGACTGTTATGGTCTGGCTTGAAGAAACTGACAGAGGGACGTCACATAAGATGAAAAAGAAACGATATATGGTGGTTCTCGGAGCGGCCCTGATCCTGGTAGTGACGATCCTTTTGCTTTTTCTTCCATTTGGATCGAAGGAAGAAGCGAGGGAGGGATCGAAGGAAGGATCGCTGGAGTCGGAACTTTCGGGAGAAAATACGTCGGAGCAGGTGGGCAACCCGACCGGAGATGCCTCAGATACTGAGGTGCGGCAAGGTGGGGCGGAAGTGTCTTCTGAAGTCACGACCGCTAATTCAGGTGAATCCGGTAACGATGTAAATCCGGGTAATGTGGGTGGTTCCGGCAATCCCGTTACTCCGGGCCGCGCAAGTGAGTCGGGTAATGACTCAGGTACGGAGGGAATATCCGGAGCTGCCACGGAAGAAGTGCCGGAAGAAGTGACGGAAGCACCGGTCGATGGTGCCGGCCTGCATCAGGGAAAGCTGGGGAGCAATTATTCGGTGCCGGAAGGGTTCTTTGATATTTCTCCGGAGGATCATGAAGAGGGATATTATTATATATACCGGAATCCCGAAAGGAATATGCTTTTGCAGGTGGCGGAGTTTCGGCTGGAGGACAGGCGTGTCGGCTTTGATGGCGAGTATAACGTACTGCATAATCTGTATCTGAACGATGACAGTTCGTATGTGACCTACGATACCAAAGATGACAACCATTATGTGATCTCCGGTTATCTGGATCATCGGACGAAGGTTTTTTTTTACGAAGGCTACAAGTACCCGGATCGAAATGAAGTGCAGATCTACAGTGAGTACCCGAATGACGGCTGGAAGGACAGTTGTGACGAATTCTTAGACGCATTGCTGGATAGTTATGAATATCATTTTGTGTCGGATCCGGAGCGCAGCAGAAGAGAGGAAGAAACTACGGAGGATCCTTACTGGGAGCAGTATGAGGATCCGTCTTCCGTACTGGATCAATTCAGAGAACAATAGGAGTGGAATATGAGACCTGGAGATATCAGTGAGATCAAACATTTATACCGACTGGAGCCGGAAAAATGTAACATTCACCGGATCAGTGGATGTTTTGTGAACGGAGATAAAGAGAAAGTCGTTCATTTTACGGAGAGCTTTCAGCTGCTGCCGGAGGAGGAACGCTTTAAGTATCTGGAGATTTTCCGGAAATGTCTGTCGGGGACAAGGGATAAGAACCTGATCCTGCTGAGGCCGCGTCAGGTGCACAGGAATGACGGCTCCGGAGATATGACAGGTGAGGAGTGCAAACTCCTGCAGGCGCTGATCGAAACGGATCTGAAGGATGAGGATACACTGCAGGAATTCTATGACAAGGTGATCGAGAATTATAACTATGTGGACAATTTCCTGATCCTGATCGCACGGCAGAACTATGATGTTCCCGGAAAAACATTGGACGGACTGGATTTGGAGGATGCATCGGAGGAAGTGTACTGTCATATGGTATGCGCGATCTGTCCGGTGAAACCGACAAAGCCCGGCCTCGGTTATGACCCTTCGGAGAAGGCCTTCCATAACCTGCAGCCCGGACAGATCGTGGAAATGCCCATGAACGGATTTCTGTATCCGGCATTTATCGAACGTTCGCAGGATCCGGATTTTGTGCTGTATTTTTCCAAGGATTCCGTAGATATCCGTCCGGGATTTGCGGATGCTGTGCTGGGAAGTGCAACCCCTCTGGCGGCAGCAGGGCAGAAGGAGAGCTTTTCCTCTCTGCTTACGGATACTCTGGGCGATGAGGGAGATTTAAGTACTGTGCTGCAGATCCATGAGAACCTGCAGACCATAGTGCGTGAGAAAAAAGAGGAGCAGGAGAGCCCCATTCTGAAAAAAGAAGATGTCCGCGTGATCCTGCGGGACTGCGGTGTTCCTGAGGAGCGGATGGAGGACTTTGATGACCGGTTTGATGCCATTTTCACGCTGAATCCGGATGAGGCAGGCGGTGATCCGGCCGGGGGAGCCGGGTCGGAAGAACCGGAATCTGGTGAGCCTGAAGCGGAAGACGCGAATGGAGCGGTAAAAGATACGGCGCTTTCCCGCTATCCGGAGGAGATTCCCATTGAGGAGCGGATCTTTGTTGCGTCAAATCTGGTTCCGCAGCGGACTCTGGAAGTGAAGAATGCTGATTTTTCGATCCGGATCAATACCAATCGTACGGAGCTTTTGGAGACAAAGGTGATCGATGGCCAAAAATGTCTGGTGATCCGTCTGGAGGATGGGGTGTCCGTGAATGGAATCCCCATTCGGCTATAGGATTCGATTCTCCATCAGGAGAATCGGATCCGTATGCGCCCACAAACGCCGAAGGTGTTTGTGTCCGATCGGAGGGAGGATTTGTGACCGCCCACAAAAGGCGGTCACAAAGGCTATAGAACGCGAAGCGTGGAATAAAAGGAGTGTAATATGCAGCACAGCTTTAGTAAGCTGCTGAGAAAAAATCTTTTATATCTTGCATTTCCGGTTGTTTTGGTCTTGTCGATCCTGCTTCTTTTGCTTCAGCAGGTGGCTCGTCTGGAGGTGTTTCAGACAACCTCCATGGATGACCTCAGTCTCGTGAAGACTTTGTATGCCTCCGGAGAGCGGAATGTGTCAGTAACGCTGGGGGATCTGCAAAGTGCGGGATTTTCCCAGACGGAAGGAGATAAGGAAACCGCAGAGTATTTTTATCGCAAGGTAAATGGAGAGATGCAGCTGGTTCTTCTGAAAACCAGTACTGCTCAGAAATATCGAAAAGGGGAACTCGCCGGGGGCGAGGTTCGTGTTCGCATCGGAAAAGACGAGGTTGCAGCGCAACATATTGAGCATGCTTACGCTGCTTCCCTTGGATTTTCACAGGGAGAGATGGCCGGCGTTTTTTCACCCTATATCCTGGATGAGACACAGTATCCTCTGACGAGGATCCGGATTCTTCGGATCGCATCCATTTCACTGTCGGCGCTGCTCGGGTTACTGATGATCTATGTCATACTGGCCACTGCATTTCCGGCACTGAATCAGGAGGCCTGGATACTGAAGCGGTACGGAGGTGTGGCACGGACGATCCGCAGGCTGGACCGGGAGATGGAAAAGCAGCTGAAATATCATCAGGACAATGTGACGGTGACGGAGAATTACCTGATCGTTTCCTATATCACGCACATCGATGTGGTGAGGATCGATGATATCAAATATCTGTCCAAGCATGTGGAGCGCAGGAGACGGGGCATCGGACGTCAGATCCATATTTACAGGCTGACTGCTTCCAATGGGGAGGATCTGTATTTTGAGGCAGATTTTAACGAAGAAGATATCGTGAATGATATCATTTATTATATGCGTGGGGAGCCGCTTCTGGAATACGAGGAAAATGTCCGCAGGGAGAAGGAAGCGGAAGAAAATGCGCTGGCAGAGCAGGAATCTGAGAGCGAGAAAGAAGCGGTATCCGAGGAAAAACAGAAGGAACTGGAGGAACTTTTTTCATCGGAAGCTCAATCTTCAAAAGAATCGGAAGAGCAGGGAGATTAAACCTCTGCGAAACCAGAAAAGGATCCTGCTCATGCGGGATCCTTTTCATTGCGTTTAATCAAGTAGATTAATCAAGTACGATGTCATCGGCCTTCGCAGCTGCTTCTGATACAGAATCACTTGCGGCTTCGGCAACGTTTTCAGCAGTATCGGCAGCGGCTGTGATCGTAGAATCGGCAGTCTCTGCTGCAGCGTTTACTGCATCTGCAACAGCCTCGGTAGCAGCGCTCAGAGGAACATATTCGCGGTCTGCCGGAGCTTCGCCGTCCAGGATGATCTCATCCTCTGCAACAGCTGCGTCATCAGCTGCGCTCCATTTCTCGGAAGCCTTTTCCTTTACCGTTTTAGCGGTTTCGGAAACCTTCTTGGCTGCATCCAGAGTAGTGCTCTTTACCTTTGCAGTAGCCTTTTGAACTTTCGTGTCTACATCATACTTTTCATTTGCTTTTTTGTAAGCCTCTGTCTCGCGGATCTCTTCTTTGAAAAGGGAGCAGACACCTGCAACAGCCAGTGCTGCGATCCCGAGTTTTGCGACTCCGCCGACTACTTTACCTAATCCCATTGGTAACCCCTCCTGTGTCTTTATTTTCTTTGTCCGCACGGGGCGGCCTCTGTTTATATTTTACTCCAGAGGTCAGAAAAATGCAAGAAATAGTAGAAAATGGACGGCCTTTCAGGTATACTTGATATTGTTGGATTGGAGGCATTTTATGGAATGGAAAAAAGACCTGAGAACGTTCTTTCTGGAAGAACAGAAAAAGGATGAGGAACAAAGCAGGGCACTGCAAAAATCCTTTGATCGGATTGCCTGGCTTCGGCTTCTGGTTTTTCTTGCGGCTGTGGTCCTTCTGTATATGGGACTGACCAAACGGCTGATGCAGGAAGTATATCTGATCGGAGGATTTCTGGCAATCGGAGGATTCCTGGTGTTGATCCGGCTTCATGATGGGATCGAGAAGAAGCAACGTATGCTGGCAGCCAGGATCGCTGCAGTAGAAGCGTATCCTGCCAGACTCGGAACGGAGTGGAGAAATTTTCCTGAGGATGGAGGCAGATACCTTCAGAAGAATGACACGGTGTGTCGGGATCTGGATCTTCTGGGACCGGGATCGTTGTATCAGCTGATCAGTATCTGTCAGTCTGCGTATGGAAAGTGGAGGCTGGCAGATGTATTGAAAGACCCTTATTCGGTCGTAAATGAACGCACAAAGCGTCAGGAAGCAATTCGTGAATTATCTGAGAATCCGAAATTCCTTCTGGATTATGAGTCGGCAGTACGCCGTGCGTTTGTAGATGAACGAAAACATCCCACCCGGGATGATGATACGAAGAAACCGGGGAACACCTATAAGGCAGGCAAGATCCGTTTTGCGGGCTGGATGGGATTCCTCATGGTGCTGGTTCCGCTGATGAATCTGGCTGTGGTGATCGCGATCCTGATCGGCATGATCCAGCCGGCGTGGATCCTGGTATCCTTCCTGGTGGGGTACGGGATCACGGCAGGCTGTAAGTCAAAACTGGATGCGGAGACCAGTGGGATCTTTTCTTCGGAAATGACCAGCGGGCAGATCTATCCGATCTTTCAGACGATCCGGGATGCGGAGTTCAGCTCGGAGAAACTGGTGTCCATCCGGGAACGGGTTGCGGGCTCGGACGGTATGATGATCGCCCAGAAGAAACTGTCCCGTCTGGCAGACATGAAGAATCTGGATTATAACCCGGTGGTGGGTATGTTACTCACCGGATTTTTAGGCTGGGATTTCTTCCTGGCATTTCTGGCAATGCGCTGGGATCGGGAGCATGGAGAGGCGTTTGCAGGCAGCTTTGACATCGTGGCGGAAATGGAGGAACTTGGCAGTCTGGCGGTTCTGTCCGTTGTCCGTCCTACGGTTCTTCCGAAACTGTCCGGCGCGGATGACGGACAAAGGAGTGTGGGAATCACCTTTACGGATCTTGCGCATCCGCTTCTGGATCCGGATACCGTGGTTTCAAATGACGGAGAGCTGGCTTCTCCTCTGACGGTGATCACCGGATCCAATATGTCCGGTAAGACCACATTTCTTCGGACCGTGGCGATCAGTCTGGTCCTTTCCTATATCGGAGCCGGGGTCGTGGCAGAAGAGTTTGCTTCGGATTACCGTAAACTGTTTACCTCCATGCGCGTGCAGGATGATGTGGCAGGAGGAATCTCAACCTTTTATGCGGAGATCCTCCGTGTGCGGGAGATGGCGGAATACATCCGAAAGGGAGAGGGGATTCCGGCACTCTGCCTGATCGATGAGATCTTCAAAGGTACGAATTCCGCAGACCGGATCGTAGGCGCAGAGGAAGCGCTGAAGAAACTGTCGGTGGGAGGAAGCATGGTGATCGTTTCCACGCATGATTTCGAACTCTGCAATCTGAAGCAGACAAGCGGAGAACCTGCGGATAACCGGCATTTCGAGGAATCCTATGCGGATGACAAGCTGGTATTTGATTATAAGATGAAGGATGGCCCCTGCAAGACGCGAAATGCACGTGCACTTCTTCATTTGGCCGGGTTGATGGACTCGGAATAAGGGCGGAATAAAGGCGGAGTAAGGTGAAAATTGTCAGTTTTACACAGAAATTATTATTCAATTTCGACAAAATAACGTTGACGTAAGGCTGAAAAAAGGTTAAAATGACAGTTAGGATTGCGATATTGCGCGTGTTTTTTGTGCGCTGATTTCGCTGCCTGAGCTTTATTTGTTATTTATGAGGAAATGAGGAGGAGGAGACATGGCATTACCGGCAAATATAACATCAGGAAGTGACAACAATGTCTTATCAATCGCTGCTTCGAACAATAAGGGGTTACTGATCCGATTCCTGAATGAACAGGTTGAGGATGGTTTCTATGCTCTGGTTATCGATTATCTGAAAGACACGAATTTTGATCTGAAGACCATGAACGTGGATGAGGATGTTCGTTCCCAGTGCGCGAAGCTGTACGAATTAGGCGAGTTTGTAGATGAGAACATCAAGCAGCCGGAACGGTTTGAGATCGATGAGTGGATCGAGCCGCTGTTCAGTTTTGTATACGGAGATATCGATCCGGCGGATATTGATGCACCGATCAATACCACTGGTATCTATCGTTACAGTATCTGGCTGATCTATCTGTATCAGAGAGAGAAGTTCGGCGAGGCTATGCGGCTGATCGGCGAGCGGATCGCTCCGCTTCTGATCAATGTCAGCTATCAGATCCTGGAGGATGATGACCGGCCGAAGAACTTTGATAAGGCGCTCATGGGATATCTGGATCTGATCCATGTTGTAATGGAAATGGGTCTTCCCACCGCCATGGCGAATTCCGAGGCATATCTGTCCAATCTGGAAGTTCTCTTTGACTATGTTGTTGAGGATCCGCATGTCGGCATCGATTACAAGACGCAGCTTTCCATCGGCCTGTTCAATACATTCATTGCTAACAAGGATTATAACAAGGCGTTTGAGTTCTACGGACTGAATGCGGAGTATATCCCCATCGACAACATGGCAGTTTATGAGAGCTTCAAGGAACTGATCCGCAACGTCAATACGACGCAGGATACCAGCGTGCTTTCCAGAAATGTGCTGACAGCCATTTCCAAGCAGGAGATCTACAACAAGCGTATCGATACGCTGATCTCTGAGGTTTCAGCTTTCGTAAAGAAGGTTTATCTCTACATCGAGAATGAGCCGGATATGAAGAAGAACCTGCAGACACTGGGTGCCGGCGCGCAGCTGACCGGTAAGACCAACATTTTTGAAGGTCTGTATGAATACAACCTGGTATTCTATGAATGCGGGATCAAGGAACTGGTTAACTCCGATGTGACCGGACGTTCCTGGGAAGAGAAGTATGAGATCCTGGAAAAACTGTATACCACTCTGAATGTTGTATTTGATGGCTACAATGTATATGAGCTGTCCAACAAGATCGAGCATCAGTATGTGGAGATCACATGGATCAATGACTATGTAAATGCAAATCCGTCCCTGCTGAAGATGTTCTTCAGCGTGAAGGAGAAGATCAAGGCGTTCAAGGTTCGTAAGAATGCGATCCTTGAGAAGTCCAAAACCAACTATGAGATCAAGCAGATGATCGATGATCGTCAGAAGACTCTCGTGTTCATGGCGGCAGAGGATATGATCATCAACGGCCTGAATGGCGGCAGAGTTGCGATCATCAACAGCGACTATGATCCGAGAAAGGCAGAGAAATATCTGACAAAGGATTATGCAGAGGTTGTGGTTCCTGCCAAGTACAAGAAGGCAGAGATCCCGCAGTCCGGCGGAAAGCTTTTCGGACGTGCTTCCACACCGGCTATGGATCCGGATCTGCGTAAGCTCCTGGATGATTCCAAGATCGAAGAGATGCTGCTGAAGTCGGAATGGCTCTGGTATCAGTTTGAGTCCAAGGGACAGGAATCCCAGACACAGCAGGAAGCCACCTACAGTGTGATCTGCCTTGTAAAGGCGGTAGAGAAACTGCTGGATAAGAAGGGTGGCGGAGGAACCGTGAAGCCGGAGGCAACGCCGAACAAGAAGGTGATCATCACCAAGACGGGTAAGGTTATCGAGCTTTCGGATGAAGGCAGTCAGTCCTCCTCCGAGCGTAACACAGCAACCCCGAATGTGGTTGATAACATCAACAACATTCAGAATACTCTGAAAGACAAGTCGGAAGAGAATGTCGAGTATGTAAAGTCTTATATCAATGACTGGCTTGACAGTGTCATGAAGTGTAAGTTTGATCTTGATACGATGCTTTCGTTGTTTGAAGCAGAGGAATTAAGAACCAAGAGCTTCCAGGTACTGAAGAAGCTCAGAGCGGACATCCTCTAGAATGGCGAGGATGTAAGTCCTCCTGTACGTCGCGTAAGGTTCTTCGCGACAGAAAAAAGACCGGGCTTCCCGGTCTTTTTTCTATGCCATAAGTTATCCTTCTCGAAGCGGGTGTTTTCGAAGATACATCTTTATAACAGGTTTCTCCAGAATTCTCTTAAGTTTGATCTGGAGCTTGGTCTCGGGGGCTACCGGTTGGACCAGGATGGAGGGGAGCTTTGCATTGTTTGCGCCCCAGATGTCGGTGAGGAGCTGGTCGCCGACGAAGATCACCTGGCTGTGATGGAGATCCATTTTACGGATACCGTCGATGTAACCCTGTCCGCGGGGTTTGGCTGCCTTGAAGATGTACTGCGGATCGGGTAGGCCGTCCACATGGAGTTCTGCGACAAAATTGGCCACTCTGGGCTCGTCATTGTTGGAGACGAAGCAGATGGAGAATCCTATCTCACGAAGCTGTCGGAGAAGTGTGCGGCTGCGTTCGTCAGTCATGGCATCGTGGGGGACCAGGGTGTTGTCGATATCAAAGAGGATCCCGCGGAATCCGGCGCGATATAGCTTTGCGAAATCGATTGCGTAGGTGGAGGTGAAGTATGCGTTTGGATATAGAAATCTTCCCATGGGTCTTTCCTTCCTGCTTTTATCTATGTCTATGTATCAGTTATCCGGGTTGTCATTGGTTGAAGTCATTTCTTCCGGAGTCGTTTCTTCCGAAGTTATTCCTTCTGAAACATTATCTGCTGAGCGGTGGAAAAAGGCGTAAACGGCCTCGGCGCTGCGGCGGTTCATCTCCGGGAGAGAGGAAAGCTCATCAACGGTGGCGGCCTGCACGGCTTCGATGGTTTTGAAATGCAGCAGCAGAGCGCGTCTGCGTTTCTCACCGACTCCTTCGATGTCATCCAGGATAGAGTGTACCTGCCCTTTGCTTCGTAGCAGCTGGTGGTAAGTGATGGCGAAGCGGTGGGTCTCGTCCTGCAAAGCGGTGATCATATGCATGGCTTCGCTGCCTTTGGGGAATTCCACCTCCTGGTCTTTGTAGTACAGGCCTCTGGTGCGGTGATGATCGTCCTTCACCATTCCGCAGACCGGGATCTCCAGACCCAGACTGTCCAGAACCATTTCCGCGATATGCACCTGCCCCTTTCCGCCGTCCATCATCAGTACGTCGGGGAGTGGGCCGAGTTTTTCGTTGGTGTAGCGGCGGGACAGAACCTCCTTCATGGAGGCGTAGTCGTCCGGCCCTTCTACGGTCCGAAGCCGGAATTTCCGGTATGCATTTCGGCGGGGTTCCCCGTTTTCGAAGACAACCATGGAGGCGACGCTGTGGTATCCGGAAATGTTGGATATATCAAAGGCTTCCATGCGTGCGGCACTGGGGATCTGCAGGATGTCCGCAATCTCCTGCACGGCACCGGTGGTGCGTTTTTCTTTCTTACGGATCCGCTCCATATCCTGTTCCAGCACCAGCTTGGCATTGTCCTCCGCAAGCTTCAGCAGACCGGCTTTGTCACCGCGCTGCGGCTGCAGGAAGGTGACCTTGCTGCCTTTTTTTTCGGAGAGATAGGAGAGCAGGATCTCAGGGTCCAAAAGAGGGATCCGGGTGAGAATCTCCTTTGGAATATACGGCGTGCTGCTGTAGTACTGTTTGATGAATTCCGTGAGGACAGCGTCATCCGGTTCCTCAGGTTCCGCAGACATATGATGGTTTTCTCTTCCCAGCAGCTGACCGTCCCGGACGAAGAAGACAGTGATCACGGTATCTTTTTCGCCTCTTGCAAAGGCCACTACATCACGGTTATCCGCATTTGTGTCGTTCATCCGCTGCTTGTCCATGATGTGGAAAATGCTTTCGATCAGGTCGCGGATCTCGGCGGCTTTCTCAAATTCCATTTCGGAGGCAAATGCCTTCATTTTCTGCTTCAGATCACTTACAAGGTCCTTGGTGTCGCCTTTCAGAAATCGGATGGCCTGCCGGATCTGCTCGTTATATTCTTCTTTTCCGGCCAGAGCGCTGCTGCAGGGACCTGTACATTGTCCGATCTGGTA
Organism: Eubacterium sp.; assembly: GCA_024681515.1. Classification (GTDB taxonomy): domain Bacteria; phylum Bacillota; class Clostridia; order Lachnospirales; family Lachnospiraceae; genus Eubacterium_Q. The sequence continues at coordinate 2,872 of JAILAR010000067.1, read as the reverse complement.
ATAGAGACAGGGACGCTCCCGGTCGATCTCTTTCGGAAGACTTCGGTTGCAGGTTCTGAGTCGGAAAAGTTTGGTTACCAGCTGGATGATGTCATGTACGGCGCCGGCATCTGTGTAGGGTCCGAAATATTTTGACTTGTCTCTGCGCATCTGATGGCTGTACAGAACCCTGGGATATTCCTCGTCAACAGTGACGCGGATGTAAGGGTAGCCTTTGTCATCCGTCATCAGCGTGTTGTACCGTGGCCGGTATTCCTTGATCAGATTGCATTCCAGTACCAGCGCTTCCATCTCGGAACCGGTCACAATGTACTCAAAGTATGCGATCTGGGATACCATTTTTGTGATCTTCGGGGAGCCGCCGTGGCCATGCCCCTTCCGAAAATACTGGCGGACACGGTTGTGCAGCGAGGTGGCTTTGCCCACGTAAAGAATCTCCTCGCTGTCGCTGTGCATAAGATAGACACCGGGGAGGTTCGGCAGTTTTTTCAGTTCTTCTTCGATGTTGAATTCTTTCATGTGGATATTATAACATGTATGGTAAAAAAACGCCATGTATGGTAAAATAAGCCACGGGATTGCCTGCGCGAAGCGCAGGAGGGCCCCGTGGTCCCGAACGAAGTGAGGGATACCGCTGCGAAGCAGCGACGCGGTCGCGAAGCGGCCGGACATAATTATGCGCAGCATAATTATGGTACCTAAGCCACGGGATTGCCATGGGATCGCCACGGGATTGCCCGGGCAAATATCATAATTGTTTTCATATGACAGGGAGAAGGGATATGACGGCAGAGTATAGTGTAAAATTATCTGATTTTATTAAGAAACTGAACCTGAAGAACTATACGCCGGAGATCGATACGGAGAAGATCCTGATCACGGATCCGGATATCAACCGGCCGGCGCTTCAGCTGGCAGGCTTCTTCGAGCATTTCGATTCCGCGCGTGTACAGATCTGCGGAAATGTGGAACATGCATATCTGGCAGATATGCATACGAGAGAGGAGAATATCGAGATCTTTGACAAGCTCTTTCAATTCCCAATCCCGTGTCTGGTGTTCTGCCGGGATATCGAGCCTTATGATTTCATCGTGGAGGCCGGCAGGAAGCATGGGATTCCGGTGCTTTCTTCCGCATCGACGACCTCAAACTTTGTACATGAGGCGGTGCGCTGGCTGCATGAAGAGCTGGCACCCAGGATCTCCATTCACGCGGTTCTGGTGGATGTATTCGGTGAAGGTGTGCTGATCATGGGAGACAGCGGTATCGGAAAATCCGAGGCGGCGCTGGAGCTTCTGAAGCGCGGACACCGGCTGGTGGCGGATGATGTGGTTGAGATCAAGAAGATCTCGGATGACCAGCTGATCGGACAGAGCCCGGAGATCACAAGGCATTTCATAGAACTTCGGGGAATCGGTATCATCGATGTAAAGACCATGTTCGGTGTTGAATGCGTGAAGATCTCCCAGCAGATCGATCTGGTGATCAATCTGGAGGAATGGGATCGGGATGCAAATTATGACCGGATGGGTCTGGAGGATCAATATAAGGAATTCCTCGGCAACAAGGTGGTAAGCCATAATATTCCGATCCGTCCGGGACGGAATCTGGCCATTATCGTTGAGTCCGCAGCGGTCAACCACCGTCAGAAGAAGATGGGCTATAATGCGGCGCAGGAAATGTACCGCAGAGTGATGGAAAACATCCAGAAGAATTCCTGATATTGAAGGGACATCAGATTAAATTAAATAACGATTTACAGAATCCTTAGAACAAGATAAACAGAAAAAGTGGAGGTAGCAACATGGCAAATTATGTATTCGGAGTGGATATCGGAGGTACAACCGTTAAGATCGGCCTTTTTTCGACGGAAGGAGAACTTCTGGACAAGTGGGAGATCACAACCCGGACAGATGACGGCGGGGCTTACATCCTCGGGGATATAGCCGATTCCGTGAAGGCGAAGATGGAAGAGCGCGGCATTTCGAAAGAGGATGTCCTCGGAGTCGGTATGGGTGTTCCGGGACCGGTCCGTGATGACGGAACCGTGATCAAGTGCGTGAACCTGGGCTGGGGTGTCTTCAACGCGGCGGAGGAGCTGAGTCAGCTTCTGGGCGTGAAAGTGAAGGTCGGAAATGACGCTAATATGGCTGCCCTCGGTGAAATGTGGCAGGGCGGCGGCAAGGGCCATGAGAATATCGTCATGATCACACTGGGAACCGGTGTCGGCGGAGGTATCATTTTAGGTGGAAAGATGCTTGCAGGCGTAAACGGTGCCGGTGGTGAGATCGGTCATATGACCATGGATCTCTCGGAGACGGATGTCTGCAACTGCGGAAAACGTGGCTGTCTGGAGCAGTATGCATCGGCAACAGGTATCGTGAGAATGGCGAACAAGGCACTGAACGATTCCGATCGTCCGTCCAAGCTGCGGGAGGTACAGTATATCTCTGCAAAGGAGATCTTCGATGCCGCAAAGACGGGAGATGATCTGGCGATGGAGCTGGTCGATGAGCTCGGAAAGAAACTGGGCCTTGCCATGGCACAGGTGGCTGCGGTTGTGGATCCTGAAGTGTTTGTTATCGGCGGCGGTGTCAGCCGGGCCGGACAGATCATCATCGATGCCACGGAAAAGTATTTCAAGCAGTATGCGTTCCATGCGTGCAGGAATACGACTTTTGAACTGGCAGTGCTGGGGAATGATGCCGGAATGTACGGCGGAGCCAGAGCGGTTCTTGTATAGAGCGTACGGAGCGCTTTGGGCGCAAACTAAATCTATCAAAAATGACGGAAAAAACGGGTTTTTCCTGAAAAATTCGTGAAAGTTTCTTTATTGTAAACACGGGCGCTATCATGTATAGTTTTATATGTG